>JBBRBA010000084.1:0-13591 GCA_038206285.1 Geobacterales bacterium
AAAGGTAAGAGCCAGACTGGCGGCAATAATAATATTCTTAATAGTCATGTCGTATCCTCCTTTTCTAAAGATGTAATTCATCGATAAGTTCTTTGGTCATCCGGTCAAAGTCCTTGTTGGCCACATGCGCATAGTAATGTGCCAGACCCCAGGATACAAAGAACTGGGAGAGGGCGAAGACATAACCAAAGTTGATGACACTGTATACCTTGATCTTGAAAAGTCCCGGTGCGTATGCCGCGCCGATAGGGAGCAGGAAGTAGTAAGCTGTGGAGAAAATCCACCAGCCAAACAAAAATGCCGATTTCTTGTGGTGCAGTTCGACGAACTTCGGGTTCCTGGCGATTGCTGCCCAATCGTACTGTCTTTCAGCCATGAGTGTACTCCTTTCGTTTGAAGTGTTACAGCCAGGGAAAGCGGCGTCCCGCCTTCCGTAAAAGTGAAGCGTTCTGCATACCTCCTTTTTTGAAGATATTAAACCTGCGAACAGCAGCTAAAACTTTGCATAACCGAATTTCATGGAAAGCATGTCAGCCCCTTCGATCAATGACGGGATGATCTCATTTTCAAGGCGTTCTGCCAGCATTCTGAATGAAGGCCCTAACATTGTTATGGCGCCGACAACTTTGCCGGCGTAATCTTTTACGGCAACTGCTACACTGATTATGTCTTCTCCCAGTCCGTTGCAGTCAACAGCAACCCCTTTTTTCCGGATGTCGTCCAGTTCGGACTCCAGTAAACTCAAGTCGCATGACAGTTTTCTTTTTTTGCCTGATGTAAATATTTTTGCAATTTCCCTGGATTCCAGTGCCTTGATGACTTTGCCGGCTGCATTGTTGAAAAAAGGAAAACTCTGGCCGATCAGTGTCGAGACCTTAACTTTCTGGTCGCAGTCGACCATATCGAGGAACATGACCTCGTCGCCCATAAGGACAGTCATGTAAACCGCCTCGTCGTGCTTCTTTGCCAGATTTATCATGACGGGATGAGCATGTCTGATGATGCTGGCGCTATTGAGAATCTTTTGGGAAAGCCCCACGGCAAATATTCCAAGCTGGTAATTGCCGCTGGTTGGATCCCTTTCCACCATCCCGCGTTTTTCAAGTGTTGCCAGCAAACGATACGCCTTGTTCCTGCTGATGCCCAAAGCGGTGCAAAGACGCGTCGCTGTTATTGGCAAGGTTTCTTCGGCGATTATATATTCCAGTGTGTCGATGACTATGTCCACTGAGCGAACTGAGTGATCTGTGCTGTTTTCTCGGCTCATTTTTAACCTCATCTGCTTCAAATCTGTTCCGGTTATCAGGGTAACGCTACAATCAGGATAGCGCCTTAAAGTTAATCGTCTGAATACCTTTCCTGCAGACAGGCAACGATGTAGCAAGCTTTGTCGGCATTAAGGCATACTTTGCCGTCTGTAACAGAGGATCTTTCCTCGACAGCAATGTTGTGAAAACAGCTGCCTCCGGGTTTAAAAAGGGACAGACTGAAAGGGCCGGTCAGGAGAGCAAAAAAGAGAGTGGCGGCGGCGCGCGGGCAGACAGATTTGCAGGTGTTGCAAAGGATAAGAGGGAGAGTGATTTGGTGCAGACTAACAAGGTTATACGCTGAGGCGGGGTGGTGTGTAAAATAACCTGAGGGGAAGCGACCTCAGTTTTCAACTGTTCAACGACTTCCAGGGACTTCTTTGTTGTGTCTTCGGTTATGGCTCGTGGGCGCTGTCTCGGGGCGTTATCCCCTGACAGGTACGGGTTGCGCATCCCCAGGAAGATGAGAAAAAATGAGAAAATGAAGATTGCGCTGAAGAGTATCTTCTTGTCCATTGGCTTCCGTTTTTCCGTCTTGATCAATGTCGTTTAGTAGATAGATATAATCAGTAAGTAAAAATAGTTTGCACTAGCGAATAAAAACATAACAACTTTTGATTCAATAAGCAATGATATTTTTCAAATTCTGTTTTAGGATTGCAATGCACTGATATTTCGAGTTAATTTCCGTAAACAGTCTGGTTGAGTCGCTATAATGATCAGGCCTCTGCGAGTAACCGTCTTGCGCCCGGTCAGCTTGTGTGAGTGGGCTTCTTTTACATAGGCATTAACACTGTTTTGTGGTAATTACCTGAATTGTCGGGCCATAATAATTTAAACGCTGAATTTCGCAAAGATGAGTAAAGTTGAGGGGTTTTTATGACAGTCACTCCAGATTTGCTGGCGAGTATTTTTGACGACATACGACGTGTCTTTCAGGTTGTTAACGATCACTCCAAGTTGATTGAACGGGAAACAGGATTGTCAGGGTCGCAACTATGGGCGATCAAGGTGATAGCAGAAGCTACACCTATCAAGCCTTCAGAACTGGCGCGGCGCATGTACCTTCACCCGGCTACGGTTGTCGGGCTTATTGACCGGCTCGTGAAAAGAGGGTTGGTTGTACGGACACGCTCCGAGAAGGATCGGCGAATTGTTGAAATTACTCTGACGGAAAAAGGAGTGGGGCTCCTGGCCTCGGCGCCGAAGGTGCCGCAAAGACTGTTGGTGCGCGGGCTGGAGAACCTGTCAAAAGAAAGGATATTAATGGTCGCCGAGGGATTGGCGGAACTGGTAAGGATTCTTGGTGCTGAGGAGCTTCCCCCGCAACTGATATTGTCTTCGCAAGTGAATTTACCTAAGGGCGAAAGTGTTAAAGTTCCTGCGCATAAATCAGTTGTAACGGGGTAATTATTCCCCTTCAGGGGTTGTGATTGCAGCCAAAGTTATGCCGGCAGCTATAAACCGGATTTCTTCTTCAAGGCATGCAGTCCAGTCTTTCGCGCAGATACTTTTCAAATTCACCATTAAACTCTTCGCGCTTCAGAGCCAGATCCACCGTCGCCTTCAAAAAGCCGAGCTTGTCGCCGCAGTCATGACGAACCCCTTCGAACCTGCATCCGTATATCGCCTCCTCTTTGGAGAGTTTGAGGATAGCGTCGGTCAGCTGGATTTCCCCCCCCTTTCCAGGCTCCTGCCTTTCCAGAATGGGGAAAATATCGGGGGTGAGAATGTAGCGGCCTATTATTGCCAGATCAGACGGCGCATCCTCAGGTTTGGGTTTCTCCACCAGGTCTGTTACCTCGTAAACTTGTTCCGAGATATGGGTAGCCTTTACGCAACCGTAGGATGATATGTTTTCCTTCGGTACCTGTTCAAGGGCAAGTACGCATCCACGGTACTTGTGATAGACTTCAAGGAGCTGGCCGAGACATGGACGGTCAGCGTCTATGATGTCATCTCCGAGAAGTACTGCGAACGGTTCGTTGCCTACGAAGTCCTTTGCACAGAGGATGGCATGACCAAGACCCAGTGCGCGTTTTTGCCGGACATAGAAGATGTTCACCAACTCGGAAATCTCCCTGACCTGCGAGAGTTCTGCATCCTTCCCTTTATCGTAGAGCAGAGCCTCAAGTTCGAAGGCGATATCAAAATGGTCTTCCAGTGCCCGTTTTCCGCGGCCGGTGACAAAAAGAATCTGCTCAATTCCTGAGGCGACTGCTTCTTCGACAACATACTGCACCAGAGGCTTGTCGATCAGCGCGAGCATCTCCTTGGGCGAAGCCTTTGTTGCCGGAAGAAAACGGGTTCCCAGACCGGCAACAGGGAAGACAGCTTTTTTGACCTGCATTTGAACCTCCAAAACGAAGTAATCAGGACCCCGGCAGTCAGAATAAAAGCGTTTCTACTGACAGCCTGCCCTCATTTTACAGCTTTTACAATCTCCGGAATGACGTCTTCCCGACCCATCGCCATGATATGTACCCCGTCAACAGATGGTTTTACGGCTCTTGCAAGGCGACAGGCTATCTCTATCCCGGTTGCCGGGGGATTTGCAGACTTTTCCAGCTCCAGGATGATCTCTTCCGGCACTTTCAAGCCAGGTATGTTCTTGTTGATAAAGCGAGCCATTGCTGCAGATTTGAGCAGAAGAATGCCGGCAATCACTTTTACACCGAGCGGCGCAACAGCATGTGCAAAGCGGCTGAGCTTCTCCGGACAGAAGATGGCCTGGGTCTGAAAAAACTGCGCCCCGGCAGCAGCTTTTTTCCTGAGTTTGTATAGGGTCAGCTCAAATGGTTCCGCCTCGGGCGCAGCAGCCGCCCCGGCAAAAAACCGCGGTGTTCCTTCGAGGCTTTTCCCGGAGAGATCAAACCCGCTCTCCAGACTCTTCATGGCCGCCAGAAGCTGAACCGAGTCGAGATCAAAAACTGCTTTGCCTTGCGCGTGGTCGCCGAAAGAGATGTGGTCTCCGGTCAGTGCCAGGATATTGGTGATGCCGAGAGCTGCCGCACCAAGAAGTTCACTCTGCAGGGCAAGACGGTTTCTGTCACGGCAGGTCAGCTGAAAGATCGGCTCAACCCCTTGATGCAGTAGAATCGAGGAGGCAGCCAGCGGTGTTATCCGCATATTCGCGCCCTGGTTGTCGGTGACGTTGATCGCGTCGACCAGCCCGGAAAGCGCTTTTGCATGGTTAACGAAGCGCGAGCAGTCGCACCCTTTTGGAGGGCAGACTTCGGCGGTGATGACAAACTCTTTTTGCAGGAGTTTCTTTTGCAGGTTTGATGGTTGTCTGATCATTTGGTTAGCTTCAGTTTGCCGGGTCTGGGAATTTTTGCGTGGTTTTTGGGCGTGACTGTTGCTGTCAGATTGCTGTTGGTGCCGGAATCCTGCATCCGGGCGAATATTTGCGCCCAGGCGCACTCTGCTTCGGCATCAGTTTCACAACGGCCTTCATCCATGCCGCCGCAGGGGCCATTGAGAATCCCTTTTGGACAGGCGGTAACCGGGCAGATTCCGGCGGTTTCTGTCAGAATACATTCGCCGCAAAGGGAGCATTTCTGCTCGAACTGGCCAAAACGGCGGATGTTGCCGAGGAACATGCTGTCGAGTGCCGCAACGGTCTTTTTCGGGGTTGCGGCCGAGACGGACTGGATACCTGCACCGCAAGCCATGACAAGCAGTGCATCGGCATCATCAACCATCGGCTGTCTGCCCCGCAGTTCGCGGCTGACCCGGAGCATGTGACACGCTTCGTCGATGATGACCGAACCCGTGACGGTCTTCCCCGCAGCTGTCAGAGCCTCTTGCATCTGCCAGACCTCTTCCTCTCCCCCGGACTTGCAGACCGTGGCGCACTTGGCGCAGCCGACAATGAATACGGCACGACACTCGCCGAGCGACGCCAGGATGTCTGCAAATGTTTTTTGCTGACTGATGATCATGAATAACCCGGGGAAAAGAGTATGAAGCCAGGATAAATGAAACCGGAAAAACGGGAACTGGGAACTGGAACTGTAAAAACAAAAAAACTAACTATTCCCGGTTCACAGCTCTCTGGTCCCGATTCACAGCTTTTTTTGCCGATTCAACTGTGTTGTAGAGAAGCATGGTAATTGTCATCGGCCCGACTCCGCCGGGAACAGGGGTGATGGCGCTGGCACGTTCTGCTGCCGCCGCGTACTCCACATCACCGACCAGTTTCTTCTCGCCGACACGGTTGACGCCAACATCGATAACTACCGCCCCTTCCTTGATCCAGTCACCCTTGATCATCTCCGGGACACCCACTGCCGCGATAACGACATCGGCTGATCTGACGACATCGGCCAGGTTTTTCGTCCTTGAATGACAGATGGTGACGGTTGCATGCTGCTGCAGGCACATCAATGCAACCGGCTTGCCGACGATGTTCGAGCGTCCGACGACAACGACGCTCTTGCCGGCAAGATCAAAGCCGATCTCCTTCAGCATGACCATCACGCCGTATGGGGTGCATGGCTGGAAGGTCGGTTTGCCGACCATGAGTCGACCGACATTGTAGGGGTGAAAACCGTCAACATCCTTGTCTGGCGAGATAGCCTCAAGAACTTTCTCGGTATTGATCTGTTTCGGCAGGGGGAGCTGTACGAGGATGCCGTTAATTTTCGAATCAGCGTTCAGTCTGGCGATAAGCGCCAGAAGATCGGCCTCAGGGGTTTCGACAGAAAGTTTGTGTTCATCGGAGAATATGCCGACATCAGCACAGGCTTTCTCTTTCATGCTGACATAGACCTTGCTGGCGGGGTCTTCGCCGACCAGAACCACTGCCAGTCCCGGGGTTACACCTTTGGTCTTAAGTCCGGCCACAGTGGCGGTGAGCTCGCTCCGGATCTTTGCGGCAATTGCCTTGCCGTCGATAATGGTCGCCATTAGAGGTCTCCCGGATTAATTTATTTGGTACATCAGGCAGCTGCTGAAGGACAGCCGGCACAGCCGCCGCCAGAAGCCGCAGCCGGGCATGCTGCCGGCGGAGCGTTTTTTGCGGAGCCGCCATAACTTTCGTTGTGCCAGCCGCCACCCTTGAGTGCAAACGAAGTGGCAGAGATCAGTTTGGTAACAGTTCCGCTGCAAGCAGGGCAGACAGTTGCCGGTGGGTCGGAAAATTTCTGGCGCAGCTCGAACTGCTTATTGCACGATTCACATTTGTACTCATACATCGGCATTTCTTGAAAACCTCACAAACTGGATTTTACAGCATGAATACTCAATATAATGATTAATAACAGGTTTTGTCAATTGTTCAGGACAATTTAAATAAGGTCTGCCAGAAGCCGTGCAGCTTCCTCTGGTGTAGTCCCGGAGATCTGGAGTCGTTTGTGGCGGGATTTTTGCCCGGAGATTATGGTTATGTTTGATTTAGCGGTCTTGAAGGCCTTGGCGAAAAATTCTGTGCAGAGGCGGTTGGCAGCATCATCGACAGGCGGGGAGGTAACCCTGACTTTCAGCTCATTGCCCTGCAAGCCACAGAACTCCGTCCTGGATGCCCGCGGCTGAAGGTGCAGCCTGATAATGGCGCAGTCAGACGTTCCGGTTATCAGCCCCTCAGGAAACGCTGCACTCATTCTTCAAGGGTCAGCATCTTCAGATGAGCTTCAAGCAGCGATTTCAGATTCATCTCAAACTGCAGTTTTTGCCGCCGTATCTCATGAATCTGATTATTAAGCAGCAGCAGCCGGTTTTCAGCGTCAGCTACAATACGTTCACCTTTCAGCTCTGCTTCAGAGACGATAAGATGAGCTTCTTTCTGGGCATTTGCCTTCATTTCTTCAGTAACTTTCTGGGCGGCCAGTATTGTATCGCGCAGGCTCACCTCCCGCTGCGACAGCTCTTCCAGGTGCAGGGCAACCTTTTTTGCCTGCTCTTTGAGCTCGGTATTTTCGCGGATGAGCGATTCCATTTCTGCCGCAACCATCTGCAGAAAGGCATCGACATCGTTCGGATCGAGTCCGCCGAGCATTTTCCCCTTAAACTGCTGCTGCTGGATATCGAGAGGGGTAATATTCATCAGACGGCTCCCATCTTTAGCCTGTAGCCCAATTCCATAATACTCCTGACGATGAAGTTCTGCAGGAAGTAAATGGCAAGAATTACGACGAGCGGCGAGAGGTCAATCCCACCGATATACGGCATTTTGCTGCGTACTCTGTCCAGAACCGGATCGGTAGCTCTATGGAGAAACCGTACAATCGGATTGTAAGGATCCGGATTTACCCAGGAGAGAAGCGCGCTGCCGATGATCATGTACATGTAAAGCGTCAGGAGCATGTCGGCTATCTTTGCGACAGATATAAGCAGATTGCCAATTATGAACATCCGGGCTCCTTGGAAGCAATTATCCAGCGACAGTTGCCTACTGCCAATGATTTGTTCTTATATACAGTAGCTGCATTCAGGAGTCAAGAAAGGTCGGCAGGTGGCGCAGGTGAGGGGGGGGAGTGTCAGTCCCCCCCCAATGCTGTCATTGATGGGCATGTATATATGCTGCCATGGTCTGCGCAATGAGCGCGGCGCTGCTTCTGTCATTATTGAGCAGCAGATGGAAGTAGTGAATGTCGTTAATGTCCCGGTCGAGAAAGTCGCGGACGAATTTTTCCCGTGCCTTTTGCCGCTTCTCGATCATGACGACAGCTTCTGCCGGGCTCACTTTTGTCCGGTGGGCAATAGAGCTAATCTTGTGTTCCTGCGAGCCATATATCCTGAAATGGATGCAGTTTTTCATCGACTGGGTCACAATCGCCCCTCCCATGCCGACAATGATGGCATTCCCGCCGGTTGCTATGGCGACAATTTTCTGGGCGAGAAGCTGAAAATCATCCCGCTCGTTTTTCCATTTAGGGGAGAGTGATGAGAGCATGTCGTCAAGCCAGCGGGGCCGTTTGCCGAGGTTATGGAGAATCTCGGCCTGCAGATCGTTCCGTTTGGCGACTTCATCAATCAGGGTTCTGTCAACAAGCGCCCAGGTTTCTCCACTATTGTCTTCCAGGATTTTCTTGAGCATTTCAGCAGCAGGATAAGCTTCGCAGCCGAACTCTCTGGATATGGTGATGGTTTTATTGGAAATGTTCCTGTCCAGTTGGTCACCTGCCGCTTTTGCCCGGCGACTGACTTCGATAAGCCCTGCCAGCCTGTTTTCGATTGACGGTACCAGTAGTTTTTCGCTCATGCCCGGCCTCCTTGATCAGTTATTGTAGTGATCTCTCAGTTAATTATGACCGGCATTAGCCGTGAGTCAAGCAGCCTGATTCGTTGCAGATTGCCTTTGGTGCATAAAAAGGTATAATGGCTCGTCTGCTATGGGGGGGGAACATTGATCATCGGCACCGGTATCGATATTGCAGAAATAGCCCGTTTCGAACGCTTTGTCAGGGAGAACAACCGGCCGTTGCTGGAGAGGCTCTTTACCCCGCGCGAGCATGCCTACTGTACTGCCCGCAAACTTTCTGCGCAGCATTTTGCGCTCCGTTTTGCCGCTAAGGAGTCTTTTTTGAAGGCTCTCGGTACTGGCCTGCGTGACGGGCTCAGCTGGCTTGATATCGAAGTGGTAAATGATGACCTGGGGAAACCTTTGCTGGAGCTTTCCGGCAAGGCTGCCGAGTTTTTTGTGGCCAGAGGCGGGGGGAAGTGTCACCTGTCGCTTTCCCATGATGCCGGCTGCGCTATTGCCATGGTAGTGCTGGAGGGGAGATGAAAGCTGTTACCGCTGAAGTCATGCAGCAGCTGGATCGCCGTACCATCGAAGAGTTCGGCATACCCGGCCTTGAACTGATGGAGAGGGCAGGGGCTAACGCTGCCGCGATCATTGGTGAACGGTTCGGTTGTGTCAGTGATCCTGCCGCCCTGATCCTTGCGGGTAAAGGGAACAACGGTGGTGACGGTCTGGTGATAGCCAGGATACTGGCAGCGCAGGGGTGGCGGGTGGAAGTGATCCTCTTTGCCGATGCAGCCGCTCTTGCCGGTGATGCCAAAGCGAATTATGACCGTCTTCCTGATGCTGTGGCGGTGTCTTCAATCGACAGATTCCTGCTTGACAAGCTGACTGACTATTGCTCTGGTTTCACTCTTCTGGTGGACGCTCTTTTCGGGACAGGGCTGAATAGCGGATTGTCAGGACTTGTTGCCGCAGCGGCTGCCATTGCCAACTCTTCCGGGAAACCGGTAGTCGCTGTCGATATCCCTTCAGGCGTTGACGCCTCCACCGGCAGGGTGCCGGGTGTAGCGATAAAGGCAGCGCTGACAATTACATTCGCTGCGGCCAAGCTCGGACATCTTCTTTATCCCGGTGCGGCGTATGCCGGCGAGCTGGTCGTTACCGATATAGGGATACCGGCCACGCTCCTTGCTGAAGCTCCCGGAGTCACCTATCTGGACGAATCTTACGCCGCAACCCTTCTGCAGCCGCGCAGCAGAACCGCCCACAAGGGGAGTAACGGCCATGCTTTGATAGTGGCAGGCTCGACAGGGAAAAGCGGTGCAGCGGCAATGGCCGCCAACAGTGCCATGAGGAGCGGTGCCGGTCTGGTGACACTGGCAGCGCCTGAGATAGTGCATTCTGTACTCGAATTGAAAACAACAGAAGCGATGACTGTGCCGCTGGCAGGATGCCTTGCAGGCTCCATCGGCTATGATGCCATTGAGGAGATACTTGCACTTGCTGTCGGCAAGAGCGTTATAGCCGTAGGCCCTGGGGTCGGCTCTGCCAATGAAACCGCTGCTGTTGTCAGGAGCATCATCACTTCTGCTGCAATTCCTCTAATAATCGATGCCGACGCTCTTAATGCCGTTGCCGCCGATCTGGCAGTTATCGGGGGTTCTCATGCACCCTTCATTATCATGACGCCCCATCCGGGCGAAATGGCGCGGCTGGCAGGGGTGACCACGGCCGAGATTGAGGCCGAACGGCTTGAAACTGCCAGGAAATTCGCGGCTGCTCATAATATCTATCTGGTGCTTAAGGGGGCAAGGACGGTCATTGCCGCCCCTGACGGCAGACTCGCCATCAACGGCAGCGGCAATCCGGGAATGGCATCAGGCGGAACCGGAGATGTGTTGACAGGGGTTGTCACGGCGCTGGTGGCACAGGGGTATGAGCCGTTTGCCGCCTGTTGCCTCGGTGTGTTTATCCACGGCCATGCCGCGGATATGGTCGCTGCCGAGAAAGGGGAGGTCGGTCTGATTGCCACAGACATTCAGGAGATGCTTCCGTATGCGTTTCATAAACTGGCAGGAAAACAGAATCGTTGAAAAAGTTGAGTCGTTGATTGGTTGAGTCAAGAAGTTACTACTAAGCCTATTCAACTACTCAACAACTTGGCTACTCAACCAATAATCCCAAAATGGAGGCAGATAAATGCTCAAAGTAAAAGAGATAATGACGAAAGAAGTGGTCACCGTGACCAGAGAGACAACCGTGATGGAGCTGGCGAAGATATTTTCGGAAAAGCATATATCGAGCCTTCCCGTGGTCGATGCTGCCGGCAGCCTTGCCGGGATAGTCACCGAGACCGATCTTGTCGAGCAGGACAAAAGCCTGCATATCCCGACGGTAATCTCCATTTTCGACTGGGTGATCTATCTGGAGAGCGACAAGAAGTTCGAAAAGGAACTGAAAAAAATGACCGGCAAGAAGGTGGGTGACATTTATTCAACGGATGTTATTACGGTCTCTCCAGAAGATGCAGTTGCCAAAGTCGCCGATATCATGAGCAGCCGCAGGGTAAACGCCCTGCCTGTTGTTGAGGCGGGAAAGGTCGTCGGCATTGTTGCCCGGATAGATCTTATCAGGGCTATGATCTGAAATGCAGGTTTTAGTTTCCGGTTCTCCATCACAGACCGAGTCACTTGGAGCAGCGCTGGCCGGTCTGCTGCAACCGGGGGATTTCATCTCTCTTCATGGTGAGCTCGGCGCCGGGAAGACGAGGTTTGCGCAAGGTGTTGCCTACGGTCTCGGAGTTTCCCGCGAGACCCCGGTTACCAGTCCCACTTATACTCTCCTGAACATTTATCCGACCAGGGTTCCTCTCTATCACTTCGATCTTTACCGGCTGGCATCGGATGCTGACGCATATGATGCCGGCTTTGACGAGTACTTTTATGGTAACGGCGTTTCACTTGTAGAGTGGCCGCAGCGACTTGTCAGTCTTCTTCCTGCAAGCCGGCTGGAGATTTTTTTCTCTTATCTGGACGATAATGTCAGGAGAATTGAATTCCATCCTTTTGGCGAGAGATTTAACAATATGATGACCACTCTTGCAGCGGCTCCGGAATATTTCCTGGTAACAGCAGATTTGTTTTGACCAGTCGCCCCTTTCTTGGTAAATAACTGAATTCTATTATGTAAATAATGGCTTGAAATATGGCCTACTAAACTTAAAAGGAGGAGAAGCTGATGGCTTTGGTGGTTCAAAAGTACGGCGGTACCTCGATGGGCAGTATTGAGCGGATCAAGAACGTTGCTACCAGAGTGGCAAAGGGTTTTGACGAAGGCAACGAGATGATAGTCGTCGTTTCAGCCATGTCCGGCGAAACCAACAAACTGGTGGCTCTCGCTAACGATACCTGCGAGTTTCCCGACCTGCGTGAGTACGATGTTCTGGTTGCTGCCGGCGAGCAGGTCTCGATTGCCCTGCTGGCAATGACACTTATCGGCATGGGTTACAAGGCCAAGTCATATCATGGTTGGCAGGTGCCGATCATAACCGACAGCGTCAGCAGCAAGGCGCGTATTGAAGAGATTCCTGACGAGAAGGTTCGTGCCGACCTCAAGGCCGGCATCATAGTCATTGTTGCCGGTTTTCAGGGGATTGACCGCCAGGGCAATGTTACGACTCTCGGCCGCGGCGGATCAGATACCTCAGCCGTTGCCATGGCTGCCGCTCTTAAAGCCGATGTATGCGAGATCTACACAGATGTCGACGGCGTTTATACGACTGATCCCAACATCTGTGCCGATGCCCGCAAGGTGGAGAAGATATCCTACGAAGAGATGCTCGAACTTGCCAGTCTCGGCGCCAAGGTTCTGCAGATCCGTTCGGTCGAGTTTGCCAAGAAATACAACGTGGATATTCATGTCCGTTCAAGTTTCAATGACAATCAAGGTACAATGGTTACCAAGGAGGATAAGGAGATGGAATCTGTTCTCGTTTCAGGTATTGCTTATGACAAGAATGAAGCAAAGATTGCCGTTATGCATGTACCCGACAAGCCGGGGATTGCTGCCAAGTTGCTGACCCCGCTTTCCGATGCGAATATATCGGTCGACATGATTGTGCAGAATGTCAGCCAGTCCGGCGCTACCGATTTTACCTTTACCGTCACCAAGGCCGATTTCAAGAAGGCGCTGCAGATTACCGGCGAGGCTGCCAAGGGGGTTCAGGCAAAGGAGGTAATCTCTGATGAAAATATCAGCAAGATCTCTGTTGTCGGCGTAGGGATGAGGAGCCATGCCGGGGTTGCCACCAAAATGTTTCAGGCGCTTGCTGCCGAGGGGATCAACATCCAGATGATCTCGACCTCGGAAATCAAGGTCTCGGTTGTTATTGATTCCAAGTATACCGAGCTTGCCGTCCGCGTGCTGCACGATTCTTTCGGGATGTCCGGGAAATAATCTGAATTCAATGGAAGGTGGACCAATGAGCCTTGTAAAACTTTATGATACAACATTGCGTGACGGTACCCAGTCAGAGGACATCTCTTTCCTGCTTGAGGACAAGATACGAATTGCGCATCGTCTTGACGAGTCAGGCATCCACTATATCGAAGGAGGGTGGCCTGGCAGCAATCCCAAGGATGTTGCTTTTTTCAAGGAGATCAAGAAGGAGAAGCTGATTCAGTCGAAGATCGCCGCTTTCGGTTCAACCAGGAGAGCCAAGATCACCCCGGACAAAGATCAGAACATAAAGCTTCTGGTGCAGGCGGAGCCTGACGCCATTACCATCTTTGGCAAGTCCTGGGACTTTCATGTACGCGAGGCGCTGCGGATTTCGCTTGAAGAGAATCTGGAACTGATTTTCGATTCGCTTGAATTTCTCAAGGCGAGAGCTCCGGAGGTTTTTTACGATGCCGAACACTTCTTTGACGGTTACAAGGCTAATCCGGAGTACGCCATCAAGACCCTCAAGGCAGCTGAACAGGCTAATGTTGACTGTATTGTGCTGTGTGACACCAACGGTGGCACCATGCCGTTCGAGTTGACCGAGATTATCGGTAAGGTTCGCAAGCTGATCAAAACTCCGCTCGGTATTCAT
>JBBRBA010000085.1:0-13363 GCA_038206285.1 Geobacterales bacterium
CTATGAGCATTTCAACCGGCGGGCGGCAGTTGTTGCCCGCCTTGCCGATGAAATGGCAAAAGGTTGTATGGAGCGAACCGATGAAAAATGAGCAAGAGATTGCGCCGCAGGTAAGATACTGGGACTATCTGCCGGAATATGGCCGTCATAAGGCAACAATTCTGCAAATAGTTGATGAGGTATTCTCCTCCGGCAGATTGATACTCGGCAGCCGGGTCGAAGCGTTTGAACGGAATTTTGCCGCCTACTGCGGCGCTGCTGCTGCTGTCGGTGTCAACTCATGTACGGATGCGCTCTTTCTGGCGCTGAAAGCGCTGGATATCGGCGCCGGAGACGAGGTGATTACCGTTGCCAACACTGCCGTCCCCACGGTCGCGGCCATCAGGGCTGCCGGCGCAACGCCGGTCTTTGTCGATGTCGACAGCGAAACTTTCCTCCTCGATCCGGCTCTGCTGGAAGAGGCGATCACTACCAGAACGCGCTGCATCATGCCGGTGCACCTCTGCGGACAGATGGCTGCCATGGAACCGATCATGGCAATTGCTGCCGGACATCGACTATCCGTGGTAGAGGACTGCGCCCAGGCCGCCGGTGCTCTCTATCAGGGGAGAAGAGCCGGCAGCATCGGCGTAATCGGCGCTTTTTCCTTCTACCCGACAAAGATTCTCGGCGCTTTCGGTGATGCCGGCATGCTGGTCACTTCCAGCGAAGAGATTGGCAAACGTCTGCGCCGGCTCAGGTTTTACGGCATGGAGGGTGAGTACTACTCCGAAGAGGAAGGCTACAACTCACGGCTCGATGAACTGCATGCGGCTATTCTTGATTTCCGCCTGCCGCTGCTGGAGGAAGAGGTCGTCTTGCGCGAATCGATTGCCGCCATGTATGCCGAGGGTCTGCAGGGGGTCGGCGATCTTGTGCTGCCGGTTGTTGCCGCAGACTGCAAGCACCGCTATTATCTTTACACGATAAAGACATCATTTCGGGACGAGCTGAAAAAATATCTTGCCACAAATGGTATCGAGACCCGCATTAATTATCCAACGCCGGTGCATCTGATGCGCGGCTACGCTTTTCTCGGCTACACACAGGGGGATCTGCCAATCACGGAACGGCTGGCGGACGAAATCCTTTCGCTGCCGATGTACGGTGCGCTGCCGCCTGCTCATGTTATGTGGGTGATCGAACAGATCCGCCATTTCTTCCGGAGGAACTAACAACTGATGAACCGGCGTGAATACCAACAGATGTTTCAGGTTGAGGATTCTCACTGGTGGTATGTAGCGCTGCACGAACTGATTGCATCGATTGTTGCTGCAGAGAGTCGTACCGAAGAACCTCTGCAGATTCTTGATGCCGGCTGCGGTACCGGCCGGCTCTGTCAGCTGTTGCAGCGATTCGGCGCTGTACAAGGCTGTGATCTTGCCGAAGAAGCGCTTGAGTGTTGTCGCCAGCGGGGGCTTGCCGGGATATTCAAGGCCGATCTCAACGAAGCAGATTTTCACCCGGCTTATTATGACGTGATAACCTCCATAGACACCCTCTATCATCTGGCAATAAAGGATGAGAGCGCCATCCTCGAAAAATTTCATGCTGCGCTCAAGCCGGGCGGCATCCTCATCCTGAACCTGGTGGCGCATGAATTCCTCCGCAGCAGTCACGACGTTGCCGTTCATACCAGGCGGCGCTATACAAGAAGAGAAGTCGTTACCATGCTGCAGCGGGCCGGTTTCAGGGTAGAAAGGGCCACCTACCGGCTCGGTTTTCTCTTTGTGCCGATCGCTTTTTACCGGCTGCTGAAAAAGAGAGCGGCAGCAGCGGCCATAGCCGATGAGGTTGCCTCTGATGTTGACGCGCCGCACCACTTTTTAAACCGGGTTCTTCTCGGTGTCAGTCGTATCGAGAACCGTCTGCTTGCCTGCTGCGACCTGCCGCTCGGCACCTCCGTCTTTGCTGTTGCCCGCAAGATCTGATTGATGTTATTAAGGAAGCAGTCACAACCGGGAAATATTCCGTAAAATCGCCCGCCTCAAATTTTCCTTATTGGATACCCCTTCATGAAAGAGCAGCAACTGAACGAAATTGCGGCCTGGTTTGACCGCTTTGTCGCCACGTTTCGCGCGGAAACCTCCGCAGCGCAGCGCAATTACGCGCTGAAGATCGAGCATACCTTTCTGGTGCGTGACAATATGGAGCGTCTGACGGCGTCTCTGGATCTTCTGCCTGAAGACCGGGCGCTGGGAGCTGCCATTGCCATCTGTCATGACGTCGGCCGTTTCCCCCAGTTCCGCGACTATGGCACCTTCAATGATGCCATGTCGACCAATCATGCGACTCTGGCTCTGCAGACGCTTAAGCGCGAGAGGGTACTCGACCTTCTTGCTGCCGAGCGCCGCAATCTGCTTTTACAGGCAGTGGCACTGCATAATGTTTTCCTCCTGCCGGAGGATCTAGAGCCGGTTGTCCGCCGCTTTGCCCTGCTGATTCGCGACGCCGACAAGCTCGATATCTGGCGGGTACTGATCGAATACTGCACCCTGGAGCCGGAGGAGCGGGCATCGGCTGTAACCTGGGAACTTCCGGAAACCGGTGCCTGCTCGCCGCGCGCGCTGGAGGAAGTTGCTGCCGGCAGAATGGTGAACCGGGCGCTGCTGTCAACAGCTGACGATTTCAAACTGTTGCAGCTGTCGTGGGCATTCGATCTGAATTTTGCTGAATCTTTCAGGATATTGAGTGCCAGGGGCTATATCGAGACCCTTGCCGGTCTGCTGCCGTGTCAGCCCGGTTGCCGGGAGGCTGTTGACATGGTGCGCAGTTATGTCAAGTCCAGGTTGCCGGGTGTCTAGCCGTTCAGCCGCATTTTTACAATTCTATTACAAACCGCCTGTCCTCTTTCTGTTATGCTGCCCTCAAGTATTAATACAGCCGGGAGGGGTTTGATGATCAAGCCGCTGCAGATAGGTAAACATACTGTCAGGTATCCTCTGCTTCAGGGAGGTATGGGTGTACGGATCTCGGGTGGTTCTCTGGCCGGCCATGTGGCAAAGTGCGGCGGTGTCGGCCTGGTGGCTGCAGCCGGCATAGCCCTCAACAGCGGCCTTTATAACGGCCGTAATTACTTCCAGGCCGAACCTGATGCGTTCAAGGCGGAACTGAAAAAAGCCTATGACATAGCTCCTGACGGCGTTATCGGCGTAAATGTCATGGTCGCTCTGGCTGACTATGAAAAGCTGGTGGCTGCAGCCATAGAAGGCGGGGCAAAAGTCATTGTCTGCGGTGCCGGACTGCCGCTAACCCTGCCTGCTCTTACGGCGCATGCACCGGATGTTGCCATTGTGCCTATTGTTTCATCGCTGCGTGCTGCCCAGCTGATAGTTCGCAAGTGGGAGAAGGGGTATCACCGTCTGCCCGATGCGATTGTCGTCGAAGACCCGGATACTGCCGGCGGCCACTTGGGCGAGAAGATGGAGAATATCGGCACCGGCCAGTATGACCAGTACGCGACGATAAGAGAGATAAAAGAGTATCTGCAAACCGAGTTTCCCGGAGCTTCCATACCGATAATTGCCGCCGGGGGGATCTGGGACAGGGCTGATATGCTGCATGCCCTTGAACAGGGGGCTGATGGCGTCCAGATGGCGAGCCGTTTTGTCCCTACGGTTGAATGTGATGCTGACGATGCTTTCAAACAGACATATCTGGATTGCTGTAAGGAGGATATCGGCCTTATCATGAGTCCGGCGGGCTTGCCGGGGCGTGTTATCCTCAAAAACAACGAGAAGGTTCGCCAGTATGATGTTGATCATAAGACTGTCTGCCGGACGGCGTGCCTCAAAAAATGTTCCTACAAGGAATCCGGAGAGCGCTTCTGTATAGTGTTTGCCCTTGACCGTGCTCAAAAGGGGGATGTCGAGACCGGCCTGGTTTTCTGCGGCACGAACGCCTGGAAAGCTGATCATATCGGCACTGTTCAGGAGGTATTCGACGAGCTTTTTGCCGAAGAGTCTTGAGACTGTTCACAAAAAACGCATATCGCATCAAGGCCGGTCAGAAATTCTGACCGGCCTTTTTTTTGCCATCCAGCAGGCTCGTTTTCATCATGGTGCGCGTTGACTTTTCCGTGAGGGGCGATAAGCTAATACTTCCCAGGCAACAGGGCGCGCCTGACGCCCCGCCATAGTTTTCAGCAGGCGGCAGAAAAAGAAAGCGCCGGTCAACGGAAGTCAATCACCAAAAATTCAGGAGGTTTCACCATGAAGGGAAATGACAAGATCATCGAGACGCTCAACGCCAGGCTTGCCGAGGAACTGACCGCCATCAACCAGTATTTCGTCCATGCCGAAATGTGCGAGAACTGGGGGTACGAGCGGCTGCACGCAATGATTCGCAAGCGGTCCATCGACGAGATGAAGCATGCAGAGAAGCTGATAGCCCGGATACTCTTTCTTGAAGGCCAGCCCATTGTCAGTAATCTCAACAAAATCCACATCGGCAGCGAAGTGACAAAATTCCACGAAAACGACCGCAGCGCCGAGGAGGCGGCAATCCGCGGCTACAACGAGAGCATCAGGATGGCTGTCGAACTGGGTGACAATGGCTCCCGTGAGCTGCTGGAATCGATTCTCCGGGAAGAAGAGGGCCATATCGATCTGCTCGAGGCACAACTCGACCAGATCAGGCAGATGGGGCTCCAGAATTATCTGGTCGAACAGATTGATTGACACTTTTGACCCGCGGCGCAAAGTGTCTCTGCAACGGCTGCGGAAAAGTCCTCGGCCTTGACCCTTAGTTGCACCGGGGCCGCCTTGTCGTCGATTATCACAATCTCACCTGACGAGGCAGGAACGAGGCCGGCATCAGGAATTTAATGAAAGGTGCGCTGGGTGAAGACTCGGCGCTCCCTTGTTTTAAGCTTTCCATAGTTAGCCGCGGCTGCCTGTTTCCAACTGCAAATTGCCCGAGAATACCGGCCATGACAGCTGCTCTGTCCCTGTAGTAAAATGATTCCGGGAGTTCCCTTGAAAAAGAACCGATCCGGATTCTTCAGGGCCTGTCCCGCCTGAACGCGATGCCTGCGCCATCATCTGCAACATCAGCATGAGCGGCCGTCCTTCCCACGGCAACAGGGCCGATTGACATAGCGCACAGAGCTGCTACTCTTTGAGAACATTAACGCCGAATCGACAGACCGAAACAGTGCATCATCGGCAGATCAACTAAACCATCATTAACGCAGGACGCTATGAAGGAGTATCTATAGTGAATGAGGGCAGGAGAAAATTTCTCGGTATTTGCCTTGGGGGGGCTGCAGCTTCGGCCGCAGTCGCTGTCGGCTATCCCGTATATCGCTATCTGGCGCCGTTGCAGAAAGAAAAGTCGGCTGTAAAGGTTGTTATTCCGGAGCAGGAAGTGCCTGTCGGCGGGGCCAAATTCTTCGAATATGCCGGTTCAACCGCGGTTCTGGTGCGCGAGCACGATGGCGATCTGGTCGCTCTTTCCGCTGTCTGTACCCATCTCGGCTGCATTGTCCAATGGGAAAAAGAGAAGCAGGGCTTTATCTGCCCCTGCCACGCCGGTCTCTACACAGCCGAAGGCGCTGTCATCTCCGGTCCGCCCCCAAAGCCGCTGGCCAAACTCCCCTTTGTCGTCGCCAATGGCATCATAACCGTAGGCTGAAGCGGAGGTTGCATGGGACTGTTTAAACGGCTTACAGACTGGATCGATTTCCGTATCGGCGTTCGCAGGATTGTGGCAAAGGAGCTGACCGGCTATCTCCTGCCGGCTAACATCAATGCCTGGTACTCCATGGGTAGCATCCTGCTCTTCATCTTCGCCATGCAGGTGATGACCGGCTGCCTGCTGCTGATCTATTATGTGCCGGATGCCGACAAGGCTTTCAAAAGTGTCACCGTTATCATGAACGACGTTCCGTTCGGCTGGCTGATCCGGATGTGCCATGCCGTAGGCTCGAACATGATGGTGCTGGTCCTTCTCTTTCATATGCTGTCGGTGCTGTTCATGGGGAGCTACAAAAGGCCGCGGGAGCTTAACTGGCTCTCCGGTTTCATTCTCTTCAACCTTGTCATGGCGACATCCCTGACCGGTTACCTGCTCCCCTGGAGCCAGCTCTCCTTCTGGGCGACCACCGTGGCCACCAACAGCGTCAGCTCCATACCGGTCATCGGTCAGTACCTGGTCGAGTTTCTCCGCGGCGGCAAACTGGTTGGCCCGCCGACGCTGGGACGCTTCTACGCCCTGCATGTAGCGGTCATCCCGATTGCCATCGCCTCCCTGGTCGGCGCCCATCTTTTTTTACTCAAACGAACCGGGGTTTCCACGCCCCCTTTCGGTCTGAAGGAGAGCGCCAACCAGTGGCAGGGTGATGACTATCGCTATGAAGACCATCCTGGCGGCATTCCGTTTTTCCCAAATTATGCCCTGCAGGATGCCGTCTCCGTTGCTCTCTATCTGACGTTTTTCCTGACTGTGGTCTTTTTTGATCCGTATCTCTTTTTCACCAGGGAATCTTTTATCGCGGCCGATCCTTTCCAGACCCCGGCCCATATCAAGCCGGAGTGGTACTTCCTGGCTAATTATCAGACTCTTAAAATATTCTCCAATGAATTTATCGGCTTATCGGTGCAGGGAATGGCAATGACCTGCCTCGCACTGCTCCCCTTCATTGACAGAGGCCGCGAGCGCCATCCTTTGAAGCGGCCGCTGTTCATGACGGCGGCCATTGGGGGCATCCTCCTCTGGGTCGGACTTTCCATCTGGGGGCACTATTCATGAGACAGCGAAATCCAGCCATAAAGTCGACGTCCCGGCTCATGATAACCTGTATACTGGTGGCAATTTTGGTGATTGCGTATCTGGGACAGTCAACTACCGCCGGGGCAGCCGACAATGTCTGCATCGACTGTCACGGCAAGCTGCCGGGAAAGTACGGTGAACCTGTCAAGCTCTGGCAGGGGAGCATTCATGCCGCAAACGGCGTCGCCTGCAACGCATGTCATGGCGGCGATCCCAAAGATGCGGCCAATGCCATGAGCCCGGACCGAGGCTTCCTCGGGGTGCCCAAGGAGAAGGATATCCCGGCGTTCTGCGGCCGTTGTCATGTCGGGGTTTTGAAGGACTATCTGGCAAGCCTCCATGGAAAAGCGCTCGGCAAAGGCGGGCCGACCTGCGTAACCTGCCATGGCAATCACAAGGTCGTCAAGGCATCGCTGGAGCTTATTAATGAAAAATCCTGCAGCCTGTGCCACAGTTTCAAACAGGAAGAAATAATCAAAGGGGTAATGGCTAAGACCGAAAGCAGAATTTTGGCCATTGACGCCGGTATTGCCGCTTTCAAACAGAAGGGGATTGATACCGACCGCCTGGAAAAAGGCCTGTTTGCAGTACGCAACAGCTTCCACTCGCTCTTCCATACTGTTGACGTCGCCAGGGTCGAAATGGAATCGGCCCGGATAGGGGCAGAGCTGCAGAAGCTCGATGATCTGCTTAAAGGCTTTGATGCGGTGCAGCGTCAACGCAGGCTGATCGGCGCCTTTGCCGTGGCCGGAGCCCTCCTGTTCGCGCTGCTCTTCTGGCTGCTGAGAAAAACCTATGGCCGGCTGTAAATTTAACCGGAGTAACCTGTAATGGGCCTTGGTAGCAATTCTGTGCACTTGTCGCAATTTTTCCGCCAGCTGTTTTTTGTGCCGCTGCTCCTGCTCCCCTGCCTGGCCTTTGCCCATGCGGTCGAGGAGAGTCAGCTGCACCAGCACGGGATTGATACCGCACAGCAGCTGCAAAATCCGGGAATCGGGCTTGACGAACGTCTTGGCGGGAAGATTCCCCTCGATATCAGCTTCCGCGACGAGACCGGCCGTCGGGTGCGTCTCGGCGACCTTCTGACCGGGCCGACCATCATCCTGCCGGTCTATTACAGCTGCACCAATATCTGCAATTTTCTCCAGCAGGGTCTGGCCAAGGCGCTGCCGGCGGTACAGCGTGAGCCGGGCAGGGAGTACCGGGTTCTGTCCGTCAGCTTCGACGAGACTGAAACCCCGCAACTGGCAGCCCGTTACAAGCGGACCTACCTGAAAGCCATGAACGCCCCTTTTCCGGAGGACGGCTGGCTCTTCCTCACCGGTGATGCCGCTGCCATCCGCCAGCTGACAGCTGCTGCCGGCTACCGCTTTCAACGCCAGGGGAGAGATTTCGTCCACCCGGTGGCCAGCTTTGTCGTCACCCGCGACGGCATGATCGTCCGCTACCTTTATGGCATGACCTTCCTTCCCAAGGATCTCACCATGGCTCTTTTGGAGGCGCGGGACGGCAAGGTCGGAGTCACCATCCGCAAGGTGGTCGGTTACTGCTTCAGTTTCGATCCAACCGGCAAGACCTACGTCTTCAATATTCTGCGGGTAAGCGCCACGACAGTCATCCTCAGTGCCGGCGGTTTTCTCGCCTTCCTGCTCCTGACAGGCAGAAAAAAGCGGCAGCGGCCTTCGGGGGGAGCATGAGCCCAGCAGCAGAGAGTCAACCTGTCAGCAGCAGTTTCTGGAATGATACCGGCAGGACAGGCATCTTCTCGTGGATATTCTCCACCGACCACAAACGGATCGGCCTGCTCTACCTTTATACTGCGCTTACCTTCTTCCTCATTGCCGTGGTGCTCGGTGTTCTGATGCGGATTGAGCTGATGGCTCCGGGCCGGACCATTATGGGCGCCCAGACCTACAATGCCCTGTTTACAGTCCATGGGGTGATGATGCTCTTTCTCTTCATCATCCCCGGTTTTCCCGGCGCCTTCGGCAACCTGGTTATGCCTATCCAGATCGGGGCGCAGGATGTGGCGTTTCCCCGTCTTAACCTCTTCTCCTGGTGGCTCTACATCATCGGTGCAGCGATAATCATCACCTCTCTTTTTACCGGCGGCGGCCCTCCCGACACCGGCTGGACCTTCTACGTCCCGTTCAGCGCCCGCACCGGTACCAATGTCTCCCTGGCGGTATTCGGCGTTTTCATCGTCGGTTTTTCTTCGATACTTACCGGGCTCAATTTTGTCACCACCATCCATCGTTTGCGGGCCGACGGCATGACCTGGGGGCGGTTGCCGCTCTTTGTCTGGTCTCTCTATGCCACGGCGTGGGTGCAAATCCTGGCGACGCCGATCCTCGGCATCACCCTGGTGCTGGTCATCGCCGAGCGACTGCTTGGCACCGGCCTGTTCGATCCCGCCCGCGGCGGCGACCCGCTCATGTACCAGCACCTCTTCTGGATCTATTCCCACCCTGCGGTTTACATCATGATTCTCCCCGGCATGGGGGTGATTTCCGACATTATTCCGGTATTCTCGCGCAAGCCGATTTTCGGCTACAAGATGATCGCCTTTTCCAGCCTGGCCATTGCCGCTGCCGGCTCCCTGGTCTGGGGGCATCACATGTTCACCAGCGGCATGAGCGACATGGCGATCCTGGTCTTCTCCTTTCTTACCTTCGTGGTTGCCATCCCGTCAGCCATCAAGGTTTTCAACTGGGTCTCCACCCTTTACCGGGGGTCCATCTCCCTGGAAGCGCCGATGCTCTTCGCGCTCTCCTTTCTGCTGCTTTTTTCCATCGGCGGGCTGACCGGCCTGATCCTCGGCGCGGCCGCCACCGACATTCATGTACACGACACCCAGTTCGTGGTGGGACATTTTCACTATGTCATCTTCGGTGGTGGCGTGTTCGCCTTCTTTGCCGGCATGCACTACTGGCTCCCCAAGTTCTACGGCCGGCGCTACGCTGAAAAGCCGGCAATTGTCGCCTGGGTGCTGCTGTTCGTCGGCTTCAACATCACTTATTTCACCATGATGGTACTGGGGATGAAGGGGATGCCGCGGCGCTACTACGACTATCTCCCGGAGTTCACCGCGCTCAACCTGGCCTCCACTGTCGGTAGCTGGATAATGGTCAGCGGGCTTTTGCTGATGCTGGCGAACCTGTTCCACGGCCTGCTGAGAGGGACGCCGGTGGGAAACAATCCCTGGGAAGGGGCGACCCTGGAGTGGAGCATCCCTTCGCCGCCGCCGACGGAAAACTTTGTCGTTGAGCCGGTAGTCACCCACGGTCCCTATGACTTCAAAGGAGCAGGCATCCCATGAGCTCACAGCCGCACAGGGACGACGCCGGTGCCAAGCTCGGCATGTGGCTGTTCCTTTTTACCGAACTGCTTCTCTTCGGCGGTCTGTTTCTGCTCTACAGCGCCTATCTGGCACGCTATCCGCACGAGTTTGCCGTAGCCGGGGCGAGGATGCACCTGGTCTTCGGTACGCTCAACACGGTGATCCTCATCAGCAGCAGCCTGCTGGTGGCAATGGCGGTGACGGCCATTCAAAAGGGTGAGCGGCGCACGGTGCTGCTTTTGCTTGGGGGGACGATCCTCTGCGCGGCGGTTTTCCTCTTCAACAAGTACCTGGAATGGAGCGCCGAGATCAATCGCGGCATCTATCCCGATTCTCCGCGGCTGAACGCCGGCCCTCCCGGGGAATCGGTCTTCTACAGTCTCTACTACCTGACAGTCGGCCTTCACGGCCTGCATGTGCTGGTCGGCGGAACGCTGCTGGCAATAGTGGCGCTGCGGGTCCGGCAGGGTGCCATTCATGCCGGCAATTTCGTGCTGCTGGAGAACGGCGCCCTGTACTGGCACCTCGTGGATCTGGTCTGGATCTTCATCTTTCCCTTGTATTATTTGATTTTGTAAAGTCTCGCACAGGAGGGGGTCGGGAGGTGGTAAAGAATTGATTATGACCGAACCAAAACATCACATCATCGGCTACGGCAGCTTGACCAAGATCTGGCTGCTGCTCCTCTTCCTGACCGGACTGACTGTCTGGGTGTCTCGCCAGGGCATCGGTATCGGCCACGTCTGGGGCTCCCTTGCCATCGCTGCGACCAAGGCGGGACTGGTAATCGCCTTTTTCATGCAGATGCGTTACGAGGGGCGGTTGCTGCGCTGGCTCCTGTTCGTTGCGCTGCTTATCCTGGCCATTTTCATCGGCCTGACCTTTTTCGATCTGCTTTACCGCTAAGGAACCTCGTGGACCCATCGCTCATGACAACAACCCAGGCGGTTGACCCGGTCTTCATCTTCATCTTCGCAGCCTGTCTTGTGCTTTTCATCGGCATTACGCTGACCATGATCTGGTTCGTCATCCGCTATCACCGCTCCCGCGCGCCGGCGCCGACTTCCCAGAGTGATGGCAACCTTTGGCTGGAGACCATCTGGACGGTACTCCCCATCGTCCTGGTAATGGCGATGTTTTACTACGGCTGGGCCGGTTACCTCTCCCTGCGCAATGTGCCGCCGGATGCCCTGCCGGTAACGGCGACGGCTCGCACCTGGGTCTGGAGCTTCAGCTACGCCAACGGCCGGACCAGTCCCAAACTATATGTCCCGGTAGGCAAGCCGGTGCTGGTGAATCTCGTCTCCATGGATGTTTTGCACGGTTTTTATCTGCCGGCTTTCCGGGTCAAGCGCGACGTGGTGCCGGGGATGAAGAACTACGCCTGGTTCGTGGCGGACAGGCCCGGCAGCTACGATCTGTTCTGCTCCGTTTACTGCGGCAACGGCCACTCGGCAATGATCACTACGGTGGAGGCTTTGCCGGCAGCGGAATTTGCCGCCTGGCTGCAGGGGAAAGGGGAAGAAGCGACGTCAAAGGAAGGCAATGAGGACGGCGCTGCCCTGGCCAGAGCCAAGGGTTGTCTAGCCTGTCATTCTCTCGATGGCAGCCGCGGCGTCGGCCCGACATTCAAAGGGCTTTACCAAAGCAGCCTGACGGTGCTTGCCGGCGGCAAGCGCCAGACAATCGTTGCCGATGACGCCTACCTGGCAGAGTCGATTCGCCTCCCCAATGCCAGGATCGTCGAGGGTTTCCAGCCGATCATGCCTGCTCTGCCCGATCTGAAGGATACAGAGGTGGCCGCGCTGGTGGATTTCATCAAGGGGATCAAATGAGCCGCTGCCGGACAAAGACTGCCGCATCGGCGACCAGGAAATGGAGCGACATCTATGTCCAGCGGACCTGAAAGCTGCCTGACCGCTCATCCGGTCATGACATCGGCCAGATCGCCAGGCCTGGCAGAAGCGCTCCTCAAGCTGTCCAAGCCGGGGATCGTCCTCGCCGAGGTCATGGCCGGGCTGGCCGGGATGCTGCTGGTTTCACCCGGACAGCCGCTAACGATTGCCGTCTGTCCGGTGCTGCTTGCCATTGCCATGGCAGCAGGGGGCGCAGCGATGCTGAACGGCATCCTCGATGCGGCAACAGACCGGCGGATGCCGCGCCTGGCCTCACGTAGCCGCGCCCTGCAGATCGCCGGTCCCGGCCGCGTTCTGGTTATTGCCCTGCTCCTCATGGGAGGGGGGATGATTCTGGCCGCCTTGACCGCTCCCCCTCTGGCGCTGTTCCTCCTCGGTGGCGGCTGCCTCTCCTACCTCTGGCTCTACACCGCCTGGCTCAAGCGCCGCTCCCCCTGGGGCGTTCTGGCCGGCGGCATCCCCGGGGCGCTCCCGCCGCTGATAGGGGGAGCAGCGGTCAGTGGCGTTGTTACCGCGCTGCCGCTTCTGCTGGCGATTCTGGTGTTCATCTGGCAACTCCCCCACTTCTGGCTGCTGTCACTTGATTGTCGCGACCAGTATCAGCAGGCCGGCATACCGGTCCTGCCGCTCACCCATGGGGAGCCATTGACCAAGGCGCTCACTCTGGCAGCAGCCCTGCTGCTGCTCCCGCTCAGCCTGGCTCTGGGCCTGTTTGGGTCATTATCTGTCGTCTACCTGGTTCCGGTGGGGGTAGCAGGTGTCATCTTCCCGCTCTTTTGCAGTCGCTGTCTTTACCTGACCCATGCCTTTCGCCAGGGGTTCATCGCCTCCCTCATCCATCTAATGATTATTATCGCTGCCATCTGTGCCGAGCCCCTGCTGGTCCAGTTTCAAACGCTGGTGACTGGCTGGTGAATATGTTATAGTCGCTTGCCGCCAGAGTTGTCAGGCAATACAACCATTTCAAGCAAAGGAGAAGCACCATGAAGAAACTGCTGACCATTACTGCCACTACCATTATCATCGCCAGCGGAGCCGCCACCGCCCTGGCTGCCAGCGGCGAGGAACTCTTCAAAAAACACTGCGCAGTCTGTCACCCGAACGGCGGCAACATCATCAAGCCGGCGCTTACTTTGCAGAAAAAGCAACTTGAGCAACATGGGATCAAAAACTGGCAGGGGATCGTCAAGAACATGCGCAATCCTGGTGCCGCTATGACCAAGTTTGACAAGAACACTCTCCCGGACAAGGATGCCAAGGCGATTGCCGAGTACGTTCTCAAGACCTTCAAATAGGG
>JBBRBA010000086.1:0-13077 GCA_038206285.1 Geobacterales bacterium
CATTTTCACCCTGCCGGCAACCGCTACCAGCCTTACCGTGCCGGTCAGCTCGTTTACCGCCAGCGATAATGTCGCCGTCACCGGCTACATGATCACCACCAGCGCCACCGCACCGACTGCAGCCGCCGCCGGCTGGAGCACTTCTGCCCCGGCCAGTGCCGTAGCCGCTGCTGCCGGCAGCGTCACCTTTTACGCCTTTGCCAAAGATGCCGCCGGCAACGTCTCCCTCTCCAGGAGCGCTACGGTCAGCATCACTCTGCCAACGGTTGACGCCACCAGGCCGGTAGTCGGCACCTTCACCCTGCCGGCAACCGCTACCAGCCTTACCGTGCCGGTCAGCTCGTTTACTGCAACCGATAACGTCGCTGTAACCGGTTACCTGATCACCACCAGCGCCACTGCACCGACTGCAGCCGCCGCCGGCTGGAGCGCTTCTGCCCCGGCCAGTGCTGTTGCCGCGTCCGCCGGCAGTGTCACCTTCTACGCTTTTGCCAAAGATGCCGCCGGTAATGTCTCTCTCTCCATGAGCGCTACGGTCAGCATCACTCTGCCAGGCGGTGTTGACAATCCGCTTCTGACGGTATCAACACTGGACAACGGCGCAGTCACCAACAAATCGATCCTGAACATCAGCGGCAGTGTCACCGATCCTGACGGGATCAAGTCGCTGACCCTGAATGACAAAGCGCTCAGGTTGAGAACAAACGGCACCTTTTCGGCAGCGTTCAGATTGCAGCCCGGTGTCAATACGGTCAGGCTGGTTGCCACGGATAACAAGGGGAACCAGAGCACTGACCTCAGAACGATAACTTATGACAGGGGCGCCCCGCAGCTCACTATTGCCGAGCCGGCAGATCACAGCGTCACGGCGGAATCTTTCATCACCCTGAGCGGCACGATCAGTGAATCTTCAACCGTTACCGTCAAGGTTAACGGTGGTCCCGCTGAATATGCGGCCATTGACGGCAACAGTTTCACTGCCACTGTCTATCTGAAGCCGAAAGCAAATACTCTCATCATCACTGCTACCGATCTGGCCGGCAACAGCACCAAGGCCAAGCGGACACTGTTTTACGACAATGTCAAACCCGAACTTTCGGTTAACTCGCCGATGAGAGACATCACTACCCAAAAGAGCCAGTTCGTTCTCAGGGGAAAGGTTAAGGGGGCCATGGGAGCAGTTTCAGTCACTATCACCATGGGTACGGATACCTTCACTCCGCAGTTGGACCATGGCAGATTCAGCCAGCCGCTCACTTTTACGCAAGAGGGCGCGTATGAAATCAATGTTACGGCGACCGATGATTCCGGTAGCAGTACAGTGCAGCGCACCATCATCTACCAGCCCCATGCGGTAGATGGTGACAATGATAACGACTAGATTATAATCCGGATTACGCCGCAACCGAAAAAAAGCCACCCTTAACCGGGTGGCTTTTTTTATGCAGCAGCTGAAAAGAATGCCAACGGATTCACGCATTCATGAACCTCGAATAGTATGCTTTCCCGGTTGCCACGCCTTCAATAGCGGTTACAATAATTCATATCACTCAAGAGGAGCGTAAAGCATGAGACGATGTATCGGCATTGCACTGGTTGTCGTGACCTGCTTGGCCTGTAGCTGCAGCAAGAAGAAGGAGCAGGGGAAAGCCCCGCCAAACATCACTGAAGGGGTTAAGGCTCCCGGATTCACTGTCCGCGACCTTAACGGCAAAGAAGTGAATCTCGCCGAACTGCAAGGCAAGGTAGTTCTGGTGAATTTCTGGGCAACCTGGTGTCCCCCCTGCCGGGAAGAGATCCCTTCAATGGTTAAGCTGAATCGACTCATGGCCGATAGACCGTTCCAGATGCTGGCACTATCCGTCGACGAAGGTGGCAGGCAGACAGTCGAGGAATTTTTCAGACGGAAAGGGGTGTCCTTGCCGACGCTGATTGACACTGATCAACAGGTTGCCAAACTATACGGCGTGACCGGGGTGCCGAGAAGTTTTATTATCGACAAGAAGGGTGTTGTACGCAAAAAAGTTGTCGGCGGGCTTGACTGGAGTGCACCTGACACTGTTAAATATCTCACAGATCTCTCTGCCCAGTAGTAATGGTTACCTTCGGATGGGCACCATGGGATTGAAGATTGCAGCGTACCTTGGCGGCAGGGAGGGTTTATGGGATTAACCAACATTACCTTCATGGGTGCTTTTGTCGCCGGACTGTTGTCATTTCTCTCACCCTGCGTGCTGCCGCTGATCCCTTCCTACATTACCTATATCACCGGTATCTCATTCAGTGAGCTACAGGCTGACAATCCGACTCATGAAGTGCACCGCCGGACTATCCTCCACTCCTTGCTCTTCATTCTCGGCTTTACCTTTATCTTTGTTTTGCTCGGCGCCTCGGCGACTTTCATAGGCAGCTTTCTCCAGTCCCACATGCGCGAAGTCCGCAAGGTTGGCGGCCTCCTCATCATTCTTTTCGGAGTACATCTTACCGGTGTTTTACCGCTTCATTTTCTGCTGGGAGATATGCGTTTCGTCGTAAAAAGCCGGCCAGTCGGTTATGCCGGGAGTTTTTTCATCGGCGTTGCCTTCGCCGCCGGCTGGACACCCTGCATCGGCCCGATCCTGGCGTCAATTCTCATGGTGGCAGCTACCGAAGAAACGGTCTGGCACGGGATTACGCTGCTGCTCAGCTATTCCCTCGGGCTGGGAATCCCTTTTTTCCTTGCTTCGCTTGCCTTGCACCGGTTCCTGGTCATCTTCAATCGCTTCAAGAAGTACATCAGGATTTTCGAAATCACCACCGGCATCTTCCTGGTCATAGTCGGCATCCTGGTCTTCACCAACTCGTTGACGATCATACAGAGTCGGGCCGAACGACTGTTTGGCAACTGATGCTCGTTGACGATGAAAGATAGACTCGCTCACCGTTTAAAGTTGGTGTGACGAATGTCAATCGTAAAAAAAGGGAACCAGTTGCCGGATTCCCTTTTTGTGAAGCTATGAACGTAGTGGTATGAGAAACACTAAGGCCTCATGAGTACGTCCAGAATGTCATTAGCTTCTTTCAGTTTAGTCTCAAGCTTCTTGATTTCGTCAGCTGAGTAGGCTTTCTTGCCTTTCTTGATTTCTGCGTTCAGCTTCTTGATCTTCTGCTGGATGGAGTCTGCTTCATTTTTACAGTTTTTTGATGCAAGAAGACACTCATCCTTCGAGCTTTTCACTTCCTCTGCGAATACGGGTAGTGAGGCAGTTGTAAGGAATGCGGCCAGCAGCAGAATAGCAATTTTCTTCATTTTGAACCTCCATAATTGTTTTGATTTGATACAACAGTGTTAGAAATATAAATGGCGCGTGTTTAATGTCAAGCATAACCAAACAATATATTTATTGTCTGTCCAGGATTTTCTGCCCCGGTTTCCAGCCAAGGGGGCAGAGGCCGCCGGTTTGTAGCGCTTCAAGAACACGGAGTGTTTCATCTACGCTTCTGCCGACATCCGCGCTGTGAACGACCTGATACTGGAGTACCCCCTGAGGATCGATGATAAACAGACCACGCTGGGCAACTCCTGTCTGAAGATCCAGAACCCGGTAATCCCTGGCAGTTATTTTGTTGAAATCGGCAAGGAGCGGGTATTTCAGATCACCGAGATCGCCCCGCTTGAGCCAGGCGAGATGCGACCATTTGCTGTCAGTGGAGACGCCGAGGATTTCGCTATTGAGCCGCCTGAAACTGTCGCGGGATTCATTGAACCCCCTGATCTCTGTCGGGCAGACAAAGGTAAAATCAGCCGGGTAGAAAAAAAGCACCAGCCATTTTCCCCGAAAATCTTTCAGCGATACCTGCCGGAACTCTTTTCCCACTGCTATGCCGACAACTCCCTCAAGACTGAAATCAGGGGCCGGTTGCCCTACCTGCGCACTGCTTGCCGTTTTACAGCTGTCAGCGCAGCTTTCGTACTGTGCCGGCATTTTACTCTCTTCAGCGACTGCAAAAGAATTCAGGCAGAAAATTATACTCAGAGCTGATGCAGTTAATAATCTTAAAACAAAAAGTAATCGCCTCACTTTTGTCCTCCCGGTTTTAATAATTTGCAAGATTGCCAAGTATTGATATTATAGCTTATCCGTTTAATGTTTCAATAAACCGGCAATATTTTAGACAAATCTATAAAACGTACTGAAATTAAGCTGGTACAAGCGGCAAATTCTCAACAATCGGTGAGGTAATAAGTATGAACAGAATCTTTGCCTGCCTCTTCTGCCTGCTCCTGTCAATGACAGCTGTCGCAATTACCTTTGCCGAAGAAAAGCCGGCTGATCCCCAGAACAGCCTCAGCCAGGTGCCGCCGGCAGAGACAAAACCGTTGGTGATCATCTACACTCTGTCCACCTGCCCACACTGCAAGGCGGCAAAGGAGTATCTCACCAGAAACAATATCCCGTTCGTGAATCGCGAGGTCGATACTGACAGTCAGCATATGGACGAATTGATGCAGATCTACGAGATGATGAAGGTCCCTTACGAGAAACGGGGGGTGCCGCTGATTCTTATCGGCGACAGCATCAAACTGCAGGGTTTCAAGGAAGAGAAGGTTCGGGAGGCGCTCAAAAAGCTTAAGACGAGGTAACGTTCTGAATGGAAAGTCACCGGCCCTCGGCTTTGCAATCTTCCTGACAAGCCGGTGATGCGTTGAGGTATAGAAAGCGGGTCCGGACTTTTCCCGGCATATATTACTGCCGCATTTCATCGGTTTTTCGGGAAATCCCTTCAAAGCAGACAGCGTATTCAACCGGTCTTTACATTATTCATTGTTTAAGTTATTCCAGCATCCATGTAAAACAAGGTTGGTCGAATGCATATTTCTTACGCCGCTTGACAAAGGATTACCGATGGCTGCGCAAAATAATTGCCCGACAGTAAAAAAGCCCCACTGGCTCGTGCTTTACGCCTGCACGATTCTTGCGGTCGTCGCGGCCCTGTTTATCCATCTTCGGCTTGAGCGGATGACCGGCGGCGAACTGCCCCACTTCGTCCTGTTCTATCCCGTTGTCATGTTCGCGTCTCTGGTGGCGGGTATTGGACCAGGACTCCTGGCAACTGCAATAGCTGCCATCCTGGCGGACTATTTTATCCTCCCTCCATACGGCTTCAGCATCAGGACGGCTGCAGATGCTGTAAGTCTCACCCTGTTTTGTGGCATGGGCGTTTTTATGAGTGTGGTGGCCGACCGCTACCTTCGGCTGCGGGAAACCCTGGTGACCAGAGTCACCGCGCAAACTTTCGACCTGCAGGATGCCATCAAGGAGCTGACCGTTGCCAACGAAGAGTTGAAGGCACAGCAGGAGGAGTTGTGCACCGCCTACGATGAGGCCATGCAGTCAGAGACGGGGCTTTTGCGTGCCAAGCAGGACTGGGAACGAACCTTCGACAGCGTCCCGGATCTGATCGCCATCATGGACAACCGCCACCGCATCGTGCGCGTCAACCGCTCCATGGCTGCAAGTCTAGGGGTAACTGCAGAAGAATGCGTCGGCCAGGTCTGCTACCGGTGCATACATGACAGCGAGCATCCGCCCGCGTTCTGTCCGCATGCCATGACTGTTGCGGATGGCGGCAGTCACGAGGCCGAAGTGAATGAGGAACGTCTCGGCGGGAAATTCCTCGTCACGACCACACCGCTTTTGGATGAAACCGGGAAGATTGTCGGCTCGGTTCATATTGCACGGGACATCACCGCGCGCAAGCAGGCCGAGGAAGCATTGATCGAGAGTGAGGAGCGCGTCAGGCGAAAGCTTGAGAGCATAATTTCTCCCGAAGGGGATATCGGGAATCTGGACCTTGCCGATATCATCGACGCCAGGCCGATGCAGTCGCTAATGGATAACTTTTACAAACTTACCCGGATGCCCATGGGATTGATCGACCTGAAAGGGAAGGTTCTGGTCGGAGTCGGCTGGCAGGACGTCTGCACTAAATTTCACCGAATCCATCCCGTGACATGCAAAAACTGTATCGAAAGCGACACCCTGCTGTCGGCGGGCATCCCCCCCGGTGAGTACAAGCTTTACAAGTGCAAAAACAATATGTGGGACGTTGCAACGCCGATCATGATCAGCGGCAAACATTTCGGCAACATCTTCATGGGGCAATTCTTCTTTGAGGACGAACCGCTGAATTATGAGCAGTTCCGATTTCAGGCCAGACAGTACGGGTTCGATGAAGACAAATACATTGCTGCCCTTGAGAGCGTTCCCAGGTTGGACAGAGAATCTCTTGCCGCCGGCATGGCTTATTTCATGGAGCTTGCCGAGCTGATTTCGCGCAAGAGTTATAGCAATCTCATGCTGGCACGATCGCTGGCAGAACGGGATACATTGATGGAGTCGCTGCGGGAGAGCGAAGTCAGCGCTCGTGCCAGTGCTGCGCAACTGTCAGCGGTGATGGATGCGTTGCCGATAGGGATAGTCATTGTCGACGGCGCCGGTGGCACAATTCGCGCCAACAGCACCTACGATAAAATCTGGAGCGGGCCCCGACCCGCTACCGGCAATATTGAAGATTATGCGGCATACAAGGCCTGGTGGGTCGATACGGGAGAACTGGTGCAGTCGAAGGAGTGGGCCTCGGCCCGGGCTATCCTGAACAGGGAGACCATCATCGGCCAGCTGATCAGGATCGAAAGGTTCGACGGCAGCCAGGCTTTTGTCCATAACAGTGCGGCGCCGATAATTGGCGCCCGGGGCGAAATAACTGGAAGTGCCGTTGCCATAATGGACATAACCGATATAAGGGCAGCCGAAGAAGCTCTTAAGCATGCCCACGACGAACTGGAGGAAAGGGTCAGGGAACGGACGGAAGAACTGGCAACGGCTGTCGAGACACTGCTGGGAGAAATTTCCAGCCGGGAACGGGCAGAAGTAAGTCTCCTGCGTCTTAACCGCCTCTACGCAGTGCTGAGGGAAACCGGTCAGACAATCGTCCGGGCAGACAATCAGCAGACCATATTTAGCGAGATCTGCCGGATCGCGGTCGAACATGGCGGGTTCCGCCTGGCATGGATCGGCCTGGTCAATACTGAGTCGTGTCAGTTGGAACCCGTTGCGGCTACAGGCGAGACCGGCTATCTCGACGGCATCCGGATTTCGGCTCTGGACGAGCCGGCCGGCCACGGACCGACCGGTACAGTCCTGCGAAACGGGGGTTATTATATCTGCAACAACTTCCAGACCGACCCCTGCACCGGTCCATGGCATGTGCGGGCCCACTCCTTCGGCCTGATGGCTTCGGCGTCTGCGGCCATTAACATGTCCGGCAAGGTGATCGGCGCCTTGATGCTCTATGCTGAGGAAGAGGATTATTTTGCAAACGATATGGTCGAGCTGCTGCTGCAGATTACCGCGGATATCTCCTTTGCTCTCGTCAACCTCCGGCAGGAGAGTCGCCGTCGGGAAGCGGAGCATGCCTTGCAGGAGGAGACCCTGGAGCGGCTGCGGACCGCCGAAACCTTGCGGGAAAAGGAACAGCTCCTCATTCAGCAGAGCCGTCTGGCAGCCATGGGTGAGATGATCAACAGCATCGCCCACCAATGGCGTCAGCCGCTGAATACCCTCGGATTGACAATCCAGAAGTCATTGCTCATTTACGACACAGGCGATTTCAACAGAATGCTTCTCAAGGCAAACACTGATGACGCCATGAAGCTGATCAGACATATGTCGCAGACTATTGATGATTTCAGAAACTTTTTCAGATCAGACAAGGAAAAAACTGCTTTCAGCGTTAACAAGGCAATCCGTCTGACCATTGCCCTTGTCGATAATGCTTTAAAAAACAATCGCATTGAAATAGTTACCCGGATAAACGATGACCCGCTCATCAACGGTTATTTCAACGAGTTCAGTCAGGTGTTGCTTAATATCCTGCAAAACGCCAGCGATGTTATGGTAGAACGGAAAATTGTCGCCGGGGAAATAACAATTGCCGCGGCAGTCGAAAACAGCAGGACGGTCGTCACCATAAACGATAACGCCGGCGGCATTCCGGAAGAGATAATAGGGAGAATATTCGAGCCTTACTTCAGCACCAAAGGGGTACAGGGGACAGGGATCGGCCTGTTCATGTCAAAGAATATCATCGAGACCAACATGGGTGGGAGCATAACAGCGCGCAACACCGTTCAGGGGGCCGAATTCCGGATAGAGATCTAAGATGAAAACGACACGAATCAAGACACCCTTTCTGCTTCGCTTTACACTGGATGAGCAGCATTATGCCCTCCGCCTTGAGGCCGTGCAAAGGACCATCAGGGCCGCTGCAATAACCCTGGTCCCCAATGCCCCGGATATAGTTCTCGGCATTCTGGACATCCATGGTGAAGTTATCCCTGTCATTAATGTGAGGAAAAGGTTCAAGCTGCCGGAAAGAGCTATCCGGCCCGAAGACCGGTTCATTATCGCCAGAGCCCGATCCCTGACGGTCGCTCTGGTGGTTGATGCGGCAGACATGGTCATGGAAGCACAGGAACATGGCGTGGTATTGTCAGACGACATCCTGGCCGGCATGGAATACGTTGCCGGCGTTACCAGGACAGAAGAAGGCATTGTCCTGATCCACGATCTGGACACGTTTCTTTCTCTTGGTGAAGAGAGATTACTTTCAGAAGCACTGGAACAGGCCTGAGGAGATGGTTGCTTTCCCTGAAAAGAAAACCCTTTCACTTTTCAGCAAGTTCATAACCAGAACCATGGGACTGAATATCAGGGAGGATCGCCTGCCCGAACTGGTACAGAAGGTCGCCGTCGCCAGCAGGGATTTTGGCTATGACGACGCTGAAGCGTGCATGCTCTGGCTCATGTCGGCACCTCTTTCCCGGGAGCAGCTGGAGACCCTGGCCCGTTCACTCACCATCGGCGAGACTTACTTCCTCCGGGACCCTCAGAGTTACCGGGTCCTGGAAGAGCACGTAATCCCGAAACTTGTCAACTCCCGGCGACAGGGAGGGAAGTGCCTCAGGATCTGGAGCGCAGGCTGCTCATCCGGGGAGGAGCCCTATTCCATCGCCATCCTTCTCAGCAGAATCATTCCTGACATCGACAACTGGAACATCTCGCTGCTGGCGACCGACATCAACCCCGCCGCCCTTGAAAAGGCTCGGCAGGGGGTGTACAGTCAATGGTCCTTCCGTGACGCCCCACCCTGGCTCATGGAGTACTTCAGGAAACGGAAGGACGGGCGCTTCGAGATAGTGCCGCGTATCCGCAGGATGGTGCTGTTCAACTATCTGAATCTGGTCGAGGATAGCTACCCCTCGCTGGTAAACAACACCAATGCCATCGACATCATCTTCTGCCGGAACGTGCTGCTTTACTTCGAGCCGGCTATGATGCAAGGAGTAATAACAAAGTTTCATAATGCGCTTCTGGACGGCGGTTGGCTCTTCGTCAGTCCGGCCGAGATTCCCTACCGCGAATTCAAAGGTTTCACCTGCCGGCGATTTCCCGGTGCGCTTGTATTCAGCAAAGGGAACCGGGTCGAGGAGAACCCAGCGACCTGGCCTGAGTTTACTGCGCAGCCAGCATTTACAGCAAACAGGGCTGTTTCCGGGTCGGTTGCGGCACCGGTTTTACCAGCGTTTTCGCCGGCAACGTCTGCAATTGCCGCTATCCATCTGCCAGCCGCTGCAGAAGCCGCAGCAAACCGGGAATACACCGGCGCAGCTCCCACGGCGGAAAAGTACCTTGAGGCAGCAGGCCTCTATGGCGAGGGTCGCTACGAGCTGGCGGCAGCCAAAGCCGGGGAATCCCTTGCTGCCGGAGAGGATAACGGCTCTGCCATGGAACTTCTGGCAAAGTCTTACGCCAACCTTGGGCGGTTTGCAGAGGCAAGGGAGTACTGTGAAAAGGCTATCGCCGTAGACAAGCTGCGGGCGCACAACCATTACCTGCTGTCGATAATTCTGGATGAGCAGGGGGAGCAGGAGGAAGCCGCCGCCGCCCTCAAGCGGGCTCTTTACATCGACCAGGATTTCGTGCTTGCCCATTTCGCCCTTGGCAACCTAAACCGGCAGTCTGGCAGGAAGAAAGAATCTGAGCGAAACTTCGGCAACGCCCTGCACCTTCTGGAAAAGCGGGACCCTCACGAGGTGCTGCCGGAAGCGGATGGAATGACCGCCGGCAGGCTTGCAGAAATGATCCGCGCCATGGCATAGCTTGACAACGTCGTGCCTGCGCGCTGAAGCGCTACGGCGAGCAGGCGGGATAAAATCTGATAAAATCTGATTTGCTGGTATGGTTTAATCCGAACTTATCTGCTTTGATCCGTGTGGAATTGTCTTTTCATTTTTCCTGTTCGGTTCGGGCATGTCCGGCTTGGGAGTCCAGAGTATGTACAAAAATTACACAACTACTGAAAGTAAGGGGGGCGTTATCGACTGGCCTGCCATCCACCGCCGCCTGGAAGCTTCCGGTGAGGCGCTGGCAAAAGAGCGCTTATTCAGCGAGAAAGAGGCAAAAGCCATCCTGAAGTCGAGAGCCAGGACACTCGCAAAACCACCGGTTTCCTTAGAGGCGGGGGATAGTATCGATGTCCTTGAGTTTCAGCTCTCCGGCGAGGATTACGCCATCGAAACGTCTTTCATCGGCGAGACCTTTCCTCTGGTCGACTTCACGCCGCTCTTCTGCACGCCCCCTTTCGTTATGGGAATAATCAACGTGCGCGGCCGGATAGTTTCCATCGTCGATCTGCGGCGCTTTTTCGATCTCCCCATTGTCGGCCTTTCCAACCTCAACCGGGTAATAATCGTGCATGACGGGAAGATGGAGTTCGGCATCCTGGCCGACAGCATCATCGGCGTGAGATCGCTGCCGCTGCAGGAGATACAGTTGCCGCTCCCGACCCTGACAGGCATCCGGGAAGATTTCCTGCGCGGATTGACCGGCGAACGGCTGATACTGCTGGATATGGGGAAGATCCTTGCCGACAAAAGGCTTGTCGTCCATGAAGAGGTGGAGTAAACGGCCCTTTTCAGCTGCAATATCATAACTCGCCCTAGCCCCTTTAGGCCCTATGGTTCCTCTTATCTTAAGAGGGGGGATATAATCTCCTCCCCTTAAATTAAGGGGAGGCAGGGAGGGGTTATGTAGCTGGAGATTGCTGTCATATATGAATTTGCTGAATAGTTACGAATAAGCATCATTAAATTTCAACGCGGGGGTTACGATGCTGCGCAATTTCAGGATCAGAACCAGGTTGATGGCAGGTTTCGGGATCTTGGTCATGTTTCTCGTTGCCGGGGGGATGATTTCCCTCAGAAATCAGGACGAACAGCGGAAAATCCTGGCGGAGTTCCATGAGCACCCCTTCACCGTGAATAACGCGATCCGCGAGGCCCATGAGAATGTCATCAAGATGCACCGGGGGGTGAAGGATGCAGTGCTGTATGCAAGTGACCGCCAGGAAATGGCAACAATCCTCAAGGATATCGATGACGCGGAAAAAATTGTCTACGCAGAGCTGGCCCTCGCCCGTGAGAGGTTCCTCGGCGACAGGACAAAGATCGATCAGGTAAAGACCATGATGGATGAATGGAAGCCGGTCCGGGCAAAGACCATCGCTCTCATCCGCCAGAACAAGCTGCCGGAAGCCATGGCCTGGCATAAGACATTCGCCCGGCAGAGCGTCGCGATAATCGAAAATACGATCGATGAAATTATAAACTTTACTTCCGGCAAAGCGGAAAGCTTCGTCATGGAGGCCGGTCAGAACCAGCGTCAGACATATATTCTCACGGCGGCACTGTCGATCACCGCCATAATCCTGGCGATTATTATCGCCCTGTTCATCACCGCTTCGATCGTCAATCCGCTTAAGTCTGCCGTGGAAGCAGCCGACCGGCTGGCAATGGGTGATGTCTCCAGCGAGATCGGCAGCGACTCGCAGGATGAAATCGGCCAACTGCAGCGTTCCATGGGGCAGATGATCCTGTCGTTAAGAAGGATGGGTGAGGCCGCCAACCGGATCGCCAGGGGAGATCTGGACCTGGAAGTAGTCCCCCATTCGGAGCGGGACATCTTCGGCACTGCCATGAAAAACATGGTCGAGTCCCTGAAAAGAATGGCTGCCACCGCTGACCGGATCGCTGCCGGCGATCTGACGAGCGAAGTCATGCCCGCCTCGGAAAAAGACCGGCTCGGGATTTCCTTTGCCGCCATGGCGAGGAACCTGAGGGAACTGAACGCAGAAATTGGCGAAGTAGTGAATGTCCTGGCAACGTCCGCCAGCGAGATAATGACCACAGTATCCGAATTCGCCTCCAGTTCGGCGGAAACCGCCTCGGCGATCAGTGAGACGAATGCCACTGTCCAGGAGGTCCGGCAGACCACCGACTTGACGTCGCAGAAGGCGAAGCATGTCTTTGAAACCTCCCAGAAATCGGTCAACATCGCCAAAACCGGGAGGAAATCGGTTGACGACGCCATCGGCGGCATGCAGGGGATCCATGAGAGGATGGGGTTCATCGCCGAAAGGATCGTCAAGCTGAGCGAGCAGAGCCAGGCTATCGGCGATATCATCGCCACGGTCAACGACCTGGCCGAACAGTCAAATCTTCTTGCAGTCAACGCCGCTATCGAGGCGGCCAAAGCCGGAGAACACGGCAGGGGGTTTGCAGTTGTCGCCCAGGAGGTCAAGAACCTGGCAACGCAGTCAAAGCAGGCCACGGCACAGGTTCGCAGCATTCTCGGTGAAATCCAGAAGGCGACCACGGCCGCAGTCCTTGCCACCGAACAGGGGAGCAAGGCGGTGGAAGCCGGCATGAAGCAGTCAAGCGAGGCCAGCGAGGCCATCCGCCTCATGTCCGCCAGCATCGATGAATCATCCAATTCCACCCTGCAAATTGTCGCCTCGACCCAGGAACAGGCCATCGGCATGGACCAGATCGCCACCGCGATCCAGAGCATCAACCAGGCGAGCAACCAGAACGTGGACGGCTCCCGCCAGATCGAGTCGGCGACAAAAAACATTTATGAGCTGAACCAGAAGCTCCAAAAACTGGTGAGCCGCTACAAGGTGACATGATGAAAA
>JBBRBA010000087.1:0-12815 GCA_038206285.1 Geobacterales bacterium
AGAGCTGTAGTCGCCGCTGCCGATATGACATTTTGCGCATGTCCCCGGGGTTGCTCCGGAGGCCATGTGGGTTCGGTGGTTGCCGACAAAACCGCCCGAGCTTGTATTACGGAATGAAAAATCCTCCGGTCTCATATCCCCTTTACTGTTGGTGCCGTGACACCGGTAGCATTGAAGAGTTGCCAATGCCGTCTGGGGAAAGAGTGACAGAGCTGTCACTAAAAACAATAGCGCCGGCATATTCTGGATTTTTTTCAGGAATCTCATCTGTGGCCGTCCTATGTATAATTTTTTATACATTAAGTTGCTGATATTAATGTCATATTTTAAGAAAATACCATATTTGCGCCATGCAATTTGCAGGCCCTAATGTTCTCATTAGCAGGCAGGCATAATGTTTGCGGAATATCAGGTTATGCTTGCCTGAATGGAAAAAGTGTCACATCAAGACAAAAAGGACACCAAGCAGCCGACCGTAATAGACTACTAGCCAACAAAAAAGCCCGCTCGAAAGAGCAGGCTTTTTTGTTGATTCATACTTCGCACAGAGGCAGGGTTCTGTTTACTTGCTCTGGTCTGGAGACAACTCCTGTCCGGATAACTCTTAAAACCCCGCCTATTTTAGGCTTGCCGGTGGCGATGAAAAACCTTAGACTCACCCCAAGTCAAAATGGAAAGGAATATTATGGGCAAAGTAAGCGGAATGAAACTTGGCGTTGCCGCACTGGTTATTTATATCATCGGCGGGCTGGGTGTCTTCGGCGGGATATGGCTGATACTGTTCAGAAGAGGTGTCGATCTCTGGGGACTGGGGGAGGGTCACACTATCGGTTATCTGCTGCTCTGCGTCGGCACGGCGCTCTCGATCATGGGGGTAATGGTGATGCGTATTTTCAGGAACCGCGGCAGAGTCTGAAAAATACGGCGTCCTTCAACAGGACGCCGTATTAACCTTTTTAAGGGTAAACCGGCATCAACTCAAGGCCCATCGTCTCCGGAAAATCGCAGACAATGTTCATGTTCTGTACCGCCTGTCCCGAAGCTCCCTTGACAAGATTATCAATTGCCGAGATGACAATAATCCTCCCGGTTCGTTTGTCTACCGAAATGCCGATATCACAGAAGTTGCTCCCGCGGACAAACGCGGTGGAGGGGAAATCCCCCAGGTTGAGAACCCGTACATACGCCTCACCGTCATAATGCTCCTCGTAAAGAGCATGCAGCTGCTTGGCAGTAACCGTCGAGAGCGGCAGAGAATAGACTGTAGAGAGAATCCCTCTGTCCATCGGCACCAGATGAGGGGTAAATGATATAATCGTTTTCCTGTTGGCTAGAAGTGACAACTCCTGCTCGATTTCCGGAATATGCCGGTGCAGACCGCCGACCGCATACGCCTTGAAACCTTCATTGACTTCACAGTAAAGGCTGTCAACCTTGGCGCCACGCCCTGCCCCGGAAACTCCTGATTTGCAATCGGCAATTATCGACGCCGGATCAATCAACCCCTCCTTGAGAAGCGGCATGAGCGCAAGGATAATGCTTGTCGGGTAACAGCCCGGATTGGCGACAAGCCTTGCGCCGGCGATCTCTTCCCGCCGCAGTTCAGGCAGCCCGTATACGGCATCCGGCAGCAGTTCCGGGTTAAGATGGGTCTCATACCAGGCTGCATACTCCTCAGGATCATGCAGCCGGTAATCTGCAGAAAGATCGATAACTTTTCTGCCTGCTTGCAGAAAGAGCGGCACAACCTCCATGGCAGCCATGTGAGGCAGAGCGGTAAAAATAATCTCCGCTTTTTCCGCTATCCGCTTTGGGTCAAGAGCTTCGAGGGTAAGGTCATAACGGTTTCTCAGCGAGGGGAAGACCTCGGAAAGTCTCTTGCCGGCACTCTGCTCGGAAGTTACCGAGGTGACTGCAACCTCGGGGTGATTGTGGAGTATTCTTACCAGCTCGACACCGGTATAGCCACTTGCCCCTACAACAGCAACTTTCAACATAAGTTAACTCCTCTGGCACAAAAAAAAGGGAAACCCGCGTGGGTTTCCCTTTTACTACAAACCGCTGCGGTTCGATTAACGTTTTGAGAACTGGAAACTTGCCCTTGCAGCTTTTTTCCCGTATTTTTTCCGCTCTTTAACACGTGAATCACGGGTAATGAAGCCTGCCTGCTTGAGCGGCGTACGGTACGCAACGTCAATCTGGAGCAGAGCCTTGGTTATGCCATGCTTGATAGCGCCGGCCTGACCGGAGTCGCCGCCGCCTTTTACGGTAACGTAAATATCAAATTTATCGACATTTTCGGTAAGTTCAAGCGGCTGACGGATGATCATCTTTGAAGTCTCACGACCAAAGTACGCATCAATAGTCTTGGTGTTTACGGTAATCACGCCGGTACCGGGTGTCAGCCATACACGAGCTATTGAAGATTTCCTCTTGCCGGTGCCGTAATACTTGGTTGCTGCCATTTCGCTCTCTCCTGATCTATGCTTTTAAAGTTGATTAAATTTCAAAAACTTTTGGCATCTGCGCCTTGTGCGGATGTGCCGTACCGCTGTAAATCTTCAGCTTGCTGAGCATATGGCGGGCAAGCTTGTTTTTTGGAAGCATCCCCTTGACAGCTGTCTTGAGAAGTTCTTCCGGTTTTTTCTCAAGGAGCTTGCCGGCAGTAACTGACTTGAGACCACCGGGAAAGCCGGAGTGGCTGTAGTAGGTCTTATCGGCAAGCTTGTTGCCGGTAAGAGCAATCTTCTCCGCATTGACAACGATTACAAAGTCACCGGTATCAACACTTGGAGTGTAAATAGGCTTCTTCTTGCCGCGCAGAATACTGGCAATCTCGGTCGCCACACGACCAAGCACCTTGTTCTCTACATCAATGAGGTACCAATCCCTCGTAAAATCGCCTTCTTTTGCTACCTGTGTCGTCTTCATCAAAACCTCACAACTGTCTGAATAATAGGCCTCTTTACGGAAAGTTCGTAACTTAGATGATTTACCCTGAGGTGTCAAGATAAAATCCATCCGGAATCAATAAAAAACCTCCAGCAGACATAGACCGTTGGCCGGCGCAGTCGGTCCGGCTGCCGTTTCAGGGGAAGTCAGACAGCGCCTTACCTGCTCCGGAGCCATCTTCCCCCGACCGATCCCGACAAGAGTACCGACCATGATCCTCACCATATTCCTCATGAAACCGGATCCGCATACATCGATATGGAGAAAGCCGTTTTGAGCGGTTATTGTTACCGAATCTATGCGGCGAATGGTTGTTTTTGCAGCGCAGCCGCTGGTTCTGAAGGCAGCAAAGTCATGCTCACCGACAAAAAAAGCCGCCCCCCGGCGCATCAACTCCAGATCCAGTTTTTCACGCAAATGCCAGACATAGAACCTTGCCAGAGGCGAACGCTGCGCAGAACAGAGTATTGTGTAGCGGTACTTTTTGCCCTTGGCATCGTAACGCGGATTGAAGCCTGCAGGAACCTCTTCAGCGTGAGTGACAGCAATATCAGGCGGCAGCATACAGTTCATCCCTTCACAGTATGCTGTCAAAGGGAGTGATTTATCCGTAATGAAGCAGGCGACCATCCCCTGCGCATGAACACCGGCATCAGTCCTGCCGGAAGAGTGGATACGCACCGGCGCGCCCATAATCTTGGACAAAGACTCTTCCATCACCTGCTGAATTGATATGCCGTTAAGCTGGCTTTGCCAGCCGACATATTTGGTGCCGTCGTATTCGACGATGAGCTTTATCTGCTTTTTCTCCAGAGACATGTCATTAACACCAATTTAAAAAGCGCCTGCAATAGACGCTTTTTAATCACCTTCGGGAAAGAGGATTTCGTGACAGGATCAAGGCTGTCGCGGGAGTGTGCGGAGAGCAGATAACACTGCACAGGAAGCGGACACAGGCCGGGCCACAAACACTCCCGAAGGTTTGCGCAGATACTGTCCGAAAGCCACGTTTTACTCTTATTTCTCCAGCAGAATGCGCAGCATCCTTCTCAACGGCTCCGCCGCCCCCCAGAGCAGCTGATCGCCGCAGGTGAAAGCCTGAACATACTGCGGCCCCATTTTCATCTTCCGCAGCCGACCGATCGGCACGGTCAGTGTGCCGGAGACAGCCGCCGGAGTTAGTCCGGCCAGAGTGTCCGCCTTATTGTTGGGAATCAGCTTGACCCACTGATTGTCAGTGGCGATCAGATTTTCGATATCAGCCAGCGGCAGATCCTTTTTCAGCTTGATGGTCATGGCCTGGCTATGACAACGCATGGCGCCTACCCGTACGCAGATACCGTCCACCGGAATCGGCGCAGTTGTACCGAGAATCTTGTTGGTTTCGGCGAAACCTTTCCACTCCTCGCGGCTCTGCCCGTCCTCCACCTCCCTGTCGATCCAGGGGAGTACGTTGCCGGCCAAAGCGAAACCGAACTCTTTTTTCGGCAGAGCATCGCTGCGCAGGGTAGCGGTAACCTCGCGGTCAATATCCAGTATTGCCGATGAAGGGTCCTTGAGCAGATGGGCAACCGAGGCGTGCAGAATACCCTTCTGCATCAGTAGTTCCCGCATATTGGGAGCGCCGGCACCGCTGGCAGCCTGATAGGTCATGGAAGAGAGCCACTCAACAAGATTTGCCCGGAAGAGCCCGCCAAGAGCCATCAGCATCAGGCTGACAGTACAATTGCCGCCGATGAAATCCTTCTGCCCCTTTACCAGTGCGGCATCTATCACATTGCGGTTTACCGGGTCGAGAATAATGACCGCATTATCCTCCATCCGCAGGGTAGAGGCCGCATCGATCCAGTAACCGTTCCACCCTTCCTTGCGGAGTTGCGGATGAACCGCCTTGGTGTAGTCGCCCCCCTGACAGGTGATTATAATATCGAGTTTTTTCAGCTCGGCGATATCATCGGCGCGCTTCAGGGTGCCGGCATTCATCGGTGCAGCCCCGCCCGCCTGGGAGGTGGAGAAAAACACCGGCTCGAAGCCAAGGGCGAAATCGTTCTCCTCAACCATCCGCTGCAGGAGAACCGAACCTACCATACCACGCCAACCAACAATGCCGACTTTCATAGCGTATACTCCTTGATCAGTTAATTATATTAGACTTTACTTGTATATCTAGTTTAGATTTTTTTCTGTATTTTAAAACAGGTTGCGTATTTATTTGCAAGATCAAGACTGTCGAAGGATTGCGCGGAGGCGTAGTACCCAAAGGGCATAAACAACGCTACGCCGCACAAGGAATCCTGAAGACTTACGCAGATATTGCAGGAAAGACACAACCTAAAGGGCAGCGATTATGGCATCGCCCATTTCTTTCGTATTCACCAGCTTCTCGCCAGCCAGCTTCTGGTAGATATCGCGGGTTCTGAACCCTTGATCGAGGACCCTGGCAACTGCCTTGTCAATACCGGCAGCCGCATCAAGCATGCCGAAGGAGAACTTGAGCATCATCCCCATGGAGAGTATCTGCGCGATCGGATTGGCGATCCCCTGCCCGGCAATGTCCGGAGCAGAGCCGCCTGACGGCTCGTACATGCCGAACGTCCCCTCTGCCAACGAGGCGGAAGGGAGCATGCCGAGCGAACCGGTCAGCATCGCCGCCTCATCGGAAAGGATATCACCGAACATGTTTTCACAGAGGATGACGTCAAACTGTTTCGGCCACTTGACCAGCTGCATGGCAGCATTATCGACGTACATATGCGAAAGCTCGACATCAGGATACTCTTTACCGATGCCGGTAACGATTTCGCGCCAGAGGACCGAAGTAGAAAGGACATTGGCCTTGTCGATAGAGCAGACCTTCTTGCCACGTTTGCGGGCAGCCTGGAAGGCCACGTGGGTGATCCGCTCGATCTCGGGCACGCTGTAACGCATGGTGTCCACACCCACCCGTTCACGACCGACACCTTCGATGCCTTTAGGCTGGGAAAAGTAGATGCCGCCGGTCAGCTCGCGGATTACGAGCAAATTAAAACCGCCGGAAATCACCTCTTCCTTGAGGGAGGATGCACCGGTAAGCGATGGAAAGATGATGGCCGGACGGAGGTTGGCGTAGAGTCCGAAAATCTTGCGCAGCGGCAGGAGTGCACCGCGCTCGGGCTGTTCATCCGGCGGCAGCGACTCCCACTTCGGCCCGCCGACCGAACCGAAGAGTATTGCATCGGCAGCCTTGCAGATATCAACAGTTGTCTGCGGCAGCGCCTTCCCTTCAAGGTCGATGCCGGCGCCGCCTACATTGGCATGGGTTCTGGTAAACCTTACCCCGTATTTGTTCTCGACCGCATCAAGCACCCGCAGAGACTCGTTCATAACCTCAGGACCTATGCCGTCACCCGGCAGAACCGCAATTTTATACTCGACAGACATGAATCCTCCAGAAATATGTGAATTAAAGAAGTAAATGTATTAAGAGCAGTAGCTGATTGTCAACAAAAAAGGGGTGCTGTGCTATGCAAAAAATTTATCTATCTCTTCGTAAAGAGGGCTTTTGAAATACTCGGCAAGTGCAAGAAATGGCGCAAGCCATAAAGCCGCCATCAGGACGTCTCCTAAAAGCCCCATAGCATAGTAGCCAAGAGATGCATCGGCAGAAGCCCTTCTGCACCAGAAAAACATTTCCGTCATCTTCATGAGCGCAATCAGGACAATACCGCCCCGGGCTCCCCCCTGCATGGCTTTTACACACCATCTTTTAAGCGACATGAACTGGATAGCAAGCACCAGCATGACGAGTGCATAACCTAGCAACAGTATCGGAAAAAACAAAAACTGGAGAAACAGCACAACCGGAGATTCGGCCTCTTCCAGCGCAGCAATGGCTGCTATGGCCTCTTTCACCTTACCAAGATATTCGTTAATACCGTTGCCACCGTATACTGTCAGCAGAATTGCGACGATTATCGTTGCCCAGCCGATAATAAGGACCGGCAATGGCGTCTCCACCGACGGCACAGCTTTTGACGGTTCTTCAACTTCCGCCACCCCCGGAACCTTGTCCAGACAATACTTCTTGCGAGACTCTTCATCCCGTTGTCTCTGCTCCTCCGATATCCGGACCGGCGGCGCCTCCTCCTGAACCCGGCGCACCGGCGGCGCATTCGGACGCCTTGCCGCTGACTTCCTCGATTCGAGGAGGTTCCTCCGGTAATCAGCTACCACCAACCCGCACTTCGGGCAGACAGCGAACTTCTCCTCGGAAAAGGTCGCATACTGACAGGAAGGACAGTTGTCGAGCATGGCAGCAGCGGCCCCTGACTGGAGCACCGGTTTCTCGGCAGTAAACTTCTTCTTGCAGCGGGGACAGGTCATGGCAAGACCGGTTGCCGGCACGATTGCGTCGTCGATGTTCCCTGTCAGTTTACATTCAGGACATTCAATTTTCATTTCGAATGACCTCCCGGTTTAAGGCAGAGTCAATTATTAGAGCTAAAAAGATAGGCGCAAGATTTTTCATCTGAATCACCCCGACCTGACCATCTTGCCACCCGACAGGACCCGGAAGCTATCGCCGCGCCACGTTACCCGGTTGCCGGTAAATGCCAGCAGCCAGGCAATAAAAGTGACGCTATCTCTCAACGGCAGCAGCCAGAGATAACGCGGCAGCAGCTTATCCTTGACATAAAAGCGACTGAGCAGTGTCGCCACTGTCAATCTGACGCCATACAGCAGGATGACAGCTTTGATAGAAGCTGGCGATACTCCGGCAACAACCAACACTATTATGACTGCCGGCAACGGATCTTTCAGCACCGAAGCAAAATATCCCGCCGGCCTTGAGACCCGCATCGTCCGGCACCAGCGCAGCTGTCGGGAAAGGATTGCGGCAAATGACTCCCGGCTGCTTATACTCTCGACAAAATCGGCAGAAAGTTCAACGCGCCAGCCTGCCCCGGCTATCCTGTTGCCGAGCTGATAGTCGTCGGCAAGATAATCTGCCAGCACCTGCAGCCCGCCAATGGATTCTACTGCCGCCCGGCGGCAAACCATGGATGCACCAAGGGCAAAAGAGAGCCCCTCAAGTCTCTCGGCAACAACGACATTCGGCACCATCTCGACGGTGAAACCGAGAGCCTCGACAGCCGCCGCCGCACTGTCTGCCCCTGAACTCCTGTAAAGTGATGTCACCAGACCCACCGCCGGTTCGGCGAAAAACGGGACAACTCTGCGGAGATAATCAGACTCAACCCTGATATCGCTGTCAGATATGGCGATAATATCGTATTTTGCCAATTGCCAGGCGTTGATCATGCTGGAAACCTTCCGGTTTACGCCGTGTACCGTCGCATCAACGACAATGGCAATATCGTTTGCCGGATAATCGGTCATCAGACGGCGGACAACAGACACGGCAGGATCGTCAGACCGGGCAACGGCAAAGACGATCTGATACTCGGGGTAAAGCTGGCAGCAGAAAGATGCAAGGTTCGCATAAAGACCGGCATCAGCCCCTTTCAGCGGCTTGATTATCGAGACAGGCGGCGTGGGACCAGCGGGTGTTAGCTCTCTGGCGAAGAACGTCCTGACGGCAAACAGTGACCCGATCTGGTAGATGACCGGGGGGAGAATGAACAGATATGGCAGCAGCGCAGTTGTCATGACCGGTCGAAGATTAACACCGTAAACGGCAGGGTGCAATATTTTCCACGGAATTTCAGTCATGATCCTGTAAAAACATTTGGAACGCAGAGACGCAAAGACGCAGTGTAAAAACAGCAAGTTAAGAATTTAGCAACATCACCTTTTGGGTTAGCTTATTAAACCGCATAACAGTTTTGATTTTCTTTGCGTCTCTGCGTCTTTGCGTTAATTAACAGCCGTTTTTGGATAATTGCATTGCCTTTCCCTCTGTGATACTTTTACGCAAAATTCCTGTGAGGAAACCTTTATGGACTTCAACATAGCACTTGCCCAGATAAAGCCGAAACTCGGCTGCGTTAGCGACAACCTCGCCCTGATCGAAGAGAAGACCGCCCTTGCCATCCGTGACAAGGCAGAGCTGATCGTCTTTCCCGAGCTCGCCCTGACCGGCTATTTCCTCAAGGATCTTGTGCCTGATGTCGCCATATCGCTTTATTCACCTGAAATCGTGCGGCTGAAAAAACTTTCAAAAGATATCGCCATTGCCGTCGGCTTTGTCGAGTCAACCGCAGACTACCGCTTCTTCAACAGCGCCATTTTTCTCGACAAGGGTGAAATAGTTCACCTGCACAGAAAAGTCTATCTGCCGACTTACGGTCTTTTCGATGAACAGCGCTATCTTGCCCGCGGTGACCGTTTCCGCGCTTTTGACAGCCGTTTTGGCCGGATCGGCATGCTGATTTGTGAAGATCTCTGGCACCTCTCCGCCCCCTACATTCTCGCCATGCACGGTGCAACCACGATCATCTGCCTCTCCAGCAGCCCGGGCCGCGGCCTCACAGTTAACGAGCAGCTCGGCTCGACAACCGCCTGGCAGCGGCTCACGGCAACTACCGCCACCTTCCTCAATGCCAGGGTACTCTACTGCAACCGCGTCGGCTACGAGGACGGCATAAACTTCTGGGGAGGATCAGAAGCTGTCGCCCCATGCGGCACTGCCCTCTCCAGGGGAAAGATGCTGGAAGAGGATCTTGTTCTGGCGACGATGAAAGAAGGTGAACTGCGCCGGGAGAGGATCCTGTCCCCCCTGATGCGTGACGAGAACCTCGCTCTCACAATCCGCGAACTGCAGCTTATTGCCGCTGAAGGAGGTCTTTGATGAGCCGGCTGTCGGTCAACACCAGACTGCTCAGAAAAATACTTGTGGACTTCATCAGGGAAGAGATTTGCAAGACCGGTCTGAGAAAAGGGATACTGGGTCTCTCCGGCGGCATTGATTCTGCGCTGGTTGCATTTCTCGCCGCCGAGGCGCTTGGACCTGAGAATGTTCATGCCATCTGTATGCCCTACCGCACCAGCAACCCGGAGAGCGAGGCTCATGCCCGGATAGTGGCAACTGCCTGCGGCATAAACTTTTCAGTTATCCCGATCACACCGATGGTGGATGCGTACTTCGACAGCTTTGCCGACGCCGACAACATGAGGCGCGGCAACAAGATGGCGCGGGAGCGGATGACGATTCTCTTTGATCACTCCGCCCTGCTGGGAGCTCTTGTCCTTGGGACCAGCAACAAGACCGAACTGCTGCTTGGCTACGGCACTCTCTACGGCGATATGGCAAGCGCTCTCAACCCGATCGGCGACCTTTACAAAAGCCAGATCTGGCAACTCTCGGAAGAGATGGGGGTACCACGGGACGTCATTGACAAAAAACCTTCAGCCGACCTCTGGGCTGGACAGACGGACGAACAGGAACTGGGGTTCACCTACCGGGAGGTCGATGAACTTCTCTACCGGATGATTGACCTGAGAATGACCCACGAAGAGTTGCTGGCAGAGGGATTCAAAACCGGATTTATCGAAGAGATCCGCGAACGGATCAAGAACTCCCACTTCAAGCGGAGACTGCCGGTCATAGCAAAGGTCTCCAACAGAACCATAGATCGTGACTTCAGGTACTCGCGTGACTGGGGGAAATAACCACTTCAACAGGGACGCCACTTCTGCCGGGAGGGGACATGAAAACGCCGGCGTCGGCAGCCGGGGCGAAGAACTGGCCGCGACCTTTCTACTGCGCCAGGGTCTCAGGATAATCGCGCGTAATTTCCGCTGCAAGGGGGGAGAAGTTGATATTGTCGCCAAAGACGGCGACACCTTCGTCTTTGTCGAGGTCAAGACCCGCAAGACCCTTGCATACGGATTACCACAACTTGCCGTAACCCCCTTCAAGCAGCGCCAGATCAGCAAGGCAGCCCTCACCTGGCTCTCGCGCAACCGGCTGCATGACGCCCCGGCACGCTTCGACGTAATCGCCATAATCCTGGAGTGTAACTACAGCCATAAAGTAGAGCATATAAGCAACGCCTTTGAACTGGCATACTGAGGGGTTTATGCTGCAGCCATATTGGGCATCACGCAGTGATAATTATGTTAATATAGCGGGTAGGCGGCAGACTCTGTCGTGCACCTTCAGGGTAATGTTACAGGAGCTGCCTGATGCAAAAACAGTTGGCTGATCTGCACTTGCTGCTGGAAGTAGAGTCCAGTGACGAAGTTCGAGAGGAAGTCAGGTTTCTGCATCGGCTCTCCTTTCCATCCATGGGCAGCCATCTCTTTGATCGCTGCTTTGACGATACGATCCGGCTTTTTAACGGCCGGTACGACGGTTATCAGTCCTGCAAGACCGAGTACCATGATTTGCGGCATACCCTGGAAGTCCTTCTGGCAACTTCCCGCATGATCCATTCCACCATTCTCTCCGGTAGACCAATCCCGCCACACATTGCCGAACTGTCTCTGCTGGCTGCATTGATGCATGATATCGGCTACATCCAGAGAGAAGGTGAAAATGGGACCGGCGGTCAGCATACCCTCGTCCATGTGGAAAGGAGTGCCGACTTTTTCGAACATTACGGGGAATCTCTCGGCTTGACTGTTCAGGACAACAAGAGATGCTGCTGCATGATAATGGCTACCTCCCTGGCAATAAACCCCGACAGTATCAGCTATCCGGATGAAGATACGGAACTGGCAGCCAAGCTGGTGGCAACGGCAGACCTGCTTGGCCAGCTGGCTGACCGGATCTACCTCGAAAAGCTGCTGTTCCTCTATCAGGAGTTCCGTGAAGCAGGAGTAATGGCTTACGCCAATGAACTGGACCTGTTGACCCAGACATGCGCTTTCTACAAAATGGTTCGCAAGCGACTGGATGAAAACCTTGGCAAGCTTGACCGCACGCTGCTGCTGCATTTCCGGGAGCGCTGGGATATCGATCGTGATCTCTACCGTGAATCGATCGCCCTCAATCTTCAGTATCTGGATCGGCTGGCAGGTGAACACCGGGAAGATTACCGCAACAAGCTGAAGCGCGGCGGCATTGTTGAGCGGATAATGCGTGCTGAAGCGGCGGAAGGGAGCAAAGAGGCTTAGGTGACCACTAAAAGCTGCCTGAAGGTTTATTCCCCCTATCTACGTAAATCCTGATTACTGTTCAAACGCGAACAAAAAACGGGGACAGGCTCGCAGCGCCTGTCCCCACAGTATTTTTCACCGGCAAGCGGGCGTTACTTAATCGAACCTTGAATACCTGCCGCGCTTGTCGAACAACCCGCTACACAATATGCTATCACCCGATAAAATTTATCGCCTGAAAAACGAAGCTGGCATCTTGGCTATTTTTTATTCAATAGATCATTGAACTTCTGCTCGAATACTGCATAGGGTAGAGCTCCCATCATGCGTACTCCTTCCAGTACACCATTCTTTTCCGTACCGAGCATAAAAGTCGGCGTTCCATTAACGCCTTGACGCCGTGATTCTGCGGCAGCTTCGAGAACAACTTTGGTATACCTGCCGCTACTGAGACAATTTTCAAATTTAACAGCATCCAATCCGCTTTCGCGCGCAATGGACATTAACCGATTAGTGTCTAACGCTTCATTTACATAAGACAACTTATTTCTATAGCTCCAGTATTGGTCTTGTTCGGCAGCACATTTTGTAGCCTCGGCCGCCTTTATTGCGTTCGCGTGAATATCCAATGGAGAATCCATAACGATAAATCTCAGTTTTCCTGTAAGGATAAAGTTCTTATTAATCGCCGCAAAGGTCTCTGTCTCAAATCGACGAGAGAATGGACATTCATAATCAGTATACATAGCCAGCACCAATGGAGCATCGGCTTGCCCCAAGCTGGAGCCACCATTAATATTCGACTTTATCAATTGTTCAGC
>JBBRBA010000088.1:0-10896 GCA_038206285.1 Geobacterales bacterium
CATCTCCTTCAAAACAAGGATGAATTATGAGTAAATCAAAAAACAGCTGCTCTAAGGGAAACTTCTTCCGGATTGATTAGACAATGATAACAATATCTGTGCCAAATGATAATAATGAAATAATGTGCCTGATATCGGATAGTTATGAAATTGCGACCGGATGATGGCTCATGTTGGAACCCTCGATTAATCAGTTTGCCGGAACTGAAACGTAAAGAAATTTTACGTTTATTGATATTGTCTGTTATTCCAGGTAGTTACATAAGCGTAACATTTTTTTACACAGCATTGCAGATGAGCGCCCAGAGCGGTTTAACGGCAAACGTAAAGTTTTTTTACGCCTTGCCTGTACCGGCAATAAGGGACGAGGATAAAGGGACGAGGATAAAGGGACGAGGATAAAGGCTGGTTATTTAGGCTGTTACTTTTTGCCTCGAACCCCGATCCTCAATCCTCGAACCTATTACAAAACAGGGTGCGGCATAACCGCACCCTGTTTTTATGCCAAGCGGCCGAAATCGGCGATGCCGCCGAAGAGCCTGGAGATCGAGGTGAGCAGGGCAAGCCGGTTTGTTTTCACCTTCTCATCTTCTGCCATGACCATGACCTTGTCGAAGAAGAGATCGACATGCCCGCGCAGCGAAGCGATTTCGGTAAGAGCCGTGACATAGTCCCCGCTGCCGATAGCGGCAGCAACGGAGCGGTTTACATAGTCGATAGCAGTTGCCAGGGAGTTTTCAGCCGGATCCTCGAAGAGCGCCGCATCAACGGTTGCTCCTACCCCCTCCTTGACAATATTGCCGACCCGCTTGAAGGTTACTGCCAGCTCGGCAAAGTCCGGCCGCGATTTGAAAGCGGCGAGGGCGCCTATCCTTGCGGCTGCATCTACCAGGTCATCAAAGCCGGCGGCGACCACCGCCTCGACGGCATCAGACGGGTAGCGATCGGCAAGAAGATTGACAAAACGCCCGCGGAAGAAGTCTAGCAGGTCGGTTTTTACCTCTGTTGCCGGTCTGGTCAGTTTCGGTGCCAGCAAAAGAAGAGCGCTGTCGACAAGGGCGGTGAGGGATAACCGGTATTCGCGATCGAGAATAATGTTGATGATGCCGAGGGCCGAGCGGCGCAGGGCGTAAGGGTCGGCAGAGCCGGTCGGGATCAGGCCGACACCGAAGCAGCCGCAGATGGTATCGAGTTTGTCGGCAATGGAGACGAAGGCGCCGATGTCCGCGGTAGGCAGATCGCCGCCGGCCTGGGTGGGGAGGTAATGTTCGGCTATCGCCATCGCCACTTCGGCATCCTCTCCCTGCAGCAGTGCGTATTCGCGACCCATGATTCCCTGTACTTCCGGGAATTCACCGACCATGGCAGAGACCAGATCAGCCTTGCAAAGGAAGGCGGCGCGGGCAACTTTGCTCTGCACTTCCGGATTAAGCCGAAAGGAGAGCTGTTCGGCAAGCGCCCGGAAGCGTTCCATCTTCTCGTAGGAAGTGCCGAGTTTTTGCTGGTAGACGACAGTCTTGAGGGACTCGACCCTGGTTTCGAGTTTTACCTTCTGATCCTCTTCAAAGAAGAAACGGGCATCAGAGAGTCGTGCCCGTAATACCCTTTCGTTCCCCTTGACCACAACCGACGGGTCTTCGGTCAGGGTGTTGTTGATGGTTATGAAGCAGTTGAGCAGTCTGCCGTCAGCATCGACAACAGAGAAGTAGCGCTGGTGGCTCCGCATGGAGGTGATCAGCACCTCTTTGGGAACTTTGAGAAAGTCGGGCGAAAAGGTGCCGTGAACGGCGCTCGGATACTCGCAAAGATAGGTCACTTCGTCGAGCAGCCCCTCATCTGGCAGCAGATGACCACCGGCGACATTGGCGATCCGGTGGATCTCGCGGCGGATGATCTCCTTGCGCAGCGCCGGGTCGGGGATGACGAAATGCCGCTCGCATTCATCAAGATAGTGGGCAAAGTCACGCACCGGAAAAGCGGTATTCCCCATGAAGCGGTGGCCTCTGGAGACGGTACCGCTGTTGATGGGGCCGAAGCTGAACGGCACGACAACGCCATCGAAAATGGCAACGATCCAGTGGATCGGTCTGGCGAAGCGGACATCGAAATCACCCCAGCGCATCGACTTCTTGAACGGTATGTTGCCTATCAGGCGGGGGAGGATTTCAGCAAGGAGTTCATGAACCGGGCGTCCGCTCTCTTTCCTGAGTGCGGCAATATACTCTCCCTTGTCGGTTGTCACCAGGGTAAGGGCATTGACCTCGACCCCTTGCCCGCGGGCAAAACCTTCGGCAGCCTTGCTCGGTTTGCCGTCAGCAGTATAGGCGATGTTTCTGGCCGGACCCATGGCGGTGATCTCGGCATCGGGCTGCAGAGTCGGCAGTCCGGTCACGCGGAGTGCCATGCGGCGGGGCGTAGCGAGGGTTTTTACTTCGGAAAACCCCAAACGGGCGCTCTCCAGTTCCTTGCGGATGAGGGTTTCGATATCTGCCATCACCTTCGGCAGAAAACCTGCCGGGATCTCTTCTGTTCCTATCTCAAGAAAAAGCTCTTTGTTCATATAAAGTCCTTTCAAACTGGAAAATCAAAAAAACAATTTAACAGGGATATTCAGGATGAACAGGATAAAATCAAAATCATTTATTCGGGTTACCCCTAAAGTCTTTAATCCTTTTTATCCCGTTCATCCCAGTTAAAAATGGCTTTTCACCGTGCCTCTGTGAAAGGCTCTATTTTTTTAACAACGGATAGCCAAGTCGCTCCCGCTGGCGGACGTATCCTTCGGCGCAGAGTTTGGCGACGTTGCGCACCCGGCCGATGTAGGAGGCGCGCTCGGTTACGGAGATGGCGCCGCGAGCGTCGAGGAGGTTGAAGGTGTGCGAGCACTTCATGACAAAGTCGTAGGCCGGGAAGACCAGTTCCTTGGCAATGAGGCGGATGCACTCTTTTTCGAAGTTGGTGAACGACTCCAGCAGCAGCGGCACATTCGCCTCTTCAAAGTTGTAGGTCGAGAACTCGACCTCGGTCATATGATGAATATCACCGTACTTGATCCCTTTGGTCCATTCCAGGTCGTAGACATTATCGACCCCCTGCAGATACATGGCGATCCGCTCGCAGCCGTAGGTGATTTCGCCGGCTACCGGCTTGAGATCGATACCGCCGGCCTGCTGGAAGTAGGTGAACTGGGTGATCTCCATGCCGTCGAGCCAGACTTCCCAGCCAAGTCCCCAGGCACCGAGGGTTGGGGATTCCCAGTCATCTTCGACAAAGCGGATGTCATGTTTATTCGGGTCGATGCCGAAGGCGCGCAGACTGTCCAGATAAAGGTCGAGGATGTTCTGCGGTGACGGCTTCATGATTACCTGAAACTGGTAATAATGCTGCAGCCGGTTGGGATTTTCGCCGTAACGGCCGTCGGTCGGGCGGCGTGAAGGCTCGACATAGGCGACGTTCCACGGTTCAGGTCCGAGCACCCGCAGAAAGGTTGCCGGATTGAAGGTTCCAGCCCCTTTTTCGGTATCGTACGGCTGCTGGATGATGCAGCCCTGCTTTGCCCAGTAGCCCTGCAGGGAGAGGATAAGGTCTTGAAAGGTCACTAGAACACCTCCGGTTCTGGATGTAATCTTTTGAAAATGACAATAATACAATGAGTTAGCCGCGCAAAAGTACACGAAAGTAACAGTTTGTGTCAAGGGGAAAGGCGATAAAATAAGGGTTTTTCAGCTTTATGGGAGATTTTTCAGGCTTTATGGTTTGCCGTAATATTATACGTTTTTGAGGCAAAAGGTGGGTGCTGGCAACTCATGCAAAAATGGCAGACTACCCCAAGGAATAATCAAAAAATTGAAAACTTGAATACGGGATCGGCAGCTAACAGATCCTTCTCGAAGTTGTCTTTTATTCCAGTTCGACATCCGACAGCCGGACAAAACGAAAACCTTTTCTCTTCAGTTCCGGCAGAGCATCCATAAGTCCGGCGGCTGTGCCGCTCTCCGGGTGATTGAAATGAAAGATGGCGATATCACCCGCTTTGGCAGCAAGCAGCGCCTGTTTGACCTGTTCCCGGCTGTAGGTTGCTCCGGCGTCACCGAGCAGTGAAAAGCCGGCCACCTGCTGCCGCAATTCAGCGGCGATTTTCACCGCCACTTCATCGTAATAGGCCGTACCCGAGCGATAGAAACGGGGACGTTTTCCGGTGAGCGTCTCAATCCTGACAGCATTAAGCTCTATTTCATCGACAAGTTCGTTGATATTTTTTGTGCCGCTGATACCGTAGGCAGATCTGCCGTTTACTGATGCCGGTTTATGGCTGTAGCCATGATTGGCAATTTCGAAAAGCGGATTGGAGGCAAGCCGTGCAAATTCCGTTTTATTCGGTTCAATCCATCTGCCGTTGATGAAGAGGGTTGCCGGTATCTGCTCCCTTTCGAGAAAATCGGTGATCCTCCTGTCAAAAGCCATGCCGCGTGGACTGCCGCAGGCATCGAATGTCAGGGCGATGACTTTATCCTTCCCTTTGATGCGCGTTTTCACGCCGGTAACATCTTCTTTCCACTGCACTGGAACCGCTCCGGAATACCTTTTTATAAGTGACTTCTTAAGGTTGTTGTCAATAGCGTCACTCTTGATTATTGATTCTGAGTATGTTTTTGTGCAGAGGAGACAAGGAGTGACGAGAAAAAGGAGAATGGCTGTTATTTTGCATATTTTTAATGGTCTCATGTTTAGAGATATTACACAAAACCCCGCTATTACTGAAGTATAAATAATGACGCTGGTCGTTGTTTCCCCTTACCCTGCTCGACAGGTTGCACACGGAGGTTCTGGTGAAGCGATTGATGGTAACTCTGACTGTATTGTTAACGCTTGCCGCTCCGGTTCGTGCTGAAGATTTAACCATTGATCTGCACTATGAACCGACTGCTAATACCGAACCTCCTCAAGGGCTGTTTTCAGTGGTAAAGCTGCTTCGTCCCGTCAAGATTGCTCCCTTCATTGACAAGCGTTCTGTTGCCGATACCTATGTCGGCAATCTGAGGGTAGCTGGCCAGGCAAAAAGGTTACTGTCCAAAACAGCGCTTTCGCTTTATGTAAGTGATGTTTTCAGAAAGGTTTACGGTGAGTGGGGGGGGAAATCTTCTGCCGATGACCTGCTGTTGCTCAAGGGAGAGATAACCCAGTTCAGGATAGAAGAGGCCGATGGTTACCAGGCGAGAGTTGGCTTTCATTTTTATCTGCATGATGATAGCGGCAAAATCCTCTGGGACGGGCACTCTTCCGGCATTGTAAGGGGTAGCGGCCGCACTCTTACCCCGGAGAGTCTATCAACAGTTTTAAGTGATATCCTGCGGGCGACTTTTGCTGAATTGCTTGAAGATGACAAGCTGATTGGCGTCTGGTCCGGCAAGGTGTCGAATACCTACGTCGTCAGGGATGGCGAAGTTACAGCAGCAGCCAGGGCAGCCGGTAACAGGTAACTCAGGAGTCCAGTGCAGATTCAAACCGCTGCAGAGGGCTGCCGGCAATAAGCCGGGGGCGTTTTGCAGTTTCATCCCAGAGTATCAGATAACCTTTCCACCCTTTTTCAGTCAGCAGCTCTTTAACATGGTTCACCACACCAGGATCGGGTTCGGTGTAAAATGCATTGTATCCCGAATAGCCGCCTGGCGGGACCAGGCGGTAAGCGCCGAAACCGCGGCTCTCCACACTTTTCAGGAGGGTAGGGGTGTCTCCCTCCCAGCTGTGCTCATCAAAACAGGTCCAGCCGCAGACCGGACACATTGCCCGGCGCGAACTGTTGTTGTTCCATCTTTCAGTATCAATCCGCGCGTAATCGAAGCCGCACTGTCTGCACTGTTCATGCATATCTGAAATACCAAGCTTCATATCATTATACTCCCGCAGTTTTTCTATTCTACTATGGCTACGAAATCCTGACCGTCTTGTAAAGGAAATTCTTGAAACGGAAGAAGCGGAGGCTCTCCTCTTTTGTGCCGAGTTTTTCGGTGTCAACCGCCCGGAGGAACTGGGCAATCCGCGGCATGCTCTTGCCGGAACGCTCTCTGGCCTTTTCAATAACAAGGCGGACAATCTCGCGGGATATATGGTTGCCGGTGTAGGGTTCGTACACAACCTGCCAGAAGTCGCTGCCGGCGGTAATCTCGGCAATTATCCGGTCAGCCATCTGGCTGCTCATGTCGTTGACTGAAGACGACGGGTTTTCCCAGATGCCCGCCTTGATGGCATTGCGGATATCTCCGGCGCTTATGGTGCTGCTGCTCCTGAAGAATAGCGCCCGCAGCAGAAGGCTGCGCAATTCACGGATATTACCCTTGTACTGATGATTCACCAGCACGGCTTTTGCCTCTTCCGAGAGGGAGGGAGGCGTATCTTTCTGTTCCTCGGCGCCTTTGTAGGTGCGGTAGAGCTTGCCGAGAAAGTGCTTGGAAAGGTCGGGGATATCCTCACGACGTTCATTGAGTGAAGGTACGGTGACGGAGAGTTCTGACAGCCGGTGATAGAGGTCTTCGCGGAAATTCCCCTTGCGGATCTCTTCTGCCAGATCTTTGTTGGTGGCCGCTACCAGCAGCACTCTGCTGTATTTCTGCTGGTTATCGCCGAGGCGGATAAAACCGCCGTTGTCGAGGAAGCGAAGGAGCTGCACCTGGGTTTTCGGGTCGGCATCGCCGATTTCGTCAAGAAAGACGATGCCGCCGCCGGCATCTTCAAGAATCCCTTTCCGGTCATTGTAGGCGCCGGTAAATGCCCCTTTTTTATGGCCGAACAGCTCGGAATAAGTCAATTCACCGCTGTATGCGGCGATATTGGTTTTCTTTACCGGCAGTTCTCCGGCAGGGTTCACTGTTTCACGGTACATGGTGTTAAGCTTGTTGTAGAGGTTGTTGAAGAAAAACTCTTTACCCGAGCCTGTCTGCCCAAGAACAAGGATGGAGGGGAGGCCGATGGTCGCCTCCTGCAAAACGTTTTTACTCCAGAGGCTGATTCTGTTGCAGATCGGAATGGAAACCGTGTTGATGAAATCGACTATCTCTCTCGCCTTGCTGCTGTTGCCGATGATGTTGCCGAGTTTGTAGGATGATATGCCGGGATCCTTGTAGCCAACGTCGGAGGCGAGCCGGGTAACTTCGTTCTGCAACCGTTCGATTCGCTGCAGGTCGGAGAGGTGCCTTGCTGTCAGGCTTTCGATGATCTGCAGAATTCTTTTGTGCTCTTCCGTGAAGTAAGCAGGTTTCAGCGAGTTCAGGCAGATTACGGCGATAACTTCATCATCACAGATTACCGGCACGGCTATCTCGCTCTTGATCTCTTCATGCATGGAGCGGTGGAATCCGCCGCTTTTCTGCTCTGCTTCGATACTGCCGATTATCTTTGCCTCTTTGGACCAGGCAACATAACCGGTGAGACTCCGATCAAGCGGAGCCAGTTCAGGCCCCCCCACTCTGAAGGGGGGAATATGCTTTTTCAGCCACTCCTTGTGTTTGGCGCCGACTATGTTCCCTTCGGCATCTTCAACCACCAGCCATCTGCCGTCCTCGAACTCTTCACTTATGGCGATGCTGCCGGTGTCGGCGCCGATAAGCTCGGTTGCTTTCGAGAGCACCTTTGTCAGAAAGGGGGTGACCCGTTCCGAGCGTTCCAGCAGCATGTCTGAGATCTCGGAAAGAACCCTGACTTCAAGATGCTCACCGCCGATCTCTTCGATAACACGTTCCACCATTTCGGCATGAGTCTGCAACAGCCCCATCTCGAAGTCGGAAAAGCGGTAGATCTCGTTGGTGAAGTAGTTGACAAGGCAGATTATGCGCCGGCTTTGTGGCTCATATCTGGGAACCACATAGAGCGAACGGAGAGCCATTTTTTCAGTCAGGGCGCTTTTTTGCAGCTCCTGTTTGGTGAGGTCGAGAAAGGAGAGCGGTTGCAGCAGCTTTTCGTCGGTTATCACGGCATCATCGTCAACAAAACGGGATATCAATGATTTCCCCTTTTCCAGGCCGATAGCGCCGAGGGAGTCATATGCTGCCTTCATCTGCGGGTCTTCCGAATGGCTGGCGAGCACCACAAGGCTGCCGTCACCGGAGGGGACAAGCACGGATGCAAGCGCCAGCTTGTCTATCAGCCGTACAGCGGAACGAACCATGAATCCGGCAGCTTCTCGTTTCTTGTATTCATCCACCTGTCTGGCAAGAAGAAGCTGCTGGTTGTATTTGCGGGCCTGGTCGAGACGATCGGCGACATCTACCAGGAGCTGACAGATCACACCTTTGCTCTTGCCGCTGAAAAGCTCACCGCTTGTTGCCCGGTCGCAGCAGAGCACACCGAGTGATTTGCCATAGCTGGTGATCGGCAGGAGGGTGGAGGCGGCAATACCGAACTTTGCGGCGAACTCGCGATCCGCGCCGGCAAGCCTGACGGTAGAGTGGATTTCGGTGGGGAGTTGCGAAACGAAAGTCGCCGATACAAGAATATCGGCGGCGATTATCGGGAAAGTTGTCCCGCGTATTTCCGCCTGATGTGACCCGCTGGCATAGGCACAGGCGAGCGCCCCTTTGGTGAGGTCTTCAAGGTATATCCTGACACTGCACTCCGGGGCTGTCTCGATGATGCCTGTTGCCAGAGTGTGTAGCATCTCGTCGAGGTTCTCCTTGCCGAAAACCCTGATTTTCTCTTTCAACCCCGGTAGGGACGCAAATTGTGGCATGACAGCCTCCTGAGTGGTTTTCTTACACTGCGGAGTGTATTGATTGTGTAACAGGATGTCAAGTCGGCTGGGAAGAGAGAGCTGAAGCCGGGGAGGTCGGAGGGGTTGCTACGGGAAAATCAGTTCAACCCTTTACGTATCTGGTAGAGATCATCAAGCGGCAGGCCGTTAAGTTCAAAATATTCAAGTTCCAGCTCTTCGACATAGAATCTGTCCAGACCGGAGTTGTCGAGAAAGTCTTCTCTTAAGGCAATATCCTTCTCCAGGATTATCTGCGGCAGAAGATTGTGCAGGTAAATTGCCTCTTTTTGGATAGTCAGGATGGTTTCACTGAAAAGTTCGCTGTTTATTTCACCCTTGATCAGTTTTTTATTGAGCAACTCTTCGGTAACTTCGGTTCTAAGGGCATTCTGGTCTGCTTTAGTGGTGAATTTTGAATAGAAATTCCTGATACGTTCCCTTACATGGTGCAAAAGAACAAGAAATAACTGCTCTTCCCGGTCAATTGCCTGGAGCTGGTCAAGAGCCACATGCGACTGCATGGTTCCGGCTTCAACCTCCTCAAGCCCGGTTACGAGAGTAACCAGTTTCCTTCTGCCGTAGTTGCCGAGGTATTTGTTGTCGAGAACACCGTCGATGAAAAGGGTGTTGAAGAGGTTGGGGCTGAGAGAGTCAAATTCCTTCTTGTTGCCGAGAATACTGCGGAGCATCTCTTCGCTTATCCTGATATTCTCCATGAAGGCGAGCTGGTTTATAACCTGAGAGGTTGAGTCGTAGCGATCAAGATAGGTTATTATGTAAGAAAATTCTTCGAGCAGGGAAATATCCGCACCGTCACGGATGTTTTCGTCACACGCCTTGCTGGCATCCAGCAGAATTTCTTCAAAGGTATGGTTGCGGTGTTCGGCGGCTTTTTTCTTGGCATGAAGAAGTTTCAGCATATCTTCACGGTCAACGCGACTCTCGATCTGCCGGTTGCCGAAAAAGAGCCCTTCGAGAATCTGTCTTGTGGCAGAGATATAGTCGCTCTCCTCCAGTTCCACCAGCTTGCGATCCTTGCGCAGGAGTTCATCAAGGGTATAGAAGAGCGCTCCGGGAATCTTGTTCCTGACAGAAAGTGTTTTCAGTCTTGTCAGACGGGCATTTTCAAGACGGTTGATTTCTCCCCTGATGTTGCAGCTGCAGAGGATGTTACGGTACTCGTCCACTATGCGGCGATTGTCCGGATGCTTGTACATGACGTCAATCCTGATCCGCTCCTGCTGGTAACGGTCGATTTCATTGCGCATTGCCAGTTCGGTAAGCTGGGCAAACTCGTCGTCAGAGATTCTCTTGTTTCTGAAATAGAGGGTCTGGAAAGCGTGCCGGTACTCTTCATGATTGATGTTTATCAGTTTGAAAAGGAAGAGCTGTACCCCTTCAGCTGCGAGGTTGGCAATGATGTCGCCAATAATCCTGTTGTCATCAGCAATGCCGATGGCGACAGATCTTTTGAGCGTTTTGCCGACACGACGCAGAATCAGCTCCTGCTGCTCCTTGACAGATGAACCGAGATTTTCCGTATGCACGAAGAAGAAGTAGTTGGCAACAGCATTGCCGTCGAAAAAAATCTTGTCATAGGTAAGTGAGCCATCGGTGCGGTCACCGAATCTGAGAGCGTTGGCTTTCTGGTCAAAGTGGGTGCCGTACATTACCAGGCGATTGATTACGTCGCCTTTTGCCATGTCGGTAAACGGTTGATCGACGCCGAACATGTACTCGCAGAAAGAACCGCCATTCCCTCTGTGTTTGATGCCATGCTGGCTGATTATAAATTCGTTGTTCGCCGAGAAAAAACGGAGCTCCGCCTCGCTGCTCTGATCGACATTGAAGAAGTAGCGCTTGTGGGCGTCAACTCCGGCGGCGACCGCATAGTATTCAACCCTGTTTTCCAGTGAACCGTGAAGGCGGATGTCTTTGTACATTAATTGCTTTCTCGATGGTAAAGTTCTAAAAAAATACCGCAGTTTTAGCGAATCAGCAACCGTTAATCCTAAAAATGTCGCGGGTTAATAATATGTCCGGTCTTGTAGCACATAAACTGTCCGGTTTACTTTGTTGTCGGGAGACAACGGATGAAACGGACGGAATGGCTACAGGAGACCCGAAAGATGAGATTCGAGGAAGTGTATGGC
>JBBRBA010000089.1:0-10881 GCA_038206285.1 Geobacterales bacterium
AACAAGCCTAAGCCTGTACAGGAGAGACTCAACTACAGCGACTTCATCACTGCTGTTGATGCCGGTAAAGTCAAATCGGTCGTCGTCTCCGGCAATGATCTTCTCGGCAAGTATACCGACGGCAAGGATTTCAGAACCTACCGCCCTGCTGACGCGTCTATTTCCGAGACTTTGATTGAGAAGAAGGTGGAAGTCTCGGCCAAGCCGGAGGAGGAGAAGTTCTCATGGTTCTCCATCTTTATTTCCTGGTTTCCTCTTATTCTGCTGGTCGGCGTCTGGATTTTCTTCATGCGCCAGATGCAGGCGGGTGGCGGCAAGGCAATGTCCTTCGGCAAGAGCCGGGCAAAACTTCTTACCGAGTCGCAGATAAAGATAACTTTTGAAGATGTCGCCGGGATAGAAGAGGCAAAGGAGGAGCTTGAAGAGATAATCCAGTTCCTCAAAGATCCCAAAAAATTTACCAAACTCGGTGGCCGCATTCCCAAGGGGGTTCTGCTGATGGGCCCTCCCGGAACCGGGAAAACTCTGCTGGCAAGAGCAATTGCCGGTGAGGCCGGGGTACCGTTTTTCTCCATCTCCGGGTCGGATTTTGTCGAGATGTTTGTCGGCGTTGGTGCGAGCCGGGTGCGTGACCTCTTTGTGCAGGGGAAGAAAAGCGCCCCGTGTATAATCTTCATCGACGAGATCGATGCTGTCGGCCGTCACCGTGGCGCCGGGCTGGGTGGCGGGCATGATGAGCGCGAGCAGACCCTGAACCAGCTGCTGGTAGAGATGGATGGCTTCGAGTCGAATGAAGGGGTTATTCTGATTGCCGCTACCAACCGTCCGGATGTCCTTGACCCGGCGTTGCTCAGGCCGGGTCGTTTCGACCGGCAGGTGATTGTGCCGCGTCCTGATGTAAAGGGTCGAGAGATGATTCTCAAGGTGCATGCCAAGAAAGTCCCGCTTGCCCAGAATGTCAATCTTGAACTCATGGCAAGAGGAACACCCGGTTTTTCCGGGGCCGATCTTTCCAATGTTGTCAATGAGGCGGCTTTGCTGGCTGCACGGCGTGGCAAGGAACAGGTGGAGATGATCGATTTTGACGACGCCAAGGACAAGGTGCTGATGGGGGTCGAACGCCGCAGCATGGTTATCTCCGAGGAGGAGAAGAAGGGGACGGCATTTCATGAGGCGGGTCATACACTGGTTGCAAAGCTGCTTCCCGGGAGTGACCCCATACACAAGGTTTCCATCATCCCGCGTGGCAGAGCTCTTGGCGTAACCATGCAGCTGCCTATCGAGGACAAGCACAGTTATACAAAGGAGTCTCTGCTTGACCGGATTGCGGTGCTCATGGGTGGGCGCGCCGCCGAAGAGATAGTTTTCAGTACCATGACCACCGGTGCCGGCAACGATATTGAACGGGCCACCGAGATGGCGCGCAAGATGGTCTGTGAGTGGGGGATGAGCGACCGACTGGGACCGGTATCGTTCGGCAAGAAGGATGAACAGATCTTTCTCGGGCGGGAGATGGCGACCCACAAGAACTACAGTGAAGCGACTGCTGTCGAGATTGACACTGAAATCAGGAAGATAGTTGACGAAAATTATGCCAGGGTCAAGCAGATGGTTACCGAAAACCTTGACAGCCTTCACCGGATTGCCAATGCCCTGATTGAGAAGGAGAATCTGAGCGGAGCCGAAGTTGAAGAAATCATGCAAAACGTTCCGCCGGCAGCTGTTGAAACTGAAGTCGCGGTGTAGATGAACGCTCATACTGATTCGGTCACGTCTGCTGCGGTGTGGCGCTTCGGCAGCAGAACTTTTGATCTCTCGATCCGTCCCTGTGTCATGGGGATACTTAATGTCACCCCGGACTCATTTTCTGACGGCAGCCGCTACGGTACAGTTGCCGCTGCTGTTGCTGCAGCGATGCAGATGGTTGCGGACGGAGCCGATATTATCGATATCGGTGGCGAGAGCACCAGACCTGATGCTCTGCCTGTTACCGCTGCTGAAGAGCAAAAGAGGGTCGTGCCGGTAATCGAAAGGCTTGCCGGGAGTATCCCTGTCCCCATATCCATTGATACCTGGAAGTCTTCTGTTGCGGCTGCCGCTGTTAAGGCCGGAGCAGAGATAGTCAATGACATCAGTGCCATGACGTTTGATCCCCGGATGGTTGAGACCGTTGCACGAACTGACGCCGGCCTCGTGCTGATGCACTCCAGGGGAACCCCTGCGGCGATGCAAAAAGATACGACTTACACCGATATGATTGCCGAAATTACGGAGTTTCTGCAACGAGCGATTGACAGGGCTGTCGCTGCCGGCGTTCAGAAAGAGCGGATAACGGTTGATCCCGGCATAGGCTTTGGCAAGAGCGCGACCGGCAATCTGGAAGTAATCCGCCGACTGCAGGAATTGTCAGTACTGCAGCGGCCGCTGCTGATCGGGACCTCGCGAAAATCATTTATCGGCACGGCCCTTGGGCGTGAGGTTACGGAACGCCTTTTCGGAACCACTGCTTCGGTGGCGGTGGCAATGATGAACGGGGCGACGATCTTCCGGGTGCATGATGTCCGGGCGGTTCGTGACACGGTTGATATGGTCAGGGCGATTGCAGCTCTGACGTGAAGACGTATAAATATTTGCGGTGAGAGTCATGTGGGAATTTCTGCAAAAATCCGACGGTCTGTTGACTTCCGCAGATATTCTGCTGGTCTCAATCGTCATTTACCGGATACTCCGTCTCCTCAGGGAGTCAACAGCGGTACGAATCCTCCTTGCCCTGCCGTTGGTCATTATCTCGTATCTAATCGCCAGACTTACCGGACTTGTCACCTTTACCTGGCTGCTCGATAACTTCATACTCTCGATGTTTCTTGTACTCGTGGTAATTTTCCAGTACGACATCCGTCGCGCTCTGCTCTCTATCAGCCGTGACAGAGCTGCCAGAGGGGATAGCCAGGAATCTCACGAAGATCAATCAGCAGCTCTTCTCGATCAGCTTGCTGATGCCGCCCACTCCCTTTCCGAGAGGCGGAACGGCGCACTGATAGTAATTGAGCGCGAAATGTCGCTGGAACATTTCATGGAGATCGGCACCGAGATCGACGCCAAGGTTACCAGTGAGCTGATCTCGTCAATTTTTCTGCCGTACTCACCTATTCATGACGGTGCGGTGATAATCCAGCATGGGAAATTGACCAAGGCAGGCTGCTTTCTTCCTTTAACCCAGAACCCTGATGTGGCTAAAGAGCTCGGGACCCGTCACCGCGCAGCGATTGGTTTAACAGAAGTGGTCGATGCCCTGGTGATAGTTGTTTCCGAGGAGACCGGTTCGGTATCAGTTGTTTCCGGCGGGCACATCACCACTGATCTTCAGTCTGCGCCGCTACGGAAACTGCTGCGCAGAATGGTGGAGCCGAGGTGGCTGCAATGAAGCTGAACGAGATATTCTTTGCACATTTGCCGCTGAAATTGCTCTCCCTTTTCTTTGCAGCTGTTCTCTGGCTCTTAGTAACACTTGAGACCGGTGACGAGGCGGAAGTGCCGCTTGCAGTGAAATTTGTGAACGCTCCACCGGGGCTTGCACTGCAGGGAGATCTGCCGGCACCGCTATCACTGTGCCTGTCCGGACCGCGGTCACTGCTGCTCAGGCAGAAGTGGCAAGGAGCAAGGGTAGAGCTTGATCTTTCCGGGGCACAGGCAGGCAGAGTGTCGTTTTCGGGGTTGGAACGGCATGTTTCACTTATTCCCGGAGTACGGCCGTTAAGGGTATCTCCTGCTATCCTGGAGATTTTCCTCACAAAAGAATGATTTGTAAATTCATGCAACTGAATCAGGAGTCAACATGAAGAAACTGTTTGGAACGGACGGTGTGCGCGGCGTCGCCAACGTCTATCCGATGACCTGCGAGATGGCGATACAGATCGGCAGGGCAGCGGCATATATGTTTAAAAACGACAGCCGGCGGCACCGGATTGTCATTGGTAAGGATACCAGATTGTCCGGCTATATGATCGAGAATGCCCTGGTTGCCGGGATCTGTTCGATGGGGGTTGATGTCCTGCAGGTCGGGCCTCTGCCGACGCCAGGCATCGCCTACATAACTTCGTCGATGCGGGCTGATGCCGGGGTGGTGATATCCGCTTCGCACAACCCGTTTCAGGATAACGGCATAAAGTTTTTTTTCAAGGATGGTTTCAAGCTGCCGGACGAAATGGAGCTCAAGATTGAGAAACTGATTTTTTCGGAAAAGATAGACTCTCTTCGCCCTGTGGCTACAGAAGTGGGCAAGGCGTACAGGATTGAGGATGCGGTAGGGCGTTATGTGGTTTTTCTGAAAAGTACCTTCCCGAAAGATGTCGATCTCGCCGGGATGAAGGTAGTGCTTGACTGTGCCAACGGAGCTGCTTACAAGGTTGCACCGGCGGTGCTGGAGGAGCTTGGCGCCGAGGTTATACCGATAGGCGTGAATCCTAACGGCACGAACATCAATGCCGGTTGCGGATCACTCCATCCCGAGGTTTTGAGTGAGGCGGTAAAATCGCACCGGGCCGACCTGGGGATAGCTCTGGACGGCGATGCTGACAGGGTTATTTTTGTGGATGAGTTCGGCAACAAGGTTGACGGCGATCAGATCATGGCAATCTGCGCCACGGACATGATCAGGCAGAAAAAGCTGCGCAAGAACACCCTGGTAGCTACTGTGATGAGCAATATGGGGCTTGATATTGCTATGAGGAAGGCTGGCGGGAAAGTTGTCAAAACCGATGTCGGTGACCGCTATGTGGTCGAGGCGATGCGCCGGGGAGGGTATAATCTTGGCGGCGAGCAGTCAGGACATATGATCTTCCTTGAGCATAACACAACCGGTGACGGCATGCTCTCAGCCTTGCAGCTTTTGGCAATTATCCGCCGGACGGGCAAAAGTCTCTCCGAACTGTCTGAAGTCATGATTCCGTTGCCCCAGGTGCTGGTTAATGTCAGGGTTTCTGCCAAGAAGGATGTCATGCAAATCCCGGCGGCGTCTGCCCTGATAAGGGATGTTGAGTCAAAGCTCGGTCTGGACGGACGTATTCTTATCCGCTATTCAGGAACCGAGCCACTCCTCAGGATCATGATCGAGGGGCAGGACAAGTATCAGATAACCGGTTGGGCAAAGGATATAGCCGAAGTTGTTGAGAAGTCGATAGGGGAGAAGTAGCATGGCAAAACTTGGAGTGAACATCGACCATGTGGCAACTGTCAGGCAGGCGCGCGGCGGCGGAGAGTCAGATCCTGTCGTTGCCGCTGCAATTGCCGAAATGGCAGGGGCTGACGGTATAACAATCCATTTGCGGGAGGATAGGCGTCATATTCAGGATCGTGACCTGAATCTGCTGCGCAAGACCATAAAAACCCGGCTGAATCTGGAAATGGCGGCGACTGAGGAGATGGTTGCCATTGCCCTGCAGGTCAAGCCTGACATGTGTACTCTTGTCCCGGAGAAAAGGCTCGAACTTACCACTGAGGGGGGACTTGATGTCCGCTGCAACATGGGAGCCATCAAGTCTGCGGTTGAGCGACTGCGCGAAGCGGGGATACCTGTGTCGCTGTTCATCGACGCTGATCCTGATCAGATAAAGGCAGCCGACAAGGTTGGCGCTGATTTTATCGAGATTCATACCGGTGTTTTTGCCGAGGCGCCTGACTGGAGAAGTGGTGAGAGCGAACTGATCAGAATCGAAAACGGTGTCAAACTGGCGCAGAAGCTGGGCCTTGGGGTTAATGCCGGCCATGGGCTCAACTACGCAAATGTAAAACGGATTACGGCAATACGCGGCATCGAGGAGTATAACATCGGCCACGCGATCATTTCACGTGCCGTTCTGGTAGGTCTGGAGCGGGCCGTAAGAGACATGGTCGAGCTGGTCAGATTTGCCTGAAAAAAGTAAAAGCCGTCTTCCTGTCTGATATGCAGGAGACGGCTCTTGTTATTTTACTGTTACGTAATAATCTATAAGTCTTGCAGGGTCTTGTACTTTCTTGCGCTCTCATTAAATATGTCGGCAAGTTTGCCCGCAAGTCCTGCTTTGAGCGCTTTGGCACTACTCAAAAATTCATCGTCATTCTTTCTTACTGTAACTGCATAGATGTCAGAGGTGCCGGAAGTGTCGGTTACCGCTGCATGCAGTTTCCCGAAGCTGTTATTGAGCTTGATGATAGCCTCGTTACTGGCGGTGAATTGGGGGGGGACTTTTCCGATCCGCTTCATCAGGGTGTCGACATCTTTCCTGGAAGACGCCAGCAGTTTTACTTCCTTTTCTGCCAGGGTTGCAACCCCGCCTGCTTTCCAGCTGCCGGCAAGACTGTTGCTGGTTTTGATTTCAAAGTCCCTGGCCGACTTCATCCCCATAATCGCTTTAACATAGTTTTCCGAGTATTCGGTGGCAACTTTATCCTGATACCAGAAATAGCCGCCTGCTGCAACTACGCCAAGAATCAACAGCAGCGTCAGTGCCACCTGGAGAGGCGAACCTAGTTTTACCCCCTTGCCTTTGGTTTTTCCTGATGCCGGGGTAGGACTGAAGCCCTCTTTATGCGATTTTGCCGTAGCAGTTAATTTTAAATTCCTGAGCAGGTTTAAAGAAGCAAGTATTTTCCCGAGCTGCTTTTTAGTGGCAGAAGATGTTTCGATAAGCAGGATTTCAGGGTAGATGGCATGGCAGTTTTCGCAATAGATTGATATGCCCGGAGGGCTGCCGCACTCGGCACAGGCTATTTCTGAACTTTTGTAAAGCGCACGTTTGGCAAATGATTCCTTGCGGATCACCAGGTTGACGTTACAGGCGGAACACTTGTCAAAAGAGCCTTCAGCCGGGATTGCGGTAACATCGAACTCAAACTCTGCTTTACATTTCGGGCAAGTGCAAGTCATCAGGGTTTCACCATATCAAGCTTTGACAAAGATTTAAATTCCATACTTGTTAGCCAGGCCGGCAAAACCGCCGTTATCGAAACGAATAACGTCGTCCAGGCTCTCATCGTCAATTATCGAATCGGCAGTTAAATTGTCAATTCCTTTACTGTAAAGATCATAATCAGTATTCAGTTTGCCGAAGTATGTTCGGTGAATCGCACGGCTATAGACATAAGGACGCCCCCAGGGGTCGTGCATGTCTTCCCAGATGTTCGTGTCCTTATTAAAGTCTTTTCTGCCAATCTGGAGCAGAGTCGTCGGCAGGTCCCCCTTTTCAGTACTCCAGGCGACAATTTCCTTTTCCAGGTAGCGAATTTCCGACGTAGCCCTGGAGATCCTTGCCTTGTCTTTGGCGGCATTAAATCCGCTTATTGCCATGGTAGCAAGGGCCCCTATGATTGCCATGACCATAAGGAGTTCGATCAACGTGAATCCGCGGTTGTTTTGCACTGAATTGCGCATAGAGTTAAGCGGCTTTAAACAGCTTACTCTTTTGAGTATCTCCATTATGCTTTCCTCGGCGGATCATTTTCAGCAATTATATAAGCGTTACGATAATTAAGCTTTTTAATAATCAATTACTTTGCCGCTTTTTTCAAGAAAAAAGTGGCATTTCCCCTTATTTGTGAGCAAATATGCAAACTGTGCTATAGTACCCCGTTTTTATCTGCCGCGGAAAAGCCGAAATATGACTGCCAAGTTTAATTATTTCATGAAAAAACTCAAGCTGCGCTGGAAAATGCTGGTAATGGTTTTGCCGGTTGTCATCATCCCGATCTTTATTGTCGGCGGGGTAACCGGATACATAGCCAATCATAATGCTTACCTTGGCATTACCAGGACGAGCATGGATGATCTGGAGCATATGTCCAGCTTTACTCTGGACCTGCTACAGTCCCATCATCAACAGTTTCAGGTCTACAAGCAGGATAAGGAGCGGATCTTCAGGCAGGAACTGGCAGCGCTGGCGTCTCTCTCGTACAATCTGGTCGAAGCCCATTACAGGCAGGCTGCGAGTGGGAAAATTTCCAGAGGGGACGCTTTGAGCGAGGCGCGCGATGCGCTGAGAAAAGTCAATATGGGGGAGTCCGGCTACATCTATGCCATGAGCGGTGACGGTACTCTCAAGGTGCATGTGGCGCGTGAAGGTGAGAACGTCTACAAGGAAAAGGACGAAAAAGGTCGCTACTTTATCCGCGAGATGTGCGAAAAGGCCCGTGCTTCAAAGCCGGGTGAGGTGCTTTATATCATCTACCCCTGGCGAAATCCTGGACTTGGGGAAAAGCGAGCCCGCAACAAGGTTGTCGCCTACCGGTATTTCCGCGAGTGGGACTTGATAATTGCTGCCGGCGGTTATCTTGAAGAGACCTACGATAACGGGTCTTTCGAACGAAATTCCTTTGCGCTGCTGAAGGAGAAGATAAAAGAGAAAAAGGTAGGTACAACCGGCTACATCTTCTGCATGGACAGTAAAGGGACATTCACCGTCCACCCCGGCGGCGAAGGGAAAAATTTCATTAATGCTGCCGACGAGGATGGCCGAAAGTTTATCAGGGAGATGTGCGAGAAAAAGAGCGGTTGGATCCGTTATTCCTGGCGAAACAAGGGCGAACCTAACCCGAGGATGAAAATTGTCAGATACGATTACTTTGCTCCCTGGGACTGGATTATTGCCGTAGGTTCGTACGAAGATGAATTTTACAGTGAGGCGAACAGGATCAAATGGCGGATAATCCCCTGGATGGTACTGCTGACTCTGCTTGTCGGTTGCTGTGCAACGGGTCTGGTTTTTCTGGTGGCAAGGGTTTTTACCGACCCTATCAAGCGGATGCTGGAGACTATCAGACAGGTAAAACGGGGGCGGCTCGATGTTCGTGTCGCGGTCGATACCGATGATGAACTGGGAGAACTGGGCGCGGCATTCAACCGGATGACCGAGATAATCCAGCGGAACCGCGTGATGGAGGCAACCCTTGCTCAGCATGGCAAGATGGCTTCTCTCGGGGTGCTGTCCTCCGGCGTTGCCCACGAGATAAACAATCCCCTCGGAGTGATACTTGGCTACGCCGCCTATCTTGAGGGGAAGATGAAAGAGGATGACCCCGGATACAAATATATTCACGAAATCAAGAGGGAGAGCAAGCGCTGCAAGAAGATTGTCCAGGATCTGCTCAATTATGCCCGTACTCCCAAGCCGACAATGACCGAAACAGATCTTAATGCACTGCTGGAGCAGATAGTCGATTTTGCCGCCAACCACACCGACATGCACGATGTCAAAGTGATACTGGAGCTGCAAAAGGGGCTGCCACCGGTCACTCTGGACGGCGATCAGATGCGGCAGGTTGCCATTAACCTCATTCTGAATGCCGGGGCGGCTATGGGGAGAGGCGGGCAGCTTACAATCACTACGACGATAGAGAGTGAGCAGGCGGTCATAATCTTCCGCGATAACGGCAGCGGCATTTCTCAGGAAAATCTGGAAAAGATTTTTGAACCCTTCTTTACAACCAGGGAGAAGGGGACCGGGCTCGGCCTTGCCATTACCCGGCAGATTATTGAGCAGCATCACGGACAGATCACGGTTGAGAGCGAGCCAGGAGCCGGCACGACAGTCACTGTCCGCCTGCCATTTTACCCGGAGGAGTTATAGCCGGTTTTCCACCGCAAAGCCTCTGCTGAGCAGCAACCGCCCGGAATCTGCTGCGTAGTTTACGGCAGAAGGGCTCATTTCAGCAGGTCAAGAATCTTCAGCAGATGAGGAACCATCTGCTTCTTTCTGGACATGACATCTTTAAGTTCATAAAGATGTGGCTCAAGCTGCGGGTATTCCATGACATGGGCTATCCGGGTGTGTCCTTCAACCAGAAAACGGGTTGTCCCCGAGACGATGTCGGTAACCATCAGCCCGGCAATGAAGAGGTTATCGCGCTGTTTGACCTTTGCCAGACAATCAAGCAGATCGGTCTTCATCCGCTCGAACTCGCCGAAACCAACCACCTCTACCTGACCCACTCCGATCTTCCTTTCCCCGTGAGAGAAAATCTTGAAATCGGCATCCACGACCCTGGCTGGAGCTCCGTACTGTTTCAGGGAGCTGCAGGAGGCAAAGATCTCGCTGCCGAATTCCAAAAGGTTCATAGCCGAGACAACTGCCAGCCACTGTGCAGTCTGGCGGTCAGCTTCAGTAGTTGTCGGCGATTTGAGGATTACGGTATCCGAGAGTATGCCGGCCAGCAGCAGAGCGGCAATCTTTTTTTCCGGTTCGATCAAAGCTTCACGGTACCTGGCGGCAATCAATGTGCATGTGCTGCCCACCGGCGAGGTAATGAATGTAATCGGGGTAATGGACGGACTGTTTCCCAGTTTGTGGTGATCGATAACCTCCAGGATCTCGACAGATTCGGCGCCGGGAACCGCCTGCCCGAGTTCATTATGATCCACCAGGATCAGGGCATAGGGAATCGGGGCGAGCAGGGAGGACTTGGTAGCGACCCCGGCCAGAGTACCATCCTCCTCGACCACCAAAAGAGCGCTCTCACCTGAAGCGACGAGTTTCTGGCGCAGATGAGCCAGCGGTTCGCCGATGCCGATCGTTGCAAAGGAGCGATCCGCAAACAGGGAAACCGGCGAGGAGAGTCTGGCAAGCCAGGCAGCAGTTGCCGTATCGTGCGGTGTCAGCAGAACGCTGACCCCGTTTTTCTCGGCCAGGTAACGGAGTTCACTCTCCAGTCCAAGCCCGCCGGTTATCACCAGCAGACCGACCCCCCTGTCTATGGCAGCTTTCTGAATGGAACGGCGATCACCGGTCATCACTATGAGGCTTCGTGGCTCATAAGCTGCGATCCGCCCTGAAAACGACGCTTCCAGCATCGCGCCGATAAAGAGATTGAAAGAGTTGACGCCGGACTGCTCGCCGCCGGCAACAAACTTTC
>JBBRBA010000090.1:0-10603 GCA_038206285.1 Geobacterales bacterium
GAAGCTGATGACGTGTTCGAGGGGCGTGATCGCACAAGTGGAGAAATCAAGTGGACCGGCACCCGTGTCGATCTGATCTTCGGTTCTAACTCCCAACTCCGGGCACAGGCGGAAGTCTACGGCAGTGAGGACTCCCAGGGAAAATTCCTGCACGATTTTGTAGCGGCGTGGGATAAAGTAATGAACCTTGACCGTTTCGACCTCGCCTGATCGCAGCAGATACATCTTTGAAATCTTCTCGCCGGGCGGTAAACAAGGTCAACTAGCGACCAGTTCCAGCGGGCCACAATCAGGGCTACTCCCCTTATTAAGAAGAAATATGGGGGGTGGCCCTTATTTTTACCCAGCAGCAGCGCCACCTGAATTCGGCATAGCTGCCATTTGTTTTAGAATCCTCCCTGCTGTAATTGACAATGAACGATTTGCGACTAAACTTTCCTGACATTACTGCCTCAGGAGCTCTACAATGACGAAAACAAGCGTATCTCACACCCTTGACACACTCGACACGATTATCAAAGCCTGTGAAGAGATTCAGGTGGTTCTTCATGAACAGGTCGAAAAAACCAGTAACCCCAACTATCTGGATGACTTTCAGCGGGATATTGTTACGCTGGACAATCTGAAACTCATTGTTGTGACGGTGTCGGAAGATTTCCGGAATGAAACAGTAGGATCAAGTACGGAGCTGCTGCTGAGGATTGCCGCCAATGATTTCAAACAGAAACTGGCAATCATCCCGGAAAAAAAGACGTTGCGTAAAGCGATTGAACAACTTCTGAAAGATGTCCACAAAGATGTTGTTAAGCTCAAAGTGACGGTACCCCACGCATGTCCCCGGTGCAGTCCCCTGTAAAACTCGCTGCTCAGCACAGCCCCTGCAGAGCGGCTTCGAACGCCCGAACGGTTTTGGCCCGTCGCAGTTCCTTGAGCGGTTTTGCAAGTTCAGGGTCATCCAGGTAGGTGATGATCTCCTTGACCTTGCTCAGCACCTGCGTATCGCCGCAGAACAGCTGGCCATAGCGCATCAGCATCTCCCGCAGATAACGGCCAACCTCCGTTCTCCGATCTTCCCGGCCCGACTCGCAATTCCCCGCTCCCCGCAGGCGCTGAAACAGCACCGGATCGGCAATCGCCCCCCGTCCCAGCATCAGCCCGGCAGCGCCGGTCTCTCCCAACACCCGTTCGCCATCGGCAGCACTCCGGATATCCCCGTTGGCAATCACCGGCAGCCGCGTTCCCCGCACCACTTGGGCGGTCACCCCATGGTCGGCAACTCCGTCGTACTTCTGGATCACGGTCCGGGGATGCAGCACCAGGAAATCTACCCCGCTCGATTCAAAGAGTGTTAGCAGCGACAGGATCTGCTCCGGATCGTCGTACCCGGTCCGGATCTTGACGGAAAAAGAACCATCGATAGCCTCCCGCAGGGCCGGAATGACCTCCGCCAGATTGTCCGGACGGCGCAGCATGCCCCCGCCGGTCAGGCCACCGCCCATCCGGCCATAGGGACACCCCATATTGAGGTTGATATGTACAGCCCCGGCCTCCTGCGCGACCCGCGCCGCCAGGACCAGCGCACCCCGCTCATGCCCCACCAACTGCACCACCAGCGGCACCCCACCCTGCTCTGTGGCAACATCCCGCAGGTCAGCAGCGGTGAGCCCCGCTCCCGCCGGCGCAGTATTGACGCGCATGAACTCGGTAAAGATCACGTCGGGCCGGACATGCTCGATAAAATAGGCGCGCAAGGCCCGGTTGGTCAGCCCCTGCATCGGCGCCAGCATCAAGGGTGTAGTTCCGGATTGCCACGGGAGGGTCGTCATGGCGTGCCCACCGTTTCCGCAGTTTTCTGGGTGTTGTAGCGGTTGGTTGTGACGTTATGGAAAGAAGGGATGTGCATGTGCCTATTGTTGCCCAGCAGGCAGGGAAATTACAAGCATAGAGATAATACAGGCGGCCAATTGGCCGCCTTTTGAATTAAATATATTGTTCCCGGAATTAACTCCATGTCAGCAGACAGCTCAATTGATAACCAAAAAGGAATGCTAATTCCAGTTATCGATTTTCAGATCATGGGGTGATGGTTTCCCTTTTCCTCTTTCCACATACACACGCAGGCTTAACAGGAACGTGGCCCACTTCATACTGCAGTGATAGGTCGCCTCAACCGCCTCGCGCCAGTTTCTGTGACCGAAGAGGACGATCGTCTGACCATCCTGCTCTGACAGATGGAAGGTGATGTCAGTTCCAACCCATTCCTCCGGCCCCTCTACGCAGCGCCAGCGCACCTCCTTATTTTCGCCCAGCTCCTGCACTTCCATAACCATTCCGCCCAGAAGTTCGCCGGTTTTCGTCAGAAAACGGAAGTCGATCTTCCCTCCGACCCGGGTATCACCCTTAACTTCCTCGGTCCACCAGTGGGCCAGACCTTCCAAAGTTGTCAAAGCTTTATACACTTGAGCTACAGGAGCCTTGATGCCAATACGATGAAGAATATCTACCATTTCAGCCACCTCCAGTACTATGTAGTCATGATTTATTGTAGTACTGCCGCTTGTAAAATGCGAGGTGTGTTAAACGCAAACAGATTGGGGGCAGGTCTGATGGGGGGGGGTATACCACCAAAAACCTCTATTTCAAGACCTGCACATCCCGCCGCTCCCTCACGGGAAACTTTTTATAAATATATTTGCCGAAGAGCAGTAGAATGAAGGTGTCAGACAAATCGTTACGGGCTCGGTACACTGGCCGCTCGATATCGATACTTGTTAGAACGGCGCATAATGAAGGAGAATAGATATGAAAACGCAAGCGAAAAACACCATTTGCCTTTGGTACGACCGCGACGCCGAGGATGCGGCGCGCTTTTATGCTGCAACCTTTCCCGATTCATCCGTTGACGCCATACACTTGGCACCGGGGGACTATCCGTCCGGAAAGAAAGGGGATGTGTTGACGGTCGAGTTTACCGTGATGGGAATTCCCTGCCTCGGGCTTAATGGCGGCCCCGAGGTCACGCACAACTGGGCATTCTCGTTTCAGGTTGCAACCGTTGACCAGGAAGAAACGGATCGTTACTGGGAAGCCATCGTCGGCAACGGTGGAGAAGAGAGTGAGTGCGGCTGGTGCAGGGACAAATGGGGCTTGTCCTGGCAGATTACTCCGATTGCTCTGATCCAGGCGATAACCGATCCCGATCCCGCCGCTGCCAAGCGGGCGTTCGATGCGATGATGCAGATGAAAAAGATCGACATCGCTGCCATAGAAGCGGCGCGCCGAGGTAGTGGGGTCTGCAAAGAGTGCTTGAATGAAGATTTTGATTCTTGCGTGTGCCCTGCACCTGAAAACTAATAAACAACGTCTCCTCACGTCCCGGTTAGTCGAGGGAGATGTATTGTTCAAAACCTGGCCCCATAGGTTCACTTGTGTGCGGGAGGATCTTGGCACCAACTACCTGAAGGTTGTCACCGACTTTTCTCAGCAGGATCTGGGGCAGCACAAGACGAGGATTGCCGCAGCGTTTGTAATGAACTGAGAGCTGAAACAGCAAAGGCGACCGTTTGCCGCCTTTGCTGTTTCAGATACTGTCCTCGAAATTTGCAGAGCCACAATTGACTTGTCAGCAAAACCGACTAGACTTTTGGTAAGAATCATTCAAAAGGGAGACAGGACATGAAAAAGCTGGCAGGGTTGGTTATGTGCGGAAGCATTATCTGGTGCAGCAGTGTAATAGGGGCCGATGCCCCTTCTCTCGAAATGGGGAAACTGCTTTTTAACAATATAAAACTCGGCACATCCGGCAAGAGCTGCGCAACCTGCCATATGGACGTCGACAAGCTCAAGGCTGCGGCCGCATATGATGAAGATGAACAGGTCGACCTCATCAATAAATGCATTACCGGTCCACTCAAGGGAATAAAACTCGATTCCCGATCAGCCGAAATGAAGTCGCTAGTTCTGTACCTCAAGAGCCTCAAGACCAAGAGAGTGGCTGATACCGGCAAATAGCCCTGTCAGAGGCGTTTGCTCAAGCTCCACCGATGTAACTATGCTGCGGATCAAACCTGCTCACGGGCTGCAGGGCGGCATGTGTGGGCCAACACAATCAAAGGCGGCCGTTTGGTCGCCTTTTTCAAGTAGCGTGATATCCCTGTAATTTCTTCTATGCCGCGACGGTCTCCGCCCCGGCCAGCCGCTTCCCCATCTCGAAGGCCCGCTGGCAATCCAACGGCAGCGCCTCTGCCCGCCGCTTCGCCTTGTGCAGCGGATCGAAGCTCTCAATCACCACTTTCGAATAGTCGTCCACCTGGCAGGTATCGAAAGCGCAGAGCGACTCGGAGCTCCCGAGCAGCATCTGGCCATAGCGTTCGTTCGCTTTGATGAAGTACTCGTAACCGAACTCCCGGCTCCGCCCTTCAGGGACGTTCATGGTGTAGATGAAGGCCGTGGCCAGCTTCCGCGGAAAGAGGGTGCCGTAGGGGACGGTCTAGGTCAGATAGGGGAACAGCGCGTTAATGGGGTCAGGTCTTGAAATATCAGTTTTTACCGTTGATCACCTTTCTGATCGTCGTGTAATGAACCCCAAGTGCCTGTGCTAGCTCCTTGAGAGCGTTAATGGGGTCAGGTCTTGAAATATCAGTTTTTACGAGAGCGTTAATGGGGTCAGGTCTTGAAATATCAGTTTTTACCGTTGATCACCTTGCTGATCGTCGTGTAATGAACCCCAAGTGCCTGTGCTAGCTCCTTGAGCGTGTAGCCATGCACACCATAGGCGTGGCGTATCATGCGATTACGCTCCTGCTTCGTAATTTTCGTTCCCGCCGGGAATAAATCTGCAACAGCGGGACGCCCCACATGGCGCTGCGTTCGGGGTATCTCGGGAATTTCCTCCCGCCCGCCGATCATTTCCTTTGCCTGCAGGATAAATCCTTCAGTCCCAAGGATGATCTGCCCGGAGAGTTTCTCCCATGGAGTCTCTTTGGTTGTCATTCCCTCTTTCACGAAGTCACGATAGAGTCGGCGCGACTCCGGCAGTGAAGCGGAAAAATTGGCAAGGAGCCACTCCATACAGAGAAACACAGGCACGACAGTCTTGCCAAGGGTGGAAAGATAACTGCTCCATGGGTACAGTTCTGCCCGTTCAACCATGTGCGCACGCACCGGATTCAGCACGACATAGCGGCAGAGTTCAAGGAGGTGGCTCTCCTTTTCCACCAGAACCGCCTTGAACCGTCCCTTGAAAACATGCCCGTCCTTGTGGTGTATCCGATTGTATGCCTGGGTGTAAACGCCGTTCAAATGACGCATACCGGCGGAAAGGTTTCCTTCCGGGGTTTCGATGAGAAGGTGATAGTGGTTCCCCATGAGGCAGTAGGCGTGACAGAGCCAATTGAAGCGCTTTACAGTCTGGCCGAGGATTGAGAGGAAGAGATGACGGTCGTTGTCATCTTCGTAGATATCCGACCGTGCGTTGCCGCGAGAGGTAACGTGATAGACAGCACCGGGGAATTCTATACGTAATGGTCGAGCCATGGAAAGGGTTATAACATCAAAAACTTATATTTCAAGACCAGACACCATAGGTTGGGTATTCCTGACCCCGTAGGTATTCCGGAAATCGGTGATAGCGTGAAACTACTTGCCATGAAAATGGATTTAAGATATTTTGATATCATAAGAAGAACATGCGATCTATATTTAGGATCAAAAAGAGGCCTGCCATGCTTGAACCTTTACTGGGATCCACCAATTGCGAACGGGTGTTGATTTTCCTGGCGGCCCGCGAAGAGGGCTACTTGCGGGAAATTTCAGATTTTTTTGAGACATCGCCGGCCCCGATCCTAAAGCAGTTGGAGAAGCTGGAAAACGGCGGGGTTCTGTTCAGCCGCCTCGCCGGTCGCACCCGTCTCTATGGCTTCAATCCCCGTTATCCATTCCTGAACGAGCTGAAGCCCCTGCTAGACAAGGCCCTGACCTTTTACCCCGAGGATATCCGGGCCAGGCTACTGGAAAGCAGGCGCAGACCACGGCGTAAGGGGAAACCGTTATGAAACCACTCGGTGAAATGTCTGTCGGTGAAGTTGCCGCCTATGTGGCTGAACATTTGCGACAAAGCGATATTAACGTTGTGCTGACCGGCGGCAGTTGCGTCTCGATCTACACCGACAATCGCTACCTTTCCTACGATCTGGATTTTATCGAAGAGGGTCGGTCAACACGGAAGAAGATTGCAGCCTGTCTGCGGGAAATCGGCTTTCAGGAAAAGGATCGCTACTTCACCCATACCGACACCCGTTTTTTCGTGGAATTTCCGTCCGGCCCGCTGGCCATCGGCGACGAACCGGTCGGCAACATAGCCCGACTGGAGTTTGCCACCGGCTCATTACGCCTTCTCTCCGCAACTGATTGTGTCAAGGACCGGCTGGCCAATTATTATCACTGGAAAGACCGGCAGTGTCTGGATCAAGCGATTATGGTGGCGACGAATACCAAGGTAGATATGGAGGAGGTTGAGAGGTGGTCACGTCACGAAGGCATGAATGAGGAATTCGAGCGGATCAAGTCACTGTTGAAACAGGCAACATGATGCTCGTGGATTAGAAGCCCGCTTTTACCATTAAAAACGAAGCATTAAGGCTATAAACAGTGGCAAATAATCTGCTAAATTTTTATATGTTGACCAGTTAGCTTGGTCCGACCCCAGAGACGCATAGGCTTCGTAGATATCCGACCGTGCGTTGCCGCGAGAGGTAACGTGATAGACAGCACCGGGGAATTCTATACGTAATGGTCGAGCCATGGAAGGACTATAGCATCAAAAACTTATATTTCAAGACCTGACCCCATAGGTTGCACTATGTGCGGGAGGATCTTGGAACCAACTATCTGAAGGTTGTCACCGACTTTTACCAGCAGGATCTGGGGCAGCTCAAGACGCGGATCGCCGCAGCGCTTGAAATGAACTGAATGCATAAACAGCAAAGGCGACCTATTGGTCGCCTTTTGAATTAAATATCTCCCCGTAATTCCGTCCTTATTTCCTCAGCACAAAAAAGGTGTAGCCATAGCAGGCCGAATTCCTCCTGAACATATCGATCTCGGCCTCGCACCTGGCGTAAACTTCTTCCGCTTCAGCTATGCCGACGTTGTGCCGTTTGAGTTCCCGTATTCGTTCGAGCATCGGTGTGTAGTAATCATCCCACCAGGCGCTGTCAGGCAGATTAAAACGGCCAATCACCCGGTAACCGATGTCGGCAGCCATCTGACAAACTTCAGGTATGGTTTTCATATCCGGGTATGCGTCATCAAAAAATGCTTTCACCTCAACGGGAGGGTCGTCGACAAACCAGCACAACTCGGTAAACGCAAGGTAGCCGCCCGGCTTGAGATAGTGCGCGAAATCCCGCAGACCGCGCAACAGGCCGATGATAAATATGGAGCCTTCGGCCCAAAGCAGATCGAAGCTTTCCTGAGCAAAGGGCATCTCCACCATGGACAGTTCACGTGTTTCAATATCCAGGCCTGCCTGTCTGACGGACAGATTCAGGGCATCCAGAAGCGGACGGTGGTTGTCGAGCGCTACTATTTTTGTCTTCAAATCCTCGGCAAGCACCAGTGTCTGCATGCCGGACCCGCAGCCGATATCCAACACCGCAGGATGTACCGGCAGATCAGGCAGCACTCCGAGAGCACGCAGAGTTGCCTCCCGGCAGCCCGGTCCCTGCCGAGGCAGTTTTTCAAACAGATCGTAAAAGTATTTCATGGTCATACTATTCTCCATGGCAGCCGACCATTTGCGGATCAGCAGCGCTTCTTTTTCTGATATCCCGAGGGAAAGCAAAAAAGCGTGGTGTGCCTCCGGCTCCCGTCGTTCAAACTCCACATGCAGCTTCTTCATGGCCGCGTCATCCATGCCGGCAGCGCGCAGCATGGCAACGAACATCTCCTTGTTAACGGTGGCACCGGGGCCACCCTCACCCTGCACTTTCAACATCCCGGCCAGCAGATGCTGCTTGGTGCGCAACGCCTCGATCTCTGCACCGATCTCATCCAAACGCCGCCGCAGAACCGTGGTCGTATCGTCACCGGCAGTGGCGAGGATCGACCTGATTCCGTCGATATCCATGCCTGCCCGGCGCAGGGAGCAGATCGACTCCAGCCGGTCCCGATCGGCGGAAGAGTAGTGGCGATAGCCGGCCTCGCTGCGTCCCGATGGCGACAACAGCCCGATCCGGTCGTAGTAGAGCAGCGTACTACGGGACAGCCCGAACTGCCGAGCCAGCTGGGTAATGCGGTACATACAGCACCTCCCGTAAGAAATGCCCCCGGCGCGCAGCCGGGGGCGAGTCACATCAAGCAGATTTTGTTCTGATATCGCTGATCTTTTCTGTCGGAAGTCCCAACCACTCCAAGAAACTCTGGTGACCGGCCGGATTCTCCTGCTCAAACAGACGGTGCCACTGCTCCATTGCTGCCTGATCCAGGCCGATGACCTTGAAACGGGCTACCCACTCCTCTACGGTTACTTTTGCGTTCATTGTCGTGCTCCTTTTCATGTCGTTTGTGTTTTATCATGGCCATGACAAGGACAACGCTAAACTGTGAAGTGGTAGACGGGTCAAGGTTTTTCTTATGATGTTACAGAAACAGCAAAGGCAGCCAAAACGGCCGCCTTTATTATTGAGAATCAGTGTCGAACAGTAATAATACCGAGTGCCCCGAGAATCCCCGAAACAGCAAAGAAACACCCCGTCACAAAAGCAATGACACGGTAGATCACAAGCCAGCGCGGCTCTTCTTCAGTACTTACGCCCCCACGAAACAGCCGATGGTTGTCCATCATCAATCCCGCCCACTTACGGTTGCCGATAGCCATGACCACCCCAAGGAGCGCCACACAAAGCGGTATCATTTTATCCAAGGTCACCTCCGCTAAATTGTAAATTGGTGTAAATTGGGGTCAGGTCTTGAAATACAAGTTTTTACTATTGATCACCTTGCTGATCGTCGTGTAATGAACTCCAAGTGCCTGCGCTATCTCCTTCAGAGTGTAGCCATGCGCGCCATAGGCGTGTCGGATCAGACAGTTACGCTCCTGCTTCGTAATTTTCGTTTCCGCAGGAAAAATATCTGCAACAGACGGACGCCCCACATGGCGCTGCGTTCGAGGGATCTCCGGGATTTCCTCACGTCCGCCGATCATTTCCTTCGCCTGCTGAATGAATCCTTCGGTCCCAAGAATGATCTGCCCGGAAAGTTTCTCCCACGGGGTCTCACTGGCAGTCATTCCCTCTATTACAAATTGACGATACAGGCGGCGAGACTCCGGCAGTGATTCAGAGAAATTTGAAAGAATCCATTCCGTCGTGAGATACGGCGGCACGGCAGCTTTGCCAAGGGTCGGGAGATAACTGCTCCAGTGGTACTGTTCCGCTCGTACAACCATGTGTGCACGTACCGGGTTCGGCACGACATAGCGGCAGAGTTCAAGAAGGTGGCTCTCCTTTTCCACCAGAACAGCCTTGAACCGTCCCTTGAAAACATGCCCGTCCTTGCGATGTATCCGATTGTAAGCCTGGGTGTAGACGCCGTTTAAATGGCGCATGCCATCAAAAAGGTTTCCTTCCGGAGTTTCGATGAGGAGGTGATAGTGGTTTCCCATCAGGCAGTAGGCGTGACAGAGCCAATTGAAGCGCTTTGCAGTCTGACCGAGGATGGAGAGGAAGAGATGGCGGTCGTTGTCATCTTCGAAGATGTCCGCCGTGCGTTACCGCGAGAGGTGACGTGATAGACGGCACCGGGGAATTCTATGCGCAAAGGTCGAGCCATGGAGGGACTATAACACCAAAAACTTATATTTCAAGACCTGACCCCATTGGTTTCTGACCCCATTGGTTTCTCCCTGAAGTAGGCGGAGAACCTCTCGATTTTTACAATCTCAAGAGCTTCACCTATCGGTACACGTACCGAGAGAAGTAAAAGCAAAGGAAAAGGCGGCCGATTGGCCGCCTTTGAGATAAGAATGATGTTGCTGAAACTCCCTCCTAGCGGTACACCTCGTCATGGCTGCCAATGTCAAGGAGGGTGATCTCCTTTTCGGTTATCATGACGGTCAGGGTAATGCGGTAACTGTAGGTAAGTCTGACGGCATAGCAGCCGGATAGTTTGCCGGTGAGTTGATGAAGGCCGAGGGCCGGCTGAAACGGGTCCTGTTGTAGAGCCTCAAAGACCGCTACAAAACGGGGCTTCAGGTCAGGATGTTTTTTGAAGAATTTACGTGCCTGCCGGAGGAACTGATCAGAACTAGTTACGCTGAACACGCTTACTCTCCGTCGTGGTCGAGCGCCTGTAGCAGCTCATCAGCAGAAGCAAATTTCCGAACCCGTCCCGCCTTCACATCCTCTAGTGATGCCTTCACCCGCGCCACGTACGCCTCCTCCGCATCGGCCACCATTTCCTGGTAACGCTCCTCGGTCAGCACCACATACTCGGGCCGATTGTTGCGGATGATATGCACGTCACCTTGTGCAATTAACCCGTCAACCGCTGCAATACCGCGTCGTTTGATCTCCTGTGCCGGGATAGTATTCATCTCAGTACT
>JBBRBA010000091.1:0-10114 GCA_038206285.1 Geobacterales bacterium
CCCACCTCCTCGCCGGTCAGCGTGCCGCTGTTCAGCAGGTCCATGAGCCAGGCCAGCAGACCGCCACCCGAAATGGCGTCAAACCCCATGGCATCGCAATGATGGTTCAGCTTTTCGGCGGCGCGCTGATCGAAAATCCCGCAGAGAGGCCCCATCGTCTGATAGGGTTCATAGTCCTTTTTGAACGGGCCGTTCATCTTTTTGCAAACAACGGCACACGGCTCGCCACAGGTTGCCTGCTGCTTCGCAGCAATAGTTTCGTCGTTGAACTGTTTGAGGTAATGTTCGGCAATGAAGCGCTGATGCAGCTCCAGGCGCTGGTCTTCCGTATTATAGATGGTGCGGTAATTGAAGGCCATGATCCTGCCGCCGTTGGTGGCATTGACATAGCCGAAGGTCCCGCCGGTGCCGAGCTTTTCATCAAAGCGATACTTGGTCGTCGCCTCCAGGTCCTTCTGCTGCAACTTCAGATCGTATTTATTTTGAAACCACTGGTCTGCCACCGTGTGGTCGCGAAAATCATCCTCCACCACGGTACCGCCGTAGATGATGGCGGCAATGCCATACTCCTGGAGCATGGCGCTGCCAAAGCCGCCGCGCCCTGCCCAGGTATCCACCATGCTTATCCTGCCACGGCTGATCGGGACCGACATGATGCCACCCATGTCGGTACGCAGCGCCGCCGGGCCGCAAACCAGAATGCGGGGATCCTTTTCAAAGCGTTTGCCGAACATTTCATAGACGTGATCGGTCAAAGCGTAGACGCCGCTGCGCCCCCCCTTCCAGACCTCCTCGACATCGATCGGCACGACTTCAACCTCGATCTCTTCACCATGATTGCGATGCAGGTAGAGAACCGACGGTGAATGCGCTCTGCCGACCAGGCTGAGCATGTTGATACCGAGGTTGTTGAAGACCAGCCCGGCGCCCCCCATCGAACTGACATAGAGCCCCTGCCAGCAGGGGGACCGACCGGTCACCACCAGCCGGTTGGAACCGGGCAGGATGGAACCGGCAAAAACACCGACGCCGAAGTTGAGGCTGTGTTGCTTGTCGGCCAGATGGATCCCCAGATCCACCGGACCGAAATAGCGATCAAAGCCGTATTTGCGTGTCCGGTAAAAGCCTGTGGCAGGATCGACGAACAGTACCTTTTGCTGCATCTCCATAATCATCCTCGCATGTTAACCCAAAATCAATTTACAAGGATGAACAGGATATACAGGATAAAATCTAAAGACTTTATGCATCTGAAATCCAAAGCCTTTCATCCTGAGCAGCCTGTATATCCTTGTTAAATCGCCTTTCAAACTTAATGACAGAGCACCAGGCGATAATGTGCCTGGCCGCTCCTTAAGCGTGCGATGGCCGCACTGATGTTATCAAGGTGTTTCTCCTTGTTGCCTGGCTCCTCCCTGTAAACCAGCCGCAATCTGCAGCCTCACCGGGAAGGTGAAGATGAAGCTGCTCCCCTTTCCGGGTTCGCTCTCCACCCGTATCTCCCCGCCGTGCAGTTCAACAAGCCGCTTCGCCAGCACCAGCCCCAGCCCGACCCCGGGGTAAAGCTTGGTATAGGGGGATTCCAGCTGGCTGAATTTCGTGAAGAGCCTGGGAATGTCCGCAGCGGCAATGCCGATGCCGGTATCTTTGACGGAGATTTCGATGAAATCAGAGGGACAAGGATCGAGGTTCGAGGATCGGGGGGGAAAGCCCAAACCAGATCCAGGTTCGACGTTCCTCGCGCCCTGTTCAATGTTGTTTCCTTCATTTCCTCGTTCCTCGTTCCCCGAGCCTTGTTTCTCGATCCTTATCCCTCGTTCCTCGTTCCTCAATCCCTGAACCCGCCGTGCGGCAACGCGCACGGCTCCCCCGTCAGGCGTGAACTTGAGCGCATTGAGGCAGAGCAGGGTGATGACTTTTTGCAACTTCGACCGGTCACCCGTTATTTGGCTGTCTGCCGCCTCCAGAACCGTTTCCAGCTTGATATTGCGTGCTTTGGCTTCAAGCCTGAAGTTGTCGAGAGGCGGATCGATCACCTCGCTTAACGGAAAGGTGCTCAATACCAGCGTGCTCACACCTAAATTGACCTCCGCCATGTCGAGGATGTTGGTGAGGAGGTTGAGGAGTCTGTTGCCGCCGCTGGCGATGTTTTTCACATACTCCATTTGGCGTGCATTGAGGGGGCCGGAAATTTCTTCTGCCAGGGACTCGGCAAAGCCGATTATATGGTTCAAGGGGGTCCTGATCTCGTGGCTCATGTTGGCGATGATTTCGGTCTTGAGCCGGCTCGCTGCCTCGGCGCCGACCAACGCCTCGCGCAACGCCTCTTCCGCCTGCTGCCGCGCGATACGTGAGCGGAGGTTCCGGATGCCGTAGGCGAGGTCATTCGCCAGCAGGCTATAGAGATTGACAGCCTCCTCGTTGAAGGCATCCGGCTCTGCCGCATAAATGTCAAGGATACCGAACACCTGACCGTTGTCCATAAGCGGCAGGGCGATGGCCGACACAAAGCTGTGCCTGGCGGCTTCTTCACGCCAGGGCCCTAACAGGGGATCAACGGCAGTGTCTGCTACGACACATGGCCCGCCGGAGCGAACAGCCCTGCCGCTCGGGCCGGCACCCTGTTCGCTGTCAGACCATGTATACCGGGCGGTATGAAAAAAACCATCCTCATGCCCCGCCCATGCCATCGGGCGAATGGTCTTTGCTTCGTCGTGCTCGACATAACCGACCCAGACCATACGGTATTCGCCAGCGGTCAGAATATTCCCGCAGATCTCCTGCAAAAGGGAGGATTCGTCCACGCTCCGCACCAGGGAATCGTTGCACATTATGTGGACAAGGAGTGCCCGGTTAAGCTTGTGAAGCTCCTGCTCTGCTCGCTGACGCCAGTCGAGTTCCTGCTCCAGACGCTCGTACGCTGCCTGCAAGGCGGCTGTCTTCGCTACCAGCTCGAAGTCTGCGGAAATAATATCCCGGCTGCCTTCTTCCGCACCAGCCTCCTTGGCCTTGTGCATGGCGTTTACTCCTTGGCGAGATAACCTTCGAGGATTTTGGGAAGTTCGCGGATGTCGATCGGCTTGGCAATGTAGCCGTCAAAACCGGTAGCAAAGAAATTCTCATGATCGTCGAGCAGGTTGAAGGATGACAGGGCGATAAGTGCAATATTCTTTGTCAAGGGATTGGTGCGGAGCAGTTTGCCCGCCTCAAGGCCGTTCATGACCGGCATCTGGATATCCATGAGGATCAGGTCCGGAATCTGTTCCCGTGCCAGCCGGACCGCTTCCTCGCCGTTCGCCGCCAACAGTACCGTGAAACCATGGTACGTCAGCACATCGTTCAACAGCATCCTGTTCTGTTCACTGTCATCCACTACTAGGATTTTTCTCGCCATGATACTCTCCCTTGACTTGCAGTCTGGTCAGCTCTGTTACCGGCAAGGTTTCCTTCACCCTTCACCCTTCAAACCCCGAGCAGCTTCTCAATAAGCAGAGGGAGATCCCTGGTGTTGATCGGTTTGGTGATGTAGTCGTCGGCTCCGGCCTCCAGAGCCTTCTCCCTGTCCCCCACCATGGCAAAGGAGGTGACGGCGAGGACTATTATCCCGTTTGTCTCCGGATCTCCTTTCAATATCCTGATGGCGGTCAGCCCATCCATGACCGGCATCTGCAGGTCCATGCAGATCAGGGCCGGTTTGTACTCCCGCGCCATTCTGATCCCCTCTTCGCCGTTGTTGGCGGTAATGACCTTATAGCCGTGGTACTCCAGGATGTCACGGATCAGCAGCTGGTTATTCACGTTGTCTTCCACCACAAGAATCTTTCCTGACATACAGCCTCCTAGCTTTTCCCCTGCGCAGTGGGGATCATAAAGATGAACCTGCTCCCTCTGTCGACTTCGCTCTCCACCCGGATGCTCCCGCCATGCATCTCGACCAGTTTTTTAGTCAGGGCCAGGCCGAGACCGGTACCCTCATACTCCTTGGTGTAGGCAGACTCCAGTTGGGTGAATTCCTGGAACAGCGAGGGGATGTCTTCAGGTTTTATGCCGATGCCGGTATCTGTGACGGAGATTTCGATAAAATCGCGTTGATCCTGTAGGGGCGACCCTATGTGGTCGCCCGCTTTTGTCTGGTCGCCTGAAACAGGGCAGCCACACAGGGCTGCCCCTACATTTGAAACCCGCTGTGCGGCAACCCGCACGGCTCCCCCGTCCGGGGTGAACTTCACCGCGTTGGAGAGCAGGTTGAACATGATCTGTTTCAGCTTCCTCTCGTCGGCCTCGATCTCCATATCAGCATCAGCAGGGAGCTCCAGAGTCACCTCCAGCGAGTGTTTCAGGGCTTTTTCCCGGAGCATTGTCAGCGCGGAGTCGATTGCTTCCTTAAGGGGGAAGCTGCTCAGTGTCAACTCCATCTTCCCCGATTCCACCTTGGCCAGATCGAGGATATCGTTGATAAGGCTCAGCAGGTGCTGGCCGCTGGTAAGGACGTTAGTAACATAGGCGAACTGCTTATCATTGAGCTGACCGAACATCTGGTCCTGCAGTACCTCGGAAAAACCGATGATCGAGTTGAGCGGGGTCCTCAGTTCGTGGCTCATGTTGGCAAGAAAATCCGATTTCGAGTTACTGGCTTTTTCCGCTACAACCCTGGCAATCTGCAGCTCGACATTGCTCTCCTGCAGCACCTGCTCCAGCCGTTTACTCTCTGTTACATCGCGCGCCGCGGCGAACACCCCCTGCAGCTTCCTCTCCCGATCGTAGAAGGTGGTCGCATTGTAGGAGACCATGGTCTCCTTGCCCTCCCGGCTGCGGGCGGTGAGTTCGTAGTTGGTGACCTTTCCCTCGGCCAGAACCTGTTTGATGCTTGCCGCGGCCCGCTGCGGATCGGTGAAGTGGTTTTTGACCGACGCGCCGATCAACTCGTCGCGCGTGCATCCGGTAAGCAACTCCATCTGCTTGTTGACGTCGGTGATGATCCCTTGCGGGTCAGTGGTCATGATCGCGTCGATATTGGCTTCGATGAGCGAGCGGGTATAGAACTGCTGGTCGCGCAGGCCCTGATCAAGCTTCATCCGCTCCTCTTCGACCTGCATGCGGGCGGTGTTGTCGGTACCGATGAGCAGATAACCTATGATGGCGTCCTGGGCGTCGCGCAGCGCCGTGACGGAGACCACCGCCGGGAAGCGGCTGCCGTCCTTGCGGATGTAGGTCAACTCGTAGATGTCCTCGATGCCGCGCGAGGCCTTGAACACCAGCGCCTCGAAGCCGGGAGTTATCGGGGTTTCAAGTTCGGCGGAGAGCGCCGTGGCTCGCTCGATTATCTCCTGCGGATCGGAAATCTCGGCCGGGGTGATCTTGTTCATCACCTCTAAGGCCGTGTAACCCAGCATACGCTCGGCGCCGACATTGAAAATCTGGATGACACCTTGCGCGTCGGTGGCGATACTGGAGAAGTTGGCGCTGTTGAAAATCGCCGCCTGCAGGGCTCCTGCTCTTAGCAGCGCTTCTTCTGCCTGCTTGCGCGCCGTGTTGTCGGTGCCGATCAGCAGGTAGCCGATGATGGCGCCCTGGGCGTCGCGCAGCGCCGTGACGGAGACCACCGCCGGGAAGCGGCTACCGTCCTTGCGGATGTAGCTCAACTCGTAGATGTCCTCGATGCCGCGCGAGGCCTTGAACACCAGCGCCTCAAAGCCGGGGGTTATCGGGGTTTCAAGTTCGGCGGAGAGCGCCGTGGCTCGCTCGATTATCTCCTGCGGATCGGAAATCTCGGCCGGGGTGATCTTGTTCATCACCTCTAAGGCCGTGTAACCAAGCATACGCTCGGCGCCGACATTGAAAATCTGGATGACACCTTGCGCGTCGGTGGCGATACTGGAGAAGTTGGCGCTGTTGAAAATCGCCGACTGCAGGGCATCCGTCTTGAACAGCGCTGCTTCCGCCTGCTCGCGCTCCTTAATCTCTCCTTGCAGCAATTCATAGGAACTTTGCAGCTTGACGGCCATATCGTTGAATGTCAGAGCAAGCTCGCTCAACTCGTCACTGCCTGAGACCGGGATACGGTAATCAAGATCTCCCCGGGCAATCATCTTTGTCGATGTATGTAACGAATCGATCCTCCGGCGAAACGTCCGGTTGAGCATCAACGAAGTGATCAGGCTTGCACCGGTCAACCCGACAAACAGAGCTACCATTAGAATAATCAGTCGGTTGCGGGCTGATTCCGTCTGCCGCATGTTCATCGTACTGAGCTGTTTGGCATCATCCGCAAGCAGGTACGCTTTATACATCAGCTGCGCCAGAAGTCGTCGTTCCAGTTCAATACCGATAACCCGCTCTTTAGCGCTCTGCTGAGGTTTCTCGCGATTGGCAACAACCCTGGCAAATATCTCAAGAGACCCGGTGGCATTCGTCGTAAGATTATCCAGTATTTTACTATAGTCGGCGCCGGTGAATCTTCTCCTGCAGTCACCAACAAGTTTTTCAAACTGATCTGTTTTAGACTGCCATTGTACTATGGCCTGCGGTGACTGGCTGATCAGCAGAAATTCACCACGCAGCATAACCCTTTCGGCAATCAACTGCTGGATTTCATCGACCATTAAATCATTTGCCCTGGCTTCGCGAAATTCATGTGAAGCCCAGAACAGCAGCGGCACCATGACAAGCAGGATGGCCAGCAAGACATACGACGGCAGATACAGTCTGGTACTGATGTTCATGAAACGCCTCTCAACGGATCAGTCGGACTGCATCGGGCTTTACAGCGGTAAGCGCTGTTGCATCGAAATATTCAAGAAAAACCGGCATCTGTGCTGACGGTACCAACTTTTTATTCATTGCCCATCGAGCCTCATCTTGAAGGATGATGAGCAGCGCCTGGTTCAAGGTCGTCTCGTAAGCATAATCTTTCCAAACCCCGGCAACCAACTTGGCATCGACGCCAAATGATGGCGCAATGGTACGTTTCACTTCTTCCGGGTTACTCTTGGTAAAAGCTTCGGCCTTGACCAGCGCCTTCATCACTTTGCGCAAGGCATCCGGATGGGACCGGGCAAACTCCTGCCGGCTGGTGAGACAGAAAAATATTGAATAGAAGGTTTTATCGGTCTTGACCAGGATAGTGCCGGCTTCATTTTTCATCTCCGCGAGTGAAAAATTCCAGATGGCGACCGCATCAACACTGCCAGCGAGCAGGGCCTTGGGCATTTCCGCCGGAGTGAGCGGAACAATGACCACATCGGTCTCATCAAGACCGGCGTTCGTCAATACCGCGCCAAGAAAATATTGACCGCTTGTGCCGGGGGTTAAGCCAATACGCTTGCCTCGCAGATCATTAATGATCCTGATGCCGCTATCCTTTCTGGTCAACAGGCCGTGATCAGAATCCGATGTCGCTATGCTCGCATGAATAGCAAGCTTCCTGCCGTTCATGATGGCAAACATGACCGGAATTTCAGCCGAGGTGGCGAGATCAGCCTTGCCGTCAAGCATTGCTGTCAAGGCCGTTTTGCCGTATTCATGGGGTTGGATGGAGACGTCCAGCCCCTCTTCGGCAAAATAGCCCCTGTTCGCCGCTACCTGGACCAGCGTTGTGGTTGGCTGGTGTGTTGCGCTGGCAATAGTGATCTTCTCCCGCGGACCCACTACCGTTGCAGATCTCTCCTTACAGGCAGTCAGCGTGCAGGTTGCCAGAAATAACAGCACCAAGCCGGCACATTGTTTAAGCAGCTGTTTCATGTTCATCTCCTCCGTTATGGGTACAGACGGTAAAGAGCGGGTTCGCCGGGATTATTCCTGGACATGCCTTAACTCCATACTCTGGCACAGATGCTCTGCAGAGACAGATGCTACTGAATTAAAGTATAGGTGTTCGTTGGAATTTAATAATTGGTTTCTGTCTGATAATAGGTGGGAGTTTTTCCTGTTATGACTACAGCTTTTGTCCTACATGATTCAGGAAGATAGACTGAAGGTGAAGGAAAGCGAAGCATAAACCGACTAATCCTTCAGCCTTTCAGCCCTCAGCCTAAACACCTATTTAAACTCCAGCTTGTAATAGAGATCCACACCGCTCTCGCTGCCGCTTTGCGTTTCTATCTGCCACTGTTTGAGGATGTCATAGCGTAGCAGGAAAAGGTTGCCGCCGGTGACCAGGGAACGGCCGTAGCTCAAATAGAGCTTTGGCGTCAGGTACTTGCCGACGGTCAATACCGATTCTGTGCCGGCAGGCTTTGCCGGCGCCATCCCCGACGGAGTGCCCGGAATCTCCTTGTACCCCATCAGTCCGTTGCCGGAGCTGTTCACTGTCTCCACGCCGAAGACGTTCAGGCCGAGCCGCTCCTTTATCTGCTCCTGCAGAGAGTCTGCCTGGCCGAAGGATAAGAGGGAGCTCGCCGCCATGGCCACCATGCTCCCCTGTTCACTGCTGGAGCCGAGCGGATGGCCGAGGACCATGTAGGCCATGATGTCGACCTCAGCCATGGCCGGCTCGGAGTAGAGCTTTACCACCGGCGCGCTCAGCAGGCCGGCGACCGTCACGCCGGCCCGGACGTCGCCCACCGTGCGGAGCGCGAGGATATCGAGATTCGGATCTTTCACTTGTCCGTCAACGTAGTAGAGTCGTCCGCGGACGATATCAAGATCAATGCCGTAGGTCCGGTAGCGCCCCTTTACTACATGGATCTCACCGCGACTGGAGATACTGTCGATCCCCTGCAGCACGAGATCCATGCTTCCGCCCAATTGAGCGTCGATCCCCGCACTCTTTACCCGCACCTTGTCGCCCAGCCGCAGATGGATCTGGCCGTTCACGATCAGCGGATTGTTCCTGCCTGCAAGCGGTGCCTCCGCCTCCTCCATGATAACGTCACTGCTTGGCCTGACGATCGTTGGGGTTTGTGAATCGGCGATGAGCATCTCGGGGATTAGCAGGTCACCGCTGAGCGTAACGCTGTCAGGACCCCCCTGGAAACTTAACTGCGGCGAACATGACAGCTGCAGTTCAGGGAGAAAGACCGTCTGGAATTTTTCTCCGCTCACGCTGCCGCTGTAACCTGCCACCTGCCAGCCTTTGAGCCATAGCAGGGCGGTCCCCTCAATATGTCCTCCCCCGGAAATTGCCCTGAAGCTGTCTATGCGGACCCGATCGCCTTCCAGAGCAGCTGTGAGCTGCACATCGGAGACACGGATGCCGGCGGTCGGCAGGTACGCGCCCCCTCTGGCAAGCTGCAGACTCCCGCCAAGCTGCGGCGCGCTCCATACCCCCCCCAGCTTGAGATCGAGATCGAGCTCGCCGTGGCTCTCCTGTACCAGGCCGGGAAAGAAAGCGGTGAGGAAGCCGCTCTCCTGAACCTTGCCGGAAAGCATCCCCTGCAGCGTCCCTTTCCGGTCGACCAGAACAGGGAGGCGGGCCGGAATCGGCAGGAGGAAGCTTCCCTCTGCCTTGCCATATTCGGCAAGCGCCAGGGAAAGCTTGCCGGAAAGCGTCTCTTCACGCCAGACAAAGGCCAGGGAAGCGGTGCGCAGGTCGGCGTTCACCTCGCCGCTCCCCCCCTGCCACTTCGCCCTTCCCCGGGAGAAGATTGTTTCACCCGCCAGTTCCAGACGCCTCCCCTTGAGAAGCTTGCCGCTCGCCTTGCCGGTTAGTTGTCCTTCAAGGTTGAAGTCGCGCGGCAGCCAGGGCTTTAAGAGCAGCGAATCGATGTTGTCCCACTCCAGAGAGAGGTCCCCGCTATCAGGCATGCCGGAGCCGACAGCAGAGGCGGAGGAGAAGTCGCCTTGCAGCGTCCCGCCACCTGCCAGCGCCAGGTCGAGCGCGGCACGCATGCTCTGCTGGCCTGCATCGAGGCGCAAGGTGGAGCGGTTCAGGGTGATCCGCTTCCCGTTTGCCGTGTATACCCCGGTTGCCGCAGCCTGACCGCTAAGCTGTTGCAGACCGGCGCCACCTTGCCAGACACCTGTGCGCCAGCCGAAGGCGAGTTCCGTTGTCTCCAGGGCAGCAGTAAACTCCTGGCCCTCAGCGCGCCAAATGAGCCCCCCTTTGGCAAGAGCGGCATTTCCCTTGAGGTCGAGCCTATTGCCGGGGAGAAGTTTCCCCGTGATGAGCCCGGAC
>JBBRBA010000092.1:0-9892 GCA_038206285.1 Geobacterales bacterium
AGTTGGTCTCCAGCCCGACTTCACCTGCCAGCCGGAGGTTTTTTACGACTTCAGCCTGCACCGCCAGGGAGGCACGCCGGATGTCGCGGCGACTGGTCCGGCTGTCAGCTTCGCGGCCAAACTCATTACGGAAATACGACAGGTTCAGATTAATGGTAACCGGCGCCAGCTCCTGGGTGGCGATCATGGTGACACCGCCGGAGAGCCTGCCGCTCCCCAGGCCGCGACCTTCAGCGCCGGTAGGAAGCGTCAACCCCGGCTTTATTGCCAGGCTGGAACCATCTCGCTCGAAAAAACGCCATTTCAGCTCCAACGAAGTATCTCCTGTGCCCTTTCCATCCATGGCAAGGAAATCGTTTTCTTTGACGCGGTTCCACTGCCAGGGTATCGCTGCAACCAGATCAACGGTTTCGCCGATTCCAACCGAGATAATAGCTGCCAACTGTGTCGCCACCGTCTTCGTCTCCCCATCGACCCGCTGCAGCCTGTCAATAGCGGTTTCACCATTTATTTCCAGCTGATACCTGCCGCTGCCATGGGTACCGCTGTCATCGCTCACCAGAGGGTGCGCGGCGAAAGCTGATGTTGCGGCAAGCATCGTCACTATAATCATTGTCAAAAAAATTCCCTTCACTGGCAGATCCTCTCTTCTATGCATTAATCCACAGCGACGGTTATTCTATCGCTTCAGGTAATGTATAATGATTTTCATTTTCATTTGCCTGGTTCAAAAAAGGCAGGGGTTTCCCCCTGCCTGCCAGAGTCTACGGGACACTATCACCTTCTGACAAAAATCTCCTTTGCCATGGCAGTATCAATGGCAAACTCGGAATAGCCAACCCGGAAGATATATGACGGGAATGACTGCATCAGCACGATGCTGTTGCCCGGGAGTACCCCCATTGCCATCAGTTTCTGCATCTTCTTGTTGTCTTCGGTAAGGATATAGGCAATCTCCCCCGCCTCTGCCGGTTTCAGCTCCGTAAGCGGGACAACGCCAAGATCACCGCTCTTTCTGGCCTCTTCACAGCATTCTCCCGGCGGAATCCTTTTGCCGTGAGGACAGGTGGCCGGGTGATTGAGCATGGTGCAGAGTTTGATGTCAACCCCGTCATCCAGCAGGTGTTCAAACTGGCACGCTTTGCTCTCGGCACTGTCACCCTGGATATTGAAAACATCCATCATCAACCGCTCTGCCAGACGATGGCGGCGGATGGTCTTCTCCCCCTCCACCCGCCCGTCAGGAAGAAACTGCGCCCTGCTGCCGTCAACCTTTATACAGGCAAGAGCCATCAATTCCTGCAGCGCCTGGTCTTCAACTGCAAAGCCGAGCACTTCCAGGTCGGCGAAGCCCTGTCCCTCTTCCTCGATTGCTATCCACATCGATTCCAGTATCTCTTCCGCCCTGTCAGTCAGTTTCATTTATCAGCTCCTTTGGCAAATATTTTTCGTAATCTTTTCAACATCTCCGGTTCAAGGGGGTTTTCATAATTGCACTTCGGGCAGCGGATCATATGACACTTCCCCGGAAGTCCGCACGCTCCGCACCCCCTGATGCCTTCTTCTTCAGCAAATTCATGTCCGCAGAATCCGCATGTCATAATTATTCATCCTCTAGGGGCGATCCTTGAGACCGCTCTGTTCGGGCAAACACAAGGTTTACCCCTACAATATCCCCGTAAGAAGCAGGAACTGATTCAACAGCCAGCCGCTGCCAAAGGCCAGAACCGAGACAAAAAGGCCGATCAGGGTCGCTACCTTCAAACCCCGTTCTTTTTTCATTACCAGAAACTGAGCTATACAAGGGACAAAAAGTGTCAGCGTAACTGCCGCAACGGTAAGCTGCCGTGGATCAAGCCCCCCCTTGCCCTGCAGATCATAGAGACCGGCAGCGCCATAATCGCGCCGGAAAAAACCGAAGATGAAGGCAACAGCGACCTCACGCGGCAGGCCGAGCGCCGCCATCAGCGGGCTGAGCGCTTCAACGGCTTTTTCGAAGAAACCTGTTATCTTCCCCAGCCAGAGCAGTATTGAGGCAAAAACAAACAGCGGCATTATTTCCAGAAAGTACCACTGCATCCGGGTGTAAGTTTTGGTGAGAATATTGGCCAGCTGCGGCAACCTCATCGGCGGCAGCTCCATGTAAAACATCGGCGTCTCTCCCGGCATCAGCCTGGCGGCAAGAAAGCCGACAACAAGGAAGATCAGCAGCAGACAGCCACTCCAGACGAGCAGCGCTCCGGGAGCTTTCGACAGCAGGGCCAGTATCACCCCAAGCTGTGCCGAACAGGGAATGGCAAGGGCCAGCAGAAGTGTCGCCAGGATCCGTTCGCGCACCGTTTCCAGCGTTCGGGTGACCATGGTTGCCATGGTGTCGCAGCCGAAACCGAGCACCATCGGGATGACCGCCCGCCCGGTCAGTCCGATTTTCTTGAAGAGACGGTCAACCAGCAGCGCCAGGCGGGGGAAATAGCCGCTGTCCTCAAGAACGGAGAAAAACAGAAAAAAGGTCGCCACAATAGGCAGGATGATGCCGACGGCGTAGCGCAGACCGAGTGTAATAATGCCGTACTCGCCGACAAACAGTTCCTGAATTATCTCCCATGGGATAACCGCTTGCACCAGCTTGATGGCAAACGGATTGAAATAACCCTCAATGAGCTTTTTTTCCAGGAAATCAACCAGCGTGCCTGCACCGAAATCGCCGACAAACTTGTACAGACCGAAATAGAGTACCGCCAGCAGCAGCGGCACCCCGGTAAGCGGCCTTACTGCCAGAGAGGACAATCGCTCACCCATCGTGACTTTGCGCTTTTCAGGCAATATCAGCACGTCGTCAAGCAGAGTCTGGACAACGGCTTTTCTCTCCATGGAGAGATCAAGATGGAACGACTCACGCCGCTCAAACCGTTTCAGCTTTACCATGGCGGCAACTGCTTCGGCATTGTCTGCTTCACTGCTTGCCACCAGTCCGGCGACTTCGTCATCCCCCTGCAACAGCAAAAGAGCGACTGCTTTGGCGGAGATATGATATTTCGCCCCTAACAGCGCTACAATTGCGGCAATATCCTGCTCCAGCCGGGGTGAATAAATGAAACCGGGGGGTGTAAAAGAGCGGTACTCTACAATCGCCCGACGGATTTCGGCAATACCACGTTTTCTGGCGGTAGCAGCGGCAATAACCGGAATACCCAGTCTTTCCTGCAGCAGTTGCGTATCTACTTTGATCCCCATCAGTTCTGCTTCATCCATGATGTTTACTACCAGCAAAGTCGGCAGAGCCGCCTCGATCAGCTGGATGGTCATTGAGAGCATCCGTTCAAGATTGCGGGCATCCAGCACATGAATAACAACTTCGGGTGACTCTTTGAGGAGCAGCTCTCTGGCGACACGCTCCTCCTCGGTAATCGGCAGCAGGGCATACATCCCCGGGGTATCGATTATTTCGCACTCCACCCCGTCAATCGATACTGTTCCGCGTGACACCTCGACCGAAGTGCCGGGATAGTTGGACACCGTTACATACGCGCCGGTAAGCGCATTGAACAGTACGCTCTTGCCGACATTCGGATTGCCCACCAAGGCAATCCGCCTTACTTTCTGCTGCAATACGGCGGCTTCACTCATAAGTCTTCATTAACCTTTCCACTCGGTATTGTATTTGATATTCATTTTCACTTCTTCAATAAAAAAAATCAGCGGTTGCAGGCCGCACAGACACCGTAAAGTTCCAGTTTGTGATTCTGAATAATGAAGCCATGCTGATCAGCAACTTCTCGCTGCAATTTTTCAATCGTCTCATTTTCAAATTCTATTATCGCCCCGCAGCGGGTACAGACAAGATGATCATGATGTTCGCCGACATGGAGATGCTCATACCGCGTCTGACCGTCACCGAACTGTATTTCACGGGCAATGCCAGACTCGGCAAAGAGCTTGAGGGTACGATAAACGGTGGCATAACCGATTCCGGGATTGCTCTCCCTGAGTTTCAGGTACAGCTCTTCAGTGCTTAAGTGTTGCGGCAGGGAGAGAAAACAGTCGAGAATGATGTCCCGCTGCCTGGTCGACTTGAGCCCTTTGGCCGCGGCGAAATCCAGAAAAACCTGTTTTTTGGAAAGTTTCATCGATCATCCTTATTGATAATGATTTTCAATATACATAAGTGGATATATGCCGTCAAGTAGAAATTGCACGTCCCGAACTTCGCTGGTCCGTCTGAACAAATAAGCCCCCGGCTGCTTTTTCTGCCGGGGGCTTGCATGACTTCACCAATGAGTTTTCGAAACAGACCGTCAGAAGGCGTAGACAAATTTGAACCAGAGGTTGTCCCCCTGGGGCCGGTTGCGGACCTCGGTCTCGAACAGGTACTTGAGGCTCAGACTCATGTTTTTGTAATCATACTTGAGCGCCGGGCCGAATGCCGCCACCTGCCCTCTGTTGCCGCTGACCTTTACGCCATCGGCTTCGTCATCCGTCATCTGCCGATAGTAGTAACCTGCAAGGCCGGCGGTGAAATCTCCCAGCTTTTTACCGACAGCATAATCCATGTGGAATTCCTGGCCGGAGCGGTATTTCGAGACCCCCGGAGTTGTCGAATCGTTGTTTCTCGTATTGATGTCGTACATCAGCTTGGCAGAGATATCAAATCCTGCGCCAGGGAGAAAGGTAGCGGCGATAATCGGCTCGAAGGTCCAGTAGTGTCTGCCCACGTTGGCCAGGTGTGACTTGTCATGGTTGCCGGTGGGGATGAAGATATCCACGCCGGTCGCTGCATGCCAGTTGGGACCGTGCCAGGAGAGGATGAACGGGTCGACGATGATATCGCCCAGACTTCCTCTGCTGTCATTAAGCTGAACAGGAGCACCGGTAAATGATGGTTCCAATTTAACATCCATGTAGACCAGCGGGATAAAGGCGTGCATCGCCCAGAAGCCTCCCAGAACCTGCTTGTCCGTCACATGAATAAAACGGAGGACGTCGGCAGCCACCTGCAGTTTGAAGCCGTCGACGTTATCACCGTTGTTGTTCTTGAACTTGTCGGCGGAGTAATAGTTGACATAGTTGATGAAATAGTTACCCGGCGGCGGCACGGCTCCGGCCATGAAATCCTCGGCGCCGTTGGGGTAGGCACCTCCGCCCCCCTCGGTGGCAATTGCTATCGCGGCGGAGGAGACCACAGCGAAAAAGAATGCCGGCATTAAAGCTCCCCTGCAGGCTCTCGCCAAACTATCCAGAAACTCTTTCATCGTCCCCCCAACTCCAGTAATATGGCCACAAGATGATTGCTCTTTTGTCTGTGAAGCTGCTTTTAGCACGTTTCCTGAGAATTGTAAACTTCTCACCTGAGGAGGAATTATGTTAACTGTCAAGGAATCAACCAAAACGGTAGATCAGCCTGCCGTTGTCATACAGCTCGATCGGCCCGTCCTGGGAGACCTTGATCACCCTGCCGAAAAAAGAGGCGGCACTGGCGGCAGTGGTTCTGCCGCCGCCGGTAACCACCTCGCGCGCATGGGAGGTGTCAATGATGAAACCGGTTTCCACCAGTTTGCCGCTACGGCTGAAAACGCTGATGCCGTCTGCTGAAAGCAGCCGCAGCAAAGTGCCGGCGTGCTTAAGCTCGGTTATCGTCCGCCCCTTAACACCGTTGATGAGCAGGCGGCCGACCGGGTCATTACCCCCCACCGACCCCTTCTTCAGCGATGCAAGCTGCTTCGCTCCGCCGCTGTGAATCATGACAACCGTGCCGTGCCTGCTCTTGGAAAGGGCATATAGGGTCCAGAGCAGGTCGTCGGCCGAAGTCGGTTCAATACTGTCGGCCAGAAACGAGCGGAAGATGTCCGGGTCAAAAATTGACCAGCCCCCTTTGCGCCTGATCAGTATCTTGGCCGGGCTTGTAAGCACCTCGATTTCCGACGCCTCATTCACCGTAATAGCAAAAGCTGCGGCGCCGGCACGGCTGACTATGGAAAACAGTTCCCGTTGGGTCAGCTGCTCCACATTGCTCTTTACCACATTAGAGCCGACTCTGACGACCCCGGTCACCTGCATCTGGATATTGGTGAGGAAAAAAAGGTTGGAACCGTCTATATAGCGGTAGGTAAGCGGATTGGCGAAAAAAGTTGTGGAGATGGGTTGCGGCGGCTGGAGCAGGAATATGGCATGCTGGCGCTGGCGAACCAGCGAACGGATTTTCAGCTGGGTTGTCCGGTGGACAATGAAGCCGGTGGTTGCCGGTTTCCCCTCGTAGCGCTGATAGGAAAGATTCTTGAGCAGCTGGACAAGCTGCTGGATCGGCCAGAACCCCTTGCTGTTATCGCCTCTCAGGGATCTTGCCACTGTTATGTCCATGATGGAAGCCAGCAGTGCCGTGCGGAAATGAGCTGCGTACCCCTCCAGATTGAAACCGCTATAAAGCCCGGCGAAAGCGGTCAGCAGTTCGCGGCAGAACCCTTTTTCAGCCTGGGTGAAGGGGAGACAGGGGCGGTCGGCGATAAAAACATATGATCGTTCTTCAATGGTCAGTCGTTCATGAATCCCGGATTCCGCGGAAGCGGAGGCCCCTTCATCCGGGAAGAGGTCAACCGCGGCGCCGCCGAGAAAAGAGCTTATATTGCCCCGTATCGCATCAAAAACTGTGATCGGCATCAATACTCCGGCAAGAACTACTGAATTATGAGGGAATCAACGTCAAGAGAGCCCTTTTGAATTTCAAGAGAACCCTGCAGGGTGGTATAACCGCTATTGGCAAGATAATAGGTATCGCCGGGCAAACCTCTCCCACCGTTAAAAATCAACCCTATGGCTCGGTCAAGTATCAGATCTTCGTTGAAAGTGTAAACGTGCGCTGCGATTTGATTGCCTGAATCTGCAGCGGCATATGCTGCCGCAAGGGTAGTAAACTCGAAAAGTGAGCCGCCAAGCACCGTTACCTCATAGTTCGGGGCGAATGTCGCTGTTACCGCGGTTTCACCGTCAATATTGAAAAAGCAGCTGCCTGTGCCGCTGCATCCTCCGCTAAACACGCCATTTAGCGATTTCCAGGTTTTTGTTGCATCCAGTGCTATTCCGGAATATTTGCTGAAAGAAGCACTGCAGATACCGCTCGTACAGGCGATGCCAGACGGTGTGCTGTTGACTGAACCTGACCCGACTATAGTCACCGTCAGGGTATCAGCAGCAGAAACAGCTGACAGGCATGCTGTTCCACAGACAATGGCTGAGAAAATAAATATGCCGGCAGACAACCACTGCCGTAGAAGCTGACAGGATAACCGTTTCATATCTGTCCTCGATCAAAACAGATTGCTTTTAATATGCTGTTGCTATTTTAGCAAAGTCCAAGCCGAAATACCCTAATTATTAAGGCCTCGGCTCAAATCACTGCACACCTGTTAAACAAAATCATATATATTATTTACTGAATGTGTGCTAAGCTTGAAAAAACGTGGGAGGTTACTGATGAAAGATTTACTGCTGCTGGGCGGGGTTGTGATTTTCTGGTACGTGTTGAACAGATACATCCTGCCGAAAATGGGCGTTCAGACCTGAATGTCAGACTCATGCTCTCTCGAGGATCGAGGGGCTAAAAAGAAGGACAACAGTGAAAAAACAGAACCAAGGGAACCGTAAATTGCGCGCAGATTTAGGCCATGTTTGGCTGAACTGATTGAGACAAACCGCAGACGTAGCACCCAAAGGGCATAAACGCAGCTACGTTGAGGTTTTGGTGATTGAAGTCCGGTCAAAGAGGGTCTGAAGATGAGTGCAAGAGAGTGACTGCCGTCACTCCTTCTTTATCTCTATGCCGAGATCAGTGATCTTTTTGCGGAGAGTGTTGCGGTTTATTCCGAGGATGTTGGCGGCACGCACCTGATTCCAACGGGTTTTTTCAAGCAGAAAGCTGATCAGCGGGCGCTCGACCTGCTCTATCACCATATTGTAAATATCGCCTTTATCCAGCTTCTCCACGTTCACAAAACATGCGCGCAATTTCCTGTCAACCAGCGCCTCCAGTGACAGGTCATCACCTGCGCTACTCTTTTCTGCCGCTGATGTCAACACCGGGAAGTCATCCAGTGTAAGCAGCGGATCAGAAGAAAGAATCACTGCTCTTTTGATAACATTTTCCAGCTCCCGCACATTTCCCGGCCAGCCGTTGGCTACAAGCCTGTCCAGAGCCGCCGGGTCTACTTTTTTCAGTTGTATGTCAAGGTCGGCGCAGGTTTTCTGCATGAAATGATCGACAAGAAGGAGTATGTCCTCCCGTCTTTCACGTAACGGCAGCAGGTTAATCGGCACGACATTGAGACGGTAGTACAGGTCCTCCCTGAAGAGCCGCTGCTGGACAAGCTGCTGCAGGTCCTGATTAGTGGCGGCGACAATCCTGACATCAACTATTATGTTCTGACTGCCGCCGGTACGGGTTATCTCCCTTTCCTGCAGAACGCGAAGTATTTTTGCCTGCAGATCAAGCGGCATATCCCCGATCTCGTCGAGAAAGATTGTGCCGCCATTCGCCTGCTCGAATTTACCCGGCTTGCGCTCGATTGCCCCGGTAAAAGCTCCTTTTTCGTGGCCGAACAGCTCACTCTCCAGCAGCTCTTTCGGAATGGCGGCACAGTTCATGGCAATGAAAGGCTTGACAAGGCGTCTGGAGTTATAATGGATGGCCTTGGCAATCAGCTCCTTCCCTGTCCCGGACTCCCCCTGAATCAGCACCGTCATGTCGCTGGGCGCCACCTTGCCGATGGTCTTGTATACTTCACGCATCGGTGCAGAGTTGCCGATAATGCCGTTTTCAAGCAGATAATGCTCTTTCAGCTCATCTTTCAGGGTTGACACCTGCAGCGTCATCTCCCGGGCGCGGTTTGCCTTCTCGATGATGGCATCCATAACATCAAGATCAAACGGCTTGGTCAGATAATCGTAGGCACCCCGCTTCATCGCCTCTACTGCGTTTTTCATTCCGGCTTCGGCAGTCATGATAACCACCAGCAGATCAGCCTTTAGTTCACGCACCTTGTCAATAAGGTCAAGGCCCGAAATCCCGGGCATTTTTATATCTAGGATGGCAAGGTCGTAACTTTCCGAACGGATCAGACGTAGCGCTTCATCCCCATCCCTGGCCAATTCGACGGTGAATCCCTTCTTGCGCAGCGCCTTCGAAAGCACCCAACGCATGCTCTCTTCATCATCTGCCACCAGTATTCTGTTTATATACATTTGTAACCTCGGTTGTTCACTCTTTAGGCACTAGAGGGTATTCATTGCACCAACGGCAGCATTATCGTGAAGGTTGTCCCCTTCCCTTCCTGCGAATCAACTCTTATCATGCCGCGATGTTCGGCTACAATTTTCTGGCAGATAGCAAGCCCTAGACCGGTTCCCCTCTCTTTTGTCGTGTAAAAAGGGGTAAAAAGATGCTCCAGCTCTTCCGGCGTCATACCGGCGCCGTCATCGGCTACCTCTATGGCCACCATGCGGGAGCGACGCTCCCCTTTCTGTGTCATGCTGTACTCGGAAACAATCCGGCTTGAAATTTCAATAGTCCCTGATTCACCTACCGCCTCGACAGCATTCTTGATCAGATTAAGGAAAAGCTGGGTAAGACGTCCCTCATCAGCGAGAATAGCCGGGATGCTCGGGTCAAGATGCCGCTGGAAAGCTATCGATTTGCCTCCGCTCGCCTGCTGCTGCAGGAACACAATATGGGCAAGGATCTTGTGCAGATTGACACCGACCGGATTGAGCTTGCGCGGTGACGCAAGATCCAGAAGCTCCTCGACGATATGGTTTACCCGCTGGACCTCCTTGAGAACAACCCGGGTACATTCGCGCAACTCATCATCCTCGGCAAGCTCCATCTCAAGGAGCTGCGCCGCCCCCC
>JBBRBA010000093.1:0-9565 GCA_038206285.1 Geobacterales bacterium
TGCTGTCGATCATCAGCTGGAAATGATCCGCAGGAGGAACCGGAATCTCGGTAACACTCCCCCCGGTTGTCAGCATAATCCGGTTTTCATAGTCAGGCGGCGTAGTAAAAGCCCGTTCCACCCTGATTTTACCCGATTAGCCGACTACTTCGTAGAAAGATTCGTACTGCTGGCCAAAGGCGATAGAAAAACTGAAGCTCGCTCTGGCAGCTGTCAAAGCTGTACCATGCACGGCAATATTCAGATCATCGCGCCAGAGTGCGTGGCCGCGAAAACCGGCCGGCGGACCCTCAAGAAAATGGAGTGCCGCGCCAAGAGGGTAACGCGCCAGGTCATGAAAGGCACCGCCACCCTGCTCTGGGTCGAGTCTGAAATCCCCGGCAGAGGGAAACGGAAACCCGAAAAAACAGCGGAGCGCTGTTATCCGCCCCAACCTGCCGCTGGTGATCAATGATTTTACTGCAGCATGCTGCGGGTGGAAAAGAAACATCTGGTTTTCATAAAGCAGACGGTCATGTTTTGCGGCAGCAGAGAGCATTCTTTCGGCAGCAAGCAGGGAAGTGGCCAAAGGTTTTTCGCAGATGAGATGTTTTCCCGACTCAAGGGCACGTATCGCCCACTCCTCGTGCAGATGATTGGGGAGAGAGAGGTATATCAGGTCAACTGCCGGAGAAGCAAGCAGCTCCTCGTGGGTGAGCCTCAGGCAGTTGGTCCCGGCGGCAAAAACTCCGACTTTTGCCGGAGAGCGGCTCGAAACGGCAGCAAGCTTTGCCCTGCCGCACTTCGCCAGCGCCGGAATAAATCTGCGGCGCGCTATATCGGAACAGCCGAGAACGCCGACTCGCACTAGTCCTTTGCCGGCTCTCCCTTCAGGATTTTTCAGGCGGTATTTCATAAACGATTACCCCCACTTTGTCGGGGTCGGTGTAGACCAGAAAAGGGTGGAGTCCTTTGACCCTAAGGCCTGGATTGTTATTGAATAATAGCCCTGGCGGCGTCGCCTTGTCCGCAAATGGGGCAAATATCTCCAATCCCAACTTTGGGCGCATCCCATAAAGCATGTCGTCAACAATCAGATACCGTACGCTGTTATCTCTTGCCGTCCTGATTACCTCCTCTAACTCAACCCCTGCCGGCACATTGACCCACTCCCGTTCAGCATAAAATGCAATCCGCGCCCAGCGGGTCATGATCTTTCCCGCAGGAAGATTATTTTTAAGCAACAGCCCGATATGCTTTTCTGCACGTCTGCAATCATCCATTTCCGGTTTATATTCTGCGTCAGATATATCCTTGCGGATTTGCGGTGCAAAAAGCGCGACAGCATATATTGCCGTTGCCAGCAGAAGCAGCGGCGCCCTTTTCAGAAGATGAGCAGTGCCGACTTGCACATTATGCGGAAGATACCCGTTGAGCTTATCCTCAACCGCTGCAAAACCGGCTGCCGCAAAAAGAAACATCACCGGCTGATACGCCTGAATGTAACCGCCGTCGATGTAGTAAAAGACAATAATTACTGCTAACGGGGCAAAGGTGGCAAGCAGAAAGAGTCTGATCCTGTTCATTTCCCTGGCAAAACCTCCGGATAAAAACCCGGCAAAAAACAGGAGCCAGAGCGGCAGAGGAAGCATTGTCTGCCAGACTTTCAGCAGATTGACCAGTGAATTTTTCCAGAGGAATGCCGGATGCTCTCTGATAATATCAAGATAACCTTTCGGCTCGTAGCCGGGGATATAATTTATATCCGGTATATTCAGATAGTAGCTGAGAGCATCGTTGAGAGCGCTGTCTGTTTTTGCCGACAGTTGCCACTCGCCGCTCACATGATGCACTAAAAGCATATTAATCGTAAATAACAGCAAAAAAGAACCGATATATGTCCAGAAAAACAGCCGTTTTCCCCGAAGGTCCTGCCAGCTGAAAAGGCAGAGCGCCGCCGGGATAACGACACTCAGCAGAATTGCTTCGGGACGGGTCAGATAGCTTAGCCCCATGAACAGGCCGGCCATGCAGCCGCTGAGAACAGTTGGCATCATGAATGCCCGCCAGATGCAATAAACAGCCGCAAGCTGCAGCGTAGTATACGTCGCCTGGGTTACAACTTCGCATGAATATGAAACCATGGATGGCCAGACTATGGTTATAAGGCAAGCGGCAATCGCAATATTGCGGGAGAAGAGCGTTTTACCCAGGAAGTAAAGCGGGACAACGAGGAAAGATCCGTAAATAACGGAAACCATTCTGCCGGCAGTTTCCAGATCATTGACAAACCAGTTGGCAACGACTATCAGCAGCGGATAAAGACCGTACGTCCCGACACCGTGCCAGTCACCATGCGCAACCGCCCTGGCAGTCAGCGCATAACTGGTACCGTCGGTCGGGATGACATGAAAAAACTGGAGCGAATAGAGGCGGACGGCAAAAGCAGCTGCCAGCAGAGCCAGGATCAAATAAAGATCCTGCCTGCCGGTTTCCGGCGAAGAGAGCGAAGCATTTTTTTCAGTCATGACAGCTGCAGGATTCAGTTCAGCGGCTAAGGTAACGGCCGGAAAGTCGGCTCTGGACGGCAGCGCTCTCTTTTTCTTCATTGCCGCTGCTCCTCGTAGAGCATGAGCGAAAGTACGCTCCTGGCGCAGGAATTTACGGTTTCACCCAGACTGATGACAAAATGAATCGCCGTCTGGGATATCCAGTAAAATTCTGCGGGGGGGTGCAACTCGACTCCTTCAGGCAAGGAAAGTATTCTGTGGATGTGAGACTCCTTGTAGAATCTTGCTCCCTCCTCACTCTGAATGCTTTCATTCAGCAGCTGCAACTTCTCCGGAAAACAGAATTCATCATAGAGAAACGGCTTGGGAAGTTTCTTGTTGCCGATGTAATTGCCGGGAGTAAACTGAACCGTCGGCCCGATCTGTACTATTCCTCTGTTTCCAGGCTCTGCTTTTGCCTGCATCAGAAAATAGCGCTCCCCGCTTTCCATTTTGGTAAGAATGCCGATTATTCCTGTGCCGGGGTTATCAAGTATCGGCTGATTCCAGATGGAGACCTCCCGCTCGCTCGACTCCACATCAATCCCGACGACCCTGAAGAAACGCCCCTCTTCGTGCGAGAAGGAGCCGTCACGATCCATGCTCCACTCCTTGAGAGCCTTCAGCCCCAGGCGTTTAATCAGAAAATGATTTACCGCTTTCTGATCATCAAGCCATTGAACAATTTCGCCCGGAGAACTGCCATTCCTGCTGAGGCCGAGTCTGCCGGCCGGGCTCTTAGTCCTGCCGGACAGGCATTCCGGAACAATCAGAGAAGCAAGGATACTTCGGGTACAGGCATGGACAAGATTATCTTTCTGCAAAAGCCGCCCGATCTGGCGCAGGGTGACCCAGATAAACCCTGCCGGCAGTGTCTCCAGTTCCTGGTCATCCACCTGAACAATCATGTTCCTGTTCGATTTATAAAGAAACCTGCCGCCATCTTCCGTTTGCAGCTTTGAAAATATAATCCGCCCTTTTGTCTTATCGAGAAAATAATCTATGAATTGTGGCGGGCCGCCGCCATGAGCCCTGGTATAGTTGCTGTAAGTTGCCTGAATGGTTGGCGAAATCTGCACAGAGTTGATATTGCCCGGCTCCTCCTTGGCATGAAGGCAGAAGTGCAGCACACCGTTTATCCTCTTGACAATAATCCCCAGGATTCCTATTTCAGGCTGATCGATTATCGGCTGATCCCACTCAATATCTCCCTTCAGGGTTCTGTGGCGGACATGGATACCTGTAAGCGTAAAAAAACTCGCTGCTTCATGACAAATATTGCCGCTTTCAGCATCAACCGACCACCTTTGCATCTGTTGCAGTGAAATAGTGCTGACCTTAAGCTTGGGCGACAAAAGTGCGTTTGATACCCATCGGTCAAGATGCCGGTCGGAGTGCAGTGCTGCCTTGACGTTGCGGGAACGGCAGATTTCGCGGCAATCTTCCGTTGAGATTCCCGGCAGAAAGCCGGAAAGATGGCCGGAACAAGGGGCCTTAAGTCGGGGTGATAAACCTTCTGTCTTTTCCATTATATGCCCGTGCCTTTTGAATCGATAAGATTTCAGCCTTGTTACGGGCAGCAAGCTTCTCCCGCACCACAAACTGCGGATCGGCATTCAGCGAGAGGTAGATCCGCCCGACGTACTCACCGACGACACTTATTGCCAGCAACTGGAATCCCCGGAAAAAAGCGATAACTGCCGTCAGGGTTTCATACTCGGTCATATCTTCGACACTCGGGATCAGGTAGCCGATCATGACATCAGCCCCCATGATTACCCCGTAAACGGCCAGGATAATACCGATGATACCTATGATCCGCAGCGGAATAAGCGAGTAGCTGACAACCATGTTGCCCCAGAGCGAGATCAATTTCCCCAAGGTGTAGCCGGATCTGCCGTGCTTCCGTTTGTTATGGCATACTTCAACCGTACCGATACTGTCAGTACTTCTGAGAATGATCGCATCGATATAAGGATCGGGACCGGTATATTTGATAACCTCATTCACCATAAACCGGTTCATGATCTTGAAACTTGACAGGTAGAGTCCGGCAGGCTTTTGCAGGATCATATTCGCCATCCTGTCGTTGAACAGACTGCCAACGTTGCGGAAAAGGCTGTCCCTTTTCGCCGAATAATTGCTGTAGACGACGTCATAGCCTTTTTCTATTTCGTCGACTAGCAGTTTAACCTCTTCCGGCGGGTTCTGGAAATCATCATCCATGATCACACACAAAGAGCCTGTTACGCTGTTAAGCCCGGCCATGACGGCATTGTGCTCGGTAAAGTTCCGCGACAGCATGATATAAGTTATTGTTTCTTTGAAAGTTTCATGCAGCCGCCTGCAGATCAGATCGGAGCTGTCACGACTGTTGTCATTGACCAGCACTATCTCAAGTGAGTGTTGCTCCGAATAAAGGGCAATAAGTGTATTGCAGAGCGATTCAATGGTTTTTTCTGCATTATATACCGGAATAACAATTGATAGATTCGCCATGGCTTAACCTCGTCAGCTGTATTCTCAAAGGCATGAAGCAGTTGCTGAAATACAAAAGCAGTCTAATAGAGGCGGCGCTGTCATGCCGGACGCTTTGTCACTGGATGCAAATTATTCTGCCTGGCAAGACAGAGTGCAGGAATTCAGCCAGAAAATGAACTTGACGGCGGGGCACGGGGTGTGCTGCTGAAAATGCTGGTGCAGTTGCGGTGATAGACAGAATACAGACATACTGGTCTTAATGATTCCGGAGCGTTGTCAATAAAAACTCTTTCCGGGATAAAAGTAACTCTTTCCGCAAGAGGCTTAACAATCTGTTTGCAGGTTTTAATCTGACTGTTAATTACCGCCTTTGGACGCGGCGTTGGTTTGCCCGAGTCGACTGAAACCCCGGCTGCCGCTGGTAATCGCAGGCCAAGAGTGGTCAGACTCACTGTAAGAATCAGCTGGATAAAGATAACAGTTTTCCTGCTCACGGCTTCGTTTCTGCTGATAGGGGGGTGAATCGGCTTGGCAGGCATGTCGGAAATATAGACTTTCCAGTAATAATTGACAAGTTTTTTTTAATTTAACTACTGATAATTAAGGCTGCGGCAAAGTGAAAGAGATTGCAATGCCGTTATGCGGATGATAATCATTAAGTATGCAGCGACTTAAATATATATTTAACCCGATAATAACCCTGATTGTTGTCCAGATTATCTGGATTGTACTGCTGGTACTCTGGATTATCTGGTTTCTTGGGCGGCACTACGAACTGCGGGAACTGGCAGAAAAGTACCGTCCGGAACTCGTTCCGCAACATTTGAACTGGCCGGTACTGGCAGGTGGGATCATCATGCTCGCCCTTGTACTGGTCGGTCTTTACGTTATCTTCATTTACTGGAGACGGCAGTCGCGCCTTTATGCCGAGCAGAAAACCTTTATCTCCCAGATTACCCACGAACTCAAATCTCCCCTTGCCTCGATACGCCTCCACCTGGAAACAATCAGACTCCGCAAGCCCGACGCCGGGAAAATGGAGCGTTTTCTTGATACCATGCTTGCTGATACCGAACGGCTCAACTGCCTGACAAGCAATTTCCTGATGGCTGCCAAGCTTGAGCAGCGTCCTGCTGGAGGCGAACTGCCTTTGATAGACTTCAGCAGCTTTGTTGTCAGGTTTATTGAGGATTTTACCAGACATCTTCCGGACGGCGGCAGTCTCACCAGTGACATTGAACCCGGAATATCTGCTAGAATAGAAGGCGACGGGATGGAGATGGTGCTGCGAAACCTGATCGAAAACGCTTTCCTGTATAGTCAGGGGTCACCGGAAGTCTGCGTTGCCTTAAGCAGGAGCGGGAAAAACTGTACCCTTTCTGTAACCGATAACGGCAGAGGCATTGCTGCCAAAGAGCTGAAAAACATCTTCAGGATGTTCTATCGGGTAAGAGAGGCGGGAGAGACCATCAGAGGGACCGGGCTTGGACTTTATATCGTCAAATCGATCGTCAAACGGCACAAGGGCAAGGTTATAGTCGAAAGCTCCGGCAGCGGGAACGGCAGCAGTTTTGTCATTACGTTTCCTGCGGCTGAGGTGAAATGATGGAAAAACCTCATATTCTACTGGTAGAGGACGAAATACATCTGGCACGCGGCATCTGCTTTAATCTTGAGCAGGAGAACTGTCGGGTAAGTCATGTAGAGAGTGGTGAGGCAGCTCTTGAACGGTTGGCTTATGACCGGTTTGCACTGATAATTCTTGATGTCATGCTGCCGGGGATGGACGGCTTCAGCCTCTGCAGCAAAGTGCGGGAATCAGATTCGCGCGTGCCGATTCTTATACTGACCGCACGTTCGGAAGAAGGTGACAGGGTAACAGGGCTTGCCAGCGGCGCCGATGACTATCTGACAAAACCGTTCAGCCTCAATGAGTTTCTGCTGCGGGTAAAGGGAATGCTCCGACGTTCATCGTGGTATCTGCCAGAACCGATTGAAGAAGGCTACCGCTTCGGTGAAAATGAGGTCTTTCTGCTCTCCTACCGGGCAAGAACAGCCCAAGGGGAAATCGATCTTACCGACCTTGAAGTTCGTATGCTCGCCCTATTGTTCCAGAAAGAAGGCGCTGCTGTCAGCAGAACTGAACTGCTTGAAAGAGTCTGGGGTTATTCTACCGATGTCGAAACACGTACCCTGGACAATTTCATTGTCCGTTTCCGGAAATATTTTGAACCGGATCCGGCAAATCCTGCCTATTTCCAGACAGTGCGGGGAGTGGGCTACAGATTCAGCCGGAAGAAAATTATGTAGCAGCATAGCCTGCCTGCCCGTAATCCTCCTGGCTGAGTGACTGCTTTATACTGAAAGAGCCGGAGATATTCTCTCCGGCTCTTTAAATCATTATTTATGTTCCTGTCTAAAGACCCGCCTTACTCCGGATGATCTCCGACTTGTCCGTTTTCTCCCAGGTAAATTCCGGCAACTCTCTGCCGAAATGACCATAGGCAGCGGTCAGCTTGTAGATCGGGCGAAGAAGATCAAGCTGCTCGATGATTGCTCGCGGCCGAAGATCAAAAACGTCGCGGATGATCTGGACGATGCGCGATTCGGCAATAGTGCCTGTGCCAAAAGTGTTCACCATGACCGATACCGGTTCAGCAACGCCGATAGCATAGGCTACCTGGACCTCGCACTTTTCACAGACACCGGCAGCAACAAGGTTTTTGGCAACATAGCGCCCCATATAGGCAGCTGAACGGTCAACCTTGGACGGGTCTTTCCCGGAAAATGCACCGCCACCGTGGCGACCAGCCCCACCGTAAGTATCAACAATGATCTTGCGACCGGTAAGACCGCAATCGCCCATGGGACCGCCGACAACAAAACGGCCTGTCGGGTTAATGAAAATGCGTGTCTTGGCATCCATCAGTTCGGCCGGGATAACCTTTTTCACAACTGCGTCAATAATCCCTTCCTTGATAGTGTCATGGGAAACATCAGGGGTATGCTGGGAAGAGATAACAACCGTATCGACATAAACAGGCCTGTCGTTTTCATAGCGTATAGATACCTGCGATTTTGAATCAGGACGGAGGAAGTGCAGCTCCCCTGACTTGCGGACATCGGCAAGGCGCTTAACCAGCTGGTGGGCGAGAAGTATCGGCATCGGCATAAGTTCGGCAGTCTCATTGCAGGCATAACCGAACATGATCCCCTGATCGCCTGCCCCCTGATCCTTGAACATCCCTTCGCCTTCGGTAACCCCCATGGAGATATCCGGAGACTGCTTGTCGATCGAGGTGAGTACAGCGCATGTTTCCCAGTCAAACCCCATGGCAGAATCGTTGTAGCCAATCTCCCTGATTGTTTCCCGGACGATGGCAGCCATGTCGGCATAGGCAGTAGTTGTAATCTCGCCGGCGATAACCGCCATGCCGGTTGTCACCATGGTTTCGCAGGCGACCCTGGCTTTTGGATCCTGAGCGATGATTGCGTCAAGAATTGCATCTGAAATCTGATCGGCAACCTTGTCAGGATGCCCTTCAGATACTGATTCCGAACTGAAAATATACTCTTTCTTCTCCATTTTGCAATCTCCTCACTTATTTCTGGCTACAGATCTAAAAACGTTTTTTTATAACTTTTTGTTGCTCACAATGTCAATATTTTTCAATGTCTTTGCACTTTTTGCAATATATTCGCCCTCCCCCCCCCTATTGACTCCCTAGATTAATATGCTATAAAGAAAAAATCGTACTTTTAAAATAATAGGCCCCTTTCGGGGATAAAGGAGGGTTTACATGAAGAAAAGTTTGACAGTTTTAGCAGCTTTGACCGTATTTTGCGTCTGGACATCAGCTGCACAGGCAGAAAACCGGGCAGGAGCCTTCAATCTTACCCCGGTAATCGGCGGTTACCATTATGACGGCACCCAGGCGATTGATACCAACATCCTCTACGGGCTCAAGGCCGGTTACAACATCACCGACCGCTTCGGCATGGAGGCGCTTCTTCACTTCGTCCATACCAAAGAGTGGCTTAACGGCAAGAATTATGGCAATACCATGGACATGGTCAATTACAGGGTGGAAGCACTTTACCACCTGTTCCCGCAAAGCTCGGTTGTCCCGTTCCTGGCCGTCGGCGGTGGGGGCCTCCGCTCCTATTTCAATGCGCATAATTACGATGACAGTGGCGTAGTCAGCTATGGTTTAGGTGCGAAAATTGCGCTGTCGGACAATGTGGCATTAAGAACCGACTTCAGGATGCTGTCAGTCTTTTGGGAACCAGCAGTGGTCTATAATTATGAGTACACTCTTGGACTTAATTTCCAGCTTGGCGGCACAAGCAAAACAGCAAAAGCAGCTGCTCCTGCTCCTGCTCCTGCTCCTGCTCCTGCTCCTGCTCCTGCTCCTGCCCCTGCCCCTGCCCCTGCCCCTGCCCCTGCCCCTGCCCCTGCCCCTGCCCCTGCCCCTGCCCCTGCCCCTGCGCCAAAACCTACGCCGCCACCGGTTGCTGTTCCCAAACAGGCTCCAGCCGTTGTACCGGCTCCGCTT
>JBBRBA010000094.1:0-9479 GCA_038206285.1 Geobacterales bacterium
CACACCGGAGGCTGCGGGACTGCCGGCATTTGCCCTGGATAATCTCCCGTTGCTTGACCGCTTGCGCCGGGGCACGCTGGCGGCAAAGGCGGAAGTGTGCATCGAACGGGCACGACTTGTAACTGCATCGCTGAAAAAGACAGAAGCATCTGTTGCGCCGATGCAGCAGCGCTATGCGCAGGCAGTGAAAGCGTTTCTGTCGCAAAAGTCGGCGCAGTTTTTTGATGATAACCTCCTGGCCGGCAGTACCACGTCAAAACCATTTGGGGCGCCGGTTTATCCGGAGCTGACCGGCCTTACCATCTGGCCCGAACTCGACACGATGTCCAGCCGGAAAAAGAATCCACAAATAATCTCCGCAGAGGAAGTGTCAGAGCTCAACCTTGAAATATTTCCCTACTGGCTTGAGGAAAGCATTCTTGAAGCAACCAGGAAGCGTGAGGGGAATCCCCCGGAGATGAGGCTCTTTGAGAAAATAGTCTTCTTTCTCGCCGGGAAAGCGGGGACGATTTCCCACACGGTCCCCTGTTACCGTCTGGTGCTGGAGAAGGGGGTTAACTGGCTGATCGCCGAATCCCGGCAACGCGGCGCAAAAGCGGCAGGGTCCGGGGACATCGAGGCTGAAGAGAAAACCATCTTTTACGACTCCATGGCTGTTGCCCTCGAAGGGATCGTTGCCTATGCGGCAAATCTATCCCGCAAGGCGGCACAACTCGCCGCAGTCACCAAATCGGAAGAGCGGCGGGAAAACCTGCTGGCAATGGCAACGGTCTGCGCGCAGGTTCCGGCCAAACCGGCGCGCACCTTTCGCGAGGCGGTGAATTCTCTCTGGCTCCTGCAGGTGGCGATCCATGCAGAGAATATCAACATGGCGATCAGCCCGGGCCGGCTCGACCAGGTACTCTATCCCTGGTACCGGGAGGAGATCGACAAAGGGACCTTGACGGTGCGCGAGGCGCTGGAACTGGTGGGATGCCTCTGGCTGAAACTCAATGACAACACCAACCTGGTGCCGGAGACCGCCGAGGAACTCTTCGGCGGGGCCGGAACCGTCCCGGCGGTGACTCTGGGCGGAGTCGATGCGCAGGGTGAGGATGCCGTCAACGAGCTCACCTACGTGATGCTGAAGGCAACGGAACTGCTAAGGACCCGCGACCCGAGCGTCAATGCACGCTATCACCCGGAGAAGAACAGCGAAACCTGGCTGCGCCGGGTAGCGGCGGTGATCCGGACTACCCGCTCGGTGCCGGCGCTTTACAACGACCTCGCGGCAATCGCCACCCTCACCAATCAGGGCATTGCCCTGGAACATGCCCGTGACTACGCGATCATCGGCTGCGTGGAACTGTCAGCGGCCGGACGCAGTTATGACGCCTCCAGCTCCATCATGCTAAACCTCGCGGCAGCGCTGGAACTTGCCCTCTACAACGGCAAACGCCCCGTCACCGGCGAGGCACAGATCGGTCCGCAAAGCGGTGACCCGAAAGGATTCACCAGCTACGCCGAATTCGAGAGCGCCTTCCGGAGCCAGCTTTCCTGGCTCATCGCCCGGGCGGTCAGCCTGAACGAAGCCCTCGGGCACACCCACCAGCAGAAGCTGCCGACACCGCTTCTCTCGGCCCTCTTCGAGGGACCGCTGGACAAGGGGAAAGATCTCGTCTTTGGCGGCGCCCTCTACAATTCCTCCGGCGCCACTCATATCGGTTTTGCCGACGTGGTCGATTCCTTGAACGCCATCGAACAGACAGTCTTCACGGAGAAACGCTTCACCCTGGGGCAGATTCTGGCGGGGATGAAGAACGACTTTTCAGGGAAGCACACGGTAATCGGTGCATGGCTGGCCAACAAAACTCCCAAATACGGCACCTCGCATCCGGTTGCCGTAAACAATACTACGCGGCTGCTCCGCTTTCTCTATGACACATACCAGGGATATGTGAACTACCGCGGCGGCCGCTACCGGCCGGCGTACTGGACCATGACCAACCACGCCGGCCAGGGAAAGCTCGCCGGAGCGCTCCCGAGCGGGCGTAAGGCCGGGAAAGTTTTCGCCAGCGGCATCACCCCGGTTTCGCAGGCAGCAACGTCTCTCCCCGAATGCCTCTCTGTTGTCGGCGCCATCGACCCTCGACACGTCCCGGGAGGAGCAGCCTTCAACATGAAGATGGCACCGGTGGAGACAGAGGCCGACTTCGAACGCTTTGTCGCCTATATCGCCGCCTACCTTGCAAGCGGCGGGCTGCATGTCCAGTTCGACCTTTTAACCTACGAGACACTGCTGGAGGCCAAGGCCCACCCTGAAAACTACCCGGATCTGCTGGTGCGGGTCTCCGGATATTCAGCCTACTTCCCTGACCTGAACGAGCCGATGAAGGACGAGATCATCACCCGTACCGCCTACGATACCCGCAGCGGCAAGGCAATCCCGCTGCCGGCAAGCGAGCAGCAAGGAGGAACCCCGTGACGAATCCGGCGCTGCAAATTGCCCTGAAAAAGCTGGAGGAGTGCTTTTCGGCGGAACTGGCCGAAGAGTTCCTGAAAATCCTGCTGGAAGCAATGAAAGTCGCCTTTTTTTTCGATCACGACTACCGGAAAAACATTGCCGGGTTCTCGGGTCGCTATCTCTTCCGCTCTACCGATCATGCCATCAATGTTGCAGCCACTTTTGCCAATGAAGTGATGGAGGTGACCGAAGAGGAGATTGCCAACCCGCACGTGACCGTAATCTTCAAGGACGGGAGAGCGCTGATGAACTTTCTTCTCTGCGGCAACCCGGACATCCTCGGCTCCATGCTCCGCCAGGAGGTAACCCCGGAGGGGAACCTCAACTACCTCTACAAATTTGCCTATATGGCGCGGCGTCTCCAACTCATGGCAGCAGGTACGGTATGACGGTACGCCCCCTGATCTTCGATATCCGCCGCGGTGCTATGGACGACGGCCCCGGCATCCGGACAACCGTCTTTTTCAAGGGGTGCCCGCTCGACTGCATCTGGTGCCATAACCCGGAAGCGGTGCGAAGCGAGCAGGAGCTCAGCTGGGACTTGAGCACCTGCATCAGCTGTCTGACCTGCCAGAGACTCTGCCGACAAGACGCCACAAAAGCTTCGCCTGAAGTGGCCCTCAATCGGGAGCGCTGCACACTCTGCGGCGCCTGTACTGCAGAATGCCCTGCCAATGCACGCAAACTGGTCGGCAGGGAATATCCGGTCGAGGAACTCGTGGCCATCCTGAAAGCAGACGCCTGTTTTTACCGGAAATCCGGCGGTGGGGTTACTTTTTCCGGGGGTGAACCTGCCCTCCATGGCAGCTACCTGGCAAAGGTTCTCCCGGCTCTCAAAAAGGAGGATCTCCATACCGCTATCCAGACCTGCGGTTTCTTCGATCTAGACAACTTCCGCCGACAGCTTCTCCCCCTTCTCGACCTGGTTTATTTCGACCTCAAGCTGATCGATCCTGCTGCCCACCTTGAATTCACCGGTAAGGGCAACGAACTGATCCTGGCCAATTTTTCCGCACTCGCCGCGCAGATCGGTGAGCGTCTGATACCGAGAGTGCCGCTGGTGCCGGGGATCACGGCAACGGCAGAGAACCTGGAGGGGATTGCCCGCTTTTTGCTGAAATTCAGCGTCGCTCCGTGCGAACTGCTCCCCTACAACCCCGGCGGCATCGCCAAGCGGCATAAGTGGGGACAGCCGGTTCCCACCGGGCTTGAACGGAGTTTCATGGGACGGGATGAGGAGAAAGAATTATCGGCTTCATTTCAAAGGCAACTGAAATCGGGAAGTACTGCACTTCATTGAAAGGGGAAAATTTATGGGTGTATTGATGCAGGCGTTCTACTGGGATTGTCCGCGGGAAGAAGATAAGGAGCACGCCTGGTGGCTCTTCGTTGCCACGAAGCTTGGCGAGCTCAAAAAAGCCGGTTTTACCGCCCTCTGGCTGCCGCCGGCAAGCAAGGCCGCCAACTTCGGCGGCAATTCGATGGGTTACGACGTCTACGATTACTACGACCTGGGTGAATACGCGCAGAAATGCGTCATACCGGGAGATAAACGGACCTGGTTCGGCTCGAAGTCCGAGCTGCAGAAACTTGTCAAGGCCGCTCACCAGAAGAAGCTCAAGGTCTACGCCGACCTGATCCTCAACCACAATAACGGCGCCGACGAAAAGGAATACAACCCGATCGCCATGGAGGATCGCTGGACCAGGTTCAACCCTTTAAGCAAAGGCTTCACGCGCGACTGGACCTGCTTCAACCCCTCCCCCTACCCTGATTCCGTCCCCAGTTCCTTCGGCAACATGCCGGACCTCTGCCACACCAACCCCCGCGTCATGACCGGCATCCTCAACCACGCCAAATGGATGATCGAAGAGATCGGCTTCGACGGTTTCAGGTACGATTTTGTCAAAGGCTTTGGCGGCTGGATCGTCCGGGCAATCCATGACCGGAACTACACGCGCGACAACAAACCGGTGGAGATCTTCGGCGTGGGTGAATGCTGGTCCGATGACCAATTCATCGACAGCTGGCTCGATTCGGTCAACAACTGGGCGCAGAACCGGGTCGCGGCCTTCGATTTTCCACTCCGCTACCGGCTCAAGGATCTGTGTGACTCGCCCGGCTTCAGCCTGAGGAGGCTGGCGGACGGGGGGGTACTGGTGAAGGACCGCCCATTCGAGGCGGTCACCTTCGTCGACAACCACGACTTCCGCGGCGACGGCAACGACGAGATCGTCAACGACAAACTGCTGGCCTACGCCTACATTCTCACCCATGAGGGGTATCCGTGCGTCTTCTGGAAGGACTACTACCGCTACGGGCTGGCTGAACCGGGGGAGCCGAGCGGCATCGAACGCCTGGTCAGGGTGCACGAAAGCCACGCCGGCGGCGGGACGAACATCCTTTACACAGACGACACCTTCTACGCCATGGAGCGTAGCGGCGCCGGGAAGCAACCGGGACTGGTCTTTGCCCTGAACAATTCAGGGGGAACGCTTAAACATGGGCTCAGGACAGGCTTCAAGGGGAAGAAACTGCAACCCCTGGCATGGCGGGCGAAGGACGCGATTTACAACCCGTTGCCGGTTACCACGAACGCGGATGGCTGGTGCGAGATCGAGGCGCCGCAACGCGGCTATGTGGTTTACGGGGTTTAATGCCGATAAGCAGAGTTGGCATCTTGGACACCAGCCCCTTCAAAGTTTCCAAGCAAACGAGAAGTTTCCGCAGCGGGCATAAATGCGAGAGAGTATCCCCAATTATCTAAAGGAGGGTCCTATGCAATATCCAGGACGCATCATCAAGAGCGGTGAACCGGATGCCAGGATCGTTAAAGCCTTGAAGCAGCAGTTGAACAAGACTCTCGGAACAACGCAGGACCCGGAAATAAGGCTGGACCCGGCTGACCCCAACTTCGGTCCGAAAATGAAGCAGCTGGTCAAGCTCTTCCAGGCGCGGCATGTGGATGCAACAGGGCGCACGTTGCGGCAGGACGGAGAAGTTGGTTCCCTTACCTGGGTAGCCCTGTTTGGGAATATCAGCGTCACTACCAGCGACACAGCAACTGATGCATTTCTGGCACAGGTCCTTGCGGTTGCAGCCAGGGAAGAGGCAAAGCATGTGCGTGAGGTTCCGGTGAACTCGAACCGCGGGCCGGAGGTTGAGCAGTATCAGCAACGCGCCGGAGCTTCTCCCGGCGATCCGTGGTGCTGTGCCTTTGCCTACTGGTGTTGTGATGAGGCGGCACATGTGACAGGTCGCACCAATCCCATGGTCAGGACGGCAGGCTGCCTGGATCACTGGAACAGGGCGCCTTCCCGGGGTGCGAAGCGCATTCTCTCCTCTGCTGCCAAAGCAGACCCGTCTATGGTCAAACCGGGCATGATTTTCATTATTGATCATGGGGCGGGAAAGGGACATACCGGGCTGGTGGAGAGTGTTGCCGGCGGACTCTTGACAACGGTCGAAGGCAATACCGACGCCAGCAAGACCAGAGAAGGTGGCGGCGTCTACCGGCTTGGCAGGAAGGTCGGGGAGATCAATAAGGGGTTTATTGATTATGCCGGGGTGTAAAAACCCGGAATGAATCGGGCCAGATCTCAGCACGGCAGTCCTGAAGAGGTACGGTGGCAACGGTTGTTGGCAGATTTGTTTGAGTGGGGGTCGGAGGGTGTGAAATGAAGATTCAAATCAAGGGCAGACTCCGTCTCTATCGTAAGGTTTGAGTGATGCCTGCCTCACAGGAATACACTCAGGAAAAGGAGGATGAAGATGGGTGCAGCGGTGAGGATGTATCTGGTTCCGATAATGGTTTCGCTGCTGGTACTGGTCATGACCGGCTGCGCGTCGATAAAGCTGATCGCGGACTACGACGAACAAACGGATGTGGCGGTCACCCAATTCCAGCGCAAGATGGAGACGTTCCTGTTTGCGCTCGAAAGGAACATGGGGGAAAACGAGGCATCTTATGGCAGCAATGCAAAGTTCTACGATGAGGTGCGGGTAGATCTCAGCGCCATCCGCGTCCGCGCCGCAGCGATTCCACAGAACGATATCTCCATGCAGCAGCTCTCCTTGCTGGCCGACAACATCAACAATCTGGAGAAACTGCACAAGCTCGGCCTCGGCGTCAACGACATCCCTCCTGTGCGAAACGCCTTCAACGTGGTCTGTACGGCGATTCTCAAACTGGAAATCGCCAAGAAGCGCGGCAAATCATAAGAAAAACAGTTCCCCACAGGAAAGGAGCATCAATGGCTGCAATTGACGAATCACAACTCGTTTCAAAGATGCTGGGAGCCGCGCAAGGCGTATTAGCTGATAAATGGCCTGAGGCAAGGGATTACGCGGAGACGGAATTCAAGAAGCTCGCGGAGACCATCGCCTTCATCGAGGCGCAAAGGGCGCTGGGACAGATGAGCGATGAAAAGGCGTGTCTGCACCTCAACATGCAGGAGAATTCCGCCAAGACCATACTGCTGACGTTGGAAGGGCTCGGCATTCTTGCCGTGGAGGCGGCGATTAATGCTGCCTTGGATGTGGTTAAGGAAGCGGTTAACAGTACGCTGGGGTTTGCGTTGATTTAGTTGAGAACGTCCAGCAATTAAGTATTAGACCTACAGCCCTTGACATGTCACTCCCAAACAGCAAAAGCCCGCTTTCACGGGCTATAATCGCCTCTTCATCCAGCGCCGCCACAGCCATAACAAACCGCTGACAACCGCCGCTACCAATAAGATGGCAACAATGTGATGTCTCACGTCGGCAAGGAGTGTCTCCAGCAGATGGCTGAAAAAATAGCCGGAGAGCCCCACGGCCGTTGCCCAGGAGAGGGTGCTGCAGATGTTGAGCAGTATGAAGCGGCGGGTGTTGAAGCCGCTCGCGCCGATGACAATCGGCGTGATGGTGCGCATGCCGTAAATGAATCGAAACCCGAGGATGGCAATAATCTGGTAGGCAACGAGGAAGCGGCGCACCCTGTCAACGCGCGGCTCCCATCCGGGGTGTTTTGCCAACAGATCCTTGCCGCTGCGCTTCCCCACCTGGAAGAAGAACTGGTCGGCACTGAAGGCGCAGCCAAAAATTACGGCGATCACCCACGACAGCTGCAGATAGCCGCGATGGGCAAGGCCGCCGGCGACCATCCCGACCGCCCCCCCTTCCAGAAGGGTGCCGAGCGCCAGTGCCGGGTAACCGTATGCGGTGACAAAGGCTTCAAGATTCATGTTACAACTTTACCACATAAATTCGGGCTCATATCGAGTGGGGACGTCCGGGCGGGAGGCGCAGCTGCTTTATTGCTTTGACAGAAGGGCTTGAGAGAATAGAGAGCAGGCCCCCCTCCCATGTAAACCACGGTTGCACTTTAACGCACCCGCTTGCCGATCTTCATTTTCAGGTTGGTGTCTCCGCCGAATCCCGCTACTTTTTACCCGCCCCGGCGACAACCGGTTTCTCGAATTTCGGCACAATGGCCTTGAAAAAGGCATTCTTGACCAGCCCGCCGATGATCTGCCAGGAACTTGTCTCCGGTTCGTCCAGTGAACCGGAGATATTCACTTTGGTGGCGACCTGCTGCTGCGACCTGTTTTCCAGGATCATCGCCGCCCCTCCGACCAGCATCTCGTACGCCTGGTGCAACACGGGTCTACCCTTGTCCTTGTGCCGGTCATAAACCACCATGTCCTTGAAGAACGGTTTCATATACCCGGAAACCCGCTGGTCCTTGACATGCAGTTCCGTGACCAGGGAAAAACTTCCCGCTGACACGTCGAAATCACCGTACTCACGCAGCAGATCGTTCATTGCAGTCAGCTGGGTGGTATTGATACTGACGAACAGGTCAAGGTCCTTGCCATTTTCCTCGGGACGAAACGTTCCGGTCACCTTGGTGTCGCCGCTCCCCATGAACCTGCCCTGCAGCCGCGCCTTGGCCGGACCGCGGGAGAATTTGTTGGACAGATTGCTCAGCTGGAAATCGGCCTCGGACAGAAACAGGCGGTACGGTTTCTTCGCCGCCTGGTTCACAAACCCCAGGTTGCAGCCGGTCAGTTTCAGCTCATCGGCGCTGATCAGCAGTTCAGTCTTGTTAGCGAGCTTTTTAGCCGTCTTTTTGACCAGGAGCGCGCGTTTCTTTTCAGCGGCAATGGTCTTGGACGTATGGATGTAGTCGAGCTTCATCCCCTGTATGTTCAGCTCTTTCAGGTGGGCGACCTGCACCGTCGGCGCATACTCCACGTCCCCGCTGGCTCCCAGCACGCCGCTGTCGACGGAAAAGCCGGAGCGGGCCATCATCGGCTTGAAATAATCGATCGGGATCTTTTCCAGCTTCAGGTCGGCCTTTATGGCGGGCAAGGGCACGGAGAGAAAATTCGCCTTGCCGTCGATAGTGCCGTGCCCACTGGCGAAGATCACCGTATCAAGATGGAAGCTGGAGGGGTAGACCTTGTCCGGCAAGCTGATGTTGCGGATGTTGCTTGCCTGAAGATTCAGCTGACTCAGCACCAGCGGTCTGTTCGGCTCCTGATCGATATAGGTGACGCTGGCGTCTGTTATGATCAGTCTGTTTATCTTGAGCGGGTAGATGTCTTCCACTGCCTGCTGCCAGCCCCGTTCCTTCAGCGAAAGCTTGCTGGCCGCCTCATTGTGCAACTGCTGCAGATTGATGTTGAGTTTCGGCCCGTTCAGCCGGAATTCGGCGACCAGTTTCCCCGAGAATATCTCGCTCCAGTTGATGCTTGCTTTTATCTCCGGGAACAAGGCCACCGGCGGCTCCGGATGCGCCTGTTGCCGGACGGTCAGCCCCTTGAGTGTCAGCGACAGGCCGATCAGCTGCACATGGAGCTTCGGCAGCAGCACTGAATAGCCCTTCAGGTCGCGGTTGATATTTCTCTCCATCATCCGCCGCAGAGGTTCATCCAGCAGGAATGAGAAAAAGAAGAGGAGAAGAGTCAGGGCGGCCGTGATCCCCAGGACC
>JBBRBA010000095.1:0-9298 GCA_038206285.1 Geobacterales bacterium
GTGATCCGCAAATCAGCCGCCATTAGCGCCGCTGTTCATCCTGTCACCCGTATAGGGGTCGTGGAATTAGTTAGAAAAATGAACAGCTACTATTCCAATTTAATAGAAGGACATAATACCCATCCTGTAGATATCGATCGCGCTATGCGAGAAGATTTTTCCAAAGATCCCGCGGAAAGAGCAAGGCAATTGGAAAGTAAGGCACATATAGAAGTGCAAAAATGCATCGAATCCCAAATCGAGGCTGTTTCGGAAATAGTCATTACAAGCAAAAGCTTTTTGTGCTGGATACATAAAGAATTTTATGAGCGGATGCCGGAGGAGTACCTTGTCGTACAACGAGCAGATGGGAAAACTGAAAAAGTGATCCCGGGTGAACCAAGAGAGTTAGAAGTTGAGGTTGGAAGACATTTGCCGCCTAAATCAGAATACCTAGGCTCTTTTATGAAAAGATTCGAGGAAGCCTACGACCCTCACAAGCTGAAGGGGTTAAATCAAGTTATGGCGACGGCGGCCTCTCACCACCGACTTGCATGGATTCATCCTTTTTTGGATGGCAATGGACGGGTTACGCGCCTTATGACTCATGCATATCTAAAAAAGGCAAAAATAGATGGCCACGGATTGTGGACTGTTTCCCGAGGTTTCGCAAGAAATCGTGAAGAGTATCTTGCTGCCCTGACAGGAGCAGACCAGCCTCGCAGAGGAGATTTGGATGGTCGTGGGAATTTGACACAGGCGGGACTGAATGGATTTTGTAAGTTTTTCCTTAAAATTGCGATTGACCAAATTGACTTTATGTCGGGACTTTTGGATCTGGATGGAATGCAGAAAAGAATACAAGCGGTGGTTGATCGTCAAGTTTCTTTTGGTGAATTGAAACCTGAAGCTGGTCATTTACTGAGAGATGTATTTTTACGCGGGGAAATACCTCGAGGAGAAATACCTAATATTATCGGAATGCCAGAACGCTCAGCACGTAGGGTCGTCAGTAGTCTGTTGGAGAAAAACTATTTAGTTTCTGGTTCTGAAAAGGGCCCTGTAATGCTTGGTTTTCCGGCATCAATGGTGGGGTATTATTTCCCTCGCCTTTATCCTGAGGGAGTTGAATCCAGCCTTGATTAGGTGGTTATGGAAATAGGTCAAACAAAGAGCCCACAGAGGATTTAGGAGTGCCCAACCACTCGGCGGCAGGCGGTCTTCGCTACGCTTCACCGCTGCGCCACGCTACCGTTCATACTGATTCTAACTATGTCCGGGGGAACTCCTTACGGGATAATCTGGGAAGCGCTTGATCCGTCCGTGGATTCCGAATGATGATGGATTTACCTTTTTCAGAGAGATACGAGGATAGTAACCGGATGGAAAAAATCGTTCGTAATGGCCCTTGCCCCTGCTGCAGCGGTAGCAGGAAATGAAGCAACCCGGAGCTATTTCGTCATTATCAACAGTTATGGAGGCCCAATGAAATACCCTGATAAAAACGGCCACTTCGGCCAGTTCGGCGGACGTTATGTCTCCGAGACGCTGATGCCGGCGCTGCTGGAGCTGGAGAAGGCGTACGCACTGTATAAAAACGACCGTGATTTCAAGACTGAGTTCGACTATTACCTGAAACAGTATGTCGGCCGGCCCAATCCGCTTTACTATGCGGAGAAGCTGACGAAAAGGCTCGGCGGGGCGAAGATTTATCTGAAAAGGGAGGATCTGAATCATACCGGCGCCCACAAGATCAACAACACTATCGGCCAGGGTCTGCTGGCAAAGAGGATGGGGAAGAAACGGGTGATCGCCGAAACCGGGGCGGGACAGCACGGGGTGGCAACGGCTACCATTGCGGCGCTCATGGGTATGGAGTGCGAAGTCTTCATGGGGGCGGAGGATATCCAGCGCCAGTCGCTCAACGTTTTCCGGATGAAGCTGCTCGGCGCGACCGTCACCCCGGTCTCCTCGGGGACGGCTACCCTGAAGGACGCCATGAACGAGGCGATGCGCAACTGGGTGACCACTATCCGTGACACCTTCTATGTGATCGGCACGGTGGCCGGCCCGCACCCTTATCCGGTGATGGTGCGCGACTTCCAGTCCGTGATCGGTCGTGAGTCGCGCAGGCAGCATATAAAGGCGGAAGGGCGGCTGCCCGACATTCTGGTGGCGGCAGTCGGCGGGGGCAGCAATGCTCTCGGGCTTTTCTACCCGTTTCTTAATGACAAGTCCGTCCGCATGATCGGCGTAGAGGCGTCCGGTTACGGTATCCCGTCCGGCAGGCATGCAGCACCGCTCTGTGCCGGCAGCGTCGGCGTACTCCACGGCAACAAGACGTATCTGTTGCAGGACGGCGACGGCCAGATAGCCCATGCCCACTCGATTTCCGCCGGTCTCGACTATCCCGGTGTCGGTCCGGAGCATGCCTGGCTGAAAGATTCCGGTAGAGCCGAATATGTATCGATAACCGATGACGAGGCGCTGGATGGGTTCCAGGCGCTGACTCTCGAAGAGGGGATCATCCCGGCGCTGGAGTCATCCCATGCCATTGCCCATGTCCTCAAACTGGCGCCGACCCTGCCCGAAGAGCAGAGCATTGTGGTTTGCCTGTCGGGGCGGGGGGATAAGGATATGCATACGGTAGCTCAAGCCATGGGAGTCGTGTTGTGACATGCGACTTTTGCGCAATCTCGGCGTTGCACTCCTCGCAGAACGCTCAACGTACCTTCTGCTACGCCTCGCGCCCTGTTCGTCGCGCGCCTTGACCTTGCCGCAAAATCCGCATTTCTGCGGCGTCCTCATGTGAGTAACTTCCGGTTGGCTGCTGCGAGAATGAGCCCCGGAAGAGCAGAAATAGCCCGGCAGCACGAATGCAGCTGGCAGACAACCGGCAGGCAAACGTGCCGATTATAACAGCTATTTTATTTGTAACTATCTGTAATTACAGCAATAATTAAATAAACGGATTGACAGATAGCATGTTGTAAGCTATAAAGCTGCAACGCTCATAACGGGCGTGACAGGAAAAAGGTCCTTTTCGGGGGCCTTTTGGCGTTTTCAACCCTGTATCCCGAAAAATCCAATTAAAAAGGAGTTATCCGCCAGCACCCATAAGTATTTTCCGGTCTGACTGCTTCGTAGACCTGCTGGCAAAGCCACCTAAACCGCCCACAAATTAATCTATGAGAATATCAATCATCATTCTTTCGTTCCTGCTCCTGATCGTGATCGTTGTTGACAACAATCGGGCATCTTTTGCCGTTGATGCAGAGATATCTACTCCGCAAAGCATTGCCAGGGAAAAGGCCCGGCAGAAAAAACTGGTGCAGGATAGGGACCGGCTGGAGCGGCAGCAGCAGCTGCCGGCAATAGTTGCAGTTTTCAAGAAATGGACAGACCATGAGAGAGCCAATCGTCTGGCGTATCTCTGCTACGAAACAACGCTTGATACACCATTCAAGCCTATAGATCTTGCCGAGATCGCCCTTGCGGAGACCGGCGGACACGGGCTTTCCGGGAAGGCGGTTTCCTCCCGCGGCGCTGTCGGCGTCTGGCAGTTGATGCCCTTCAGGGCAAAGAGTCATGGCTATACGGCTGCCGATATGAATCGTGATGAGAAATGCGCCGCTGCTGCCGTAAAAGAGCTGAAGACAAAACTGGTGATGGCTGACGGCAATCTGGCTGTTGCCAAACGGTTATACTGCGGCGGCGGCAAAGAGGCCAGAGCCTATGATGTCAAGATACGCCAATACCGCCAGGAAATTCTTGGCAAAATGGCAAAGCTGGAGATTGCTTCCCAGGGGAGCTGAACCAGCTGCATTACGAATTGAACGGAGCAGAAGTGACCAGGATCGGAAAAAAGTTTGCTGAGTTAAAACTGGCAAGGCGTAAAGCGCTGATCACCTTTATAACGGCCGGAGATCACACTCTTGCTTTCACCGAACGGCTTGTGCCGGAGATGGCAGCGGCAGGAGCAGACATTATCGAGCTTGGCGTGCCGTTTTCCGATCCGATGGCAGACGGGCCGACAATCCAGCTCTCTTCGGAACGGTCGCTTGCTGCCGGCACAACGCTCAAGGCAATTTTAGCCACGGTAAAAAATATCAGACAGGGTTGTGATGTCCCGCTGCTGCTCATGGGCTATTACAATCCTGTTTTTGTGTACGGCGTCGACCGTTTCTGCGTTGATGCCGCGGCTGCCGGTGTTGACGGCGTGCTTCTCGTAGACCTCCCTCCGGAAGAGGCTGCCGGGTTCAGTCGCAGCGCTGCGGCGGCCGGGCTGGATTTTATTTCGCTCCTGACTCCGACCTCCGATCTGTCAAGAGTCGCGAAAGTAAAAAAAATCGGTCGCGGCTTCATTTACTACGTTTCCGTTGCCGGGGTAACCGGAACACGGACAACAGTGGCACAAGACATCGGCCGGATGGTGGCAACCATCCGTGAGACGGCATCGCTGCCTGTTGCAGTCGGCTTCGGAATTTCGACGCCAGCGCAGGCGGCAGCGGTGGCCAAACTTGCCGACGGGGTTGTTGTCGGCAGCGCTCTGGTAAAGCTTTTTGAACAGTTTGCCGGGGATGAGCTCGCTCGAGAAATAACCGCTGCCGTACGGGCTTTGAAGGTCGGCATCGAGCAAATTGATTGACTTGATGGCTGAATTCTGGTACCTGCATTCAGCGAAACTGAAAAAATATGTTCAGGGGTGATATATGTCCTGGTTCAAGCGAGATAAAGCGCCGATGGCGGTAAAAGACGAGAAGAAGGGTAAAGCGCCTGAAGGGCTCTGGACTAAATGCCCGTCCTGCAGCGAGGTGCTGGTTACCAGGGATATCGAGGTCAACCTCAATGTCTGCCCCAAATGCAGTCACCACTACAGAATATCTGCCCAGCAGCGGATTGATCTGCTTCTGGATGAGAACAGTTTCAAGGAATATGATGCCGGCATGATTTCGGTCGACTTTCTTGAATTCAAGGACTCCAAAAGCTACAGGTCGAGGATCGATGCTGCCGTTGCCAAAGGGGGCTCCAAGGATGCCATAATCTGCGGCGAAGGCGAGGTTGACGGTCTGGCCGTACAGCTGGCGGTTTTCGATTTCTCCTTCATGGGGGGGAGCATGGGGAGCGTTGTCGGCGAGAAGATAACCCGTGCCATTGAACGTGGCCTTGAGCAGAAGGCCCCGGTAATAATCGTCTCCGCTTCCGGCGGGGCACGGATGCAGGAGAGTATCCTGTCACTCATGCAGATGGCCAAGACTTCGGCGGCGCTTTCCAAGATGAAGGCAAAGGGTCTGCCGTTCATCTCCATCCTCACCGATCCCACTACCGGCGGTGTGACCGCCAGCTTCGCCATGCTGGGCGACGTCAATATGGCAGAGCCGAAAGCGCTGATCGGTTTCGCCGGCCCGCGGGTCATCGAGCAGACCATCCGGGCAAAACTGCCGGAAGGCTTTCAGCGGGCTGAATATCTGCTCGATCACGGCATGGTCGATATCATCGTTCAGCGGGGCGAGATGAAGGCGACGCTTTCGAATATTCTCGGCATGCTCTGTCGTGTGGCTGCCTGAAGTCATCAATCCAGATTCCCCGAAAGACCTTCCGGACAGTTCGGAAGGTCTTTTTTATTTGCTGCTGTTGGCTTATGCCCCCAAATTCCTCGACTTTCCAATACCTGTTAACATATAATCCTTCGCTGAAATGACCTACAGCGAGATATTGGCGCATATATTCAGCCGTGGCCGCTTCGGCATGAAGCCGGGACTGGAACGGGTAACTGAAATTCTCTCCCGGGTCGGAAATCCTCACCGAGCGCTCAAAACAGTGCAGATTGCAGGGACCAACGGCAAGGGGTCGACCGGAGCGTTCCTTTCAGCCATCATGACCGCAGCCGGCTACCGGACGGCTTTCTTTTCATCGCCGCATCTGTCGTCTTTTGTCGAGAGGTTCCGGATAGACGGCGCCATGATGACAGAGTCGAAACTGGCAGCCGCAGCAGAAGAGGTGGTTGCCGTTGCGCCTGCTGAAGCTACCTTTTTTGAAATAGTGACGGCGATCGCTTTTCACTGTTTCAGCCGGGAGCAGGTCGATCTGGCGATAATGGAAGCAGGCATGGGGGGGCGATGGGATGCAACTAATGTTGCCTCCAGCCTGTTGTCAATCATCACCCCGGTCAGTTTCGATCATTGTGACTATCTTGGTAACTCCCTGGCAGAGATAGCTGCGGAGAAAGCGGGAATCATCAAGCCGGGACGCCCTGTTATCGTCGCCGCGCAGGAACCGGAAGCGCTGGCAGTTATCAGGCAAACCGCTGAAGAGAGAGCGGCGCCGCTGATCCTCTGTGATAATGATTTTACCGCGGTCCGGTCTGCAGAAAACCTTGATTTCAATGGTCTGGGCAGAAGCTTCTTCTGTAAACCGTCTCTGCAGGGGCGTTTCCAGACGGGTAATGCGGCAGTTGCCATTGCCGCTGCGCTGACGCTTGGCTCTGTCGGGTTTACGGCCAGTGATGCTGCCTGCCAGACAGGAGTTGCCGCCGCATTCTGGCCGGGACGGCTGGAGCTTTTCCCGGGTTCGCCCCCCATTCTGCTTGATGGCGCCCACAATAACGCCGGAGTGCTTGCGCTCAAAGAGTCTCTGGCAGACTACAGCTACAGACGGCTCTTTCTGGTTATCGGCGTTATGGCAGACAAGTCATGGCAGGAAATGCTGCAGCCGTTTCTTGGCAGGGCGGAGCTGGTGGTAGCGGTCAGACCGTCTATCGACAGGGCTCTTGCCGCTGACGATCTGGCGCGTTTTTTCAGAAATAACGGCTGCAAGGCCCGGGCATTCGGCACTGTTGCCGCAGGACTTGATTATGCCAGGCAGCTGGCGGCAGGAGACGATCTGCTTCTGGTAACAGGATCACTTTTTACCGTAGGTGAAGCCAGAGCGTTATTGACCGGTGCGGCATTCATGCCGATACGCGGCTAAAAGAAGATGCATACCTTATCAGTATCAGGGAAATCAGTGCCAAAAGTTCTGCTATTATCAGTTTTTCTGCTGCTTGCCCTGTCCGGGGCTAGAGCGCTTGCCGCCGGTTCGCCAGCCGGACAGGATCAGATCATTATGCGGGCTGACAACCTGAAGCATGAGCAGGAAGGCGATGTTATGACCGCCAGCGGAACTGTCGAGCTTGAGTGGGGTGGGTCCAGACTTTACGCAGACATGGCAAAATATTACCGCGACAAGGGCGTTGTCGAGGCAGTCGGGAAAGTCAGGCTGCTTAAGGATGACGATATTCTTACCGGTGACAGCGCCTGGCTGAATTTAGAGTCACAATCAGGGGTCGTGACCAACGGCACTATCTTCATTAAAAAAAACAACCTGCACCTTGCCGGAAAATCGATCGAGAAGAGCGGCGAGCAGGAGTACCGGCTGGAGCGGGGGACCATCACCTCCTGTGACGCCGAAAAGCCGAGTTGGAGCTTCAGGGTTGATGATCTGAAACTGACAATAGACGACTTTGCCTTCGGGAAAAATGCCTTTTTCTATCTCGGGGATCTGCCGGTTTTCTGGTTTCCGTATCTGATTTTCCCTGCAAAAACCGAGCGGCAGTCCGGATTTCTCATCCCGAAAATCGGTTATTCACAAAAAAAGGGGGCGTTTATCGAAGTCCCCTATTACTGGGCAGTAACCCCGAGTCAGGATATAACCTCGACGCTGCAATTAGAGAGCAAAAGAGGTCTGGGTGTTGAACTTGAACAACGCTATCTCAGCAGTAACAAAGGTCAAGGCAAAAGCAGGGGCTTTCTGTTCTACGACTGGGAGCAGCAGCGCTTCCGTGGGGATCTTGAACTTAAGCAGCAGTTAAACTTCAGCGAGCAGACTTACTGGCGCGCTGACATCAACATGACCCTTGACCGCAATTTCTACCGGGACTACGGCACTGCCAGCGGCGATTACAACCGGCAGTATCTGCATTCAACCGCCTTTCTGAGCCACAGTTCTGACAGCATTCTGGCAACAGCCGCGGTCGATTATCTGACGAATCTTAATTCGACCGGCAATAACAGCAGCACGCTGCAGAAACTCCCCTATCTCTCCATTACCGGTTCCGGGGAGCGCCTCGTATCTTCCCCTTTCTATTACTCGTTTGTCTCAAGTCTGACTCATTTCGAACGTGAGCAAGGCGCGCGCGGAGAGCGGCTGATCCTTGCTCCGGAACTGACCCTGCAGGGAGCAGTTACCGATGCGATCAGCGGCAGGGTCAGGCTCGGCTACTCCCAGTTTGCTTATAATGCCGAGGACACCGGGATCACCAATGGCGTAAATGCCAGCGGCTCGTCTGCCAATGGAGTTGTCCAGGCGGCTGCTTCAGTGCAGACAGGGTTCAGCCGCATATACGAAAGCTCTAGCGGCGATTACTCGCGTTTCAGACATCTGGTCGTCCCGGAGATTGGTTACAGCGTCACCGAGAAAAAGAGCCTGAATAACATCCCATTCTTCGATTACGATGACAGACCGGTAGGTGGACAGCTGTTGACACTTTCGCTCAATAACGTCATTACCGGCAAGAGTATTCAGGGTGATAGCGCTCTTTACCGTGACCTGCTCAGATTCAGTGTGACACAGGGTTATCAGCTTAGCGGCGAGCGGCGCGATCTTCTGTTGCTGGTAGATTACCATCGACCGTTTACCGATACCGCATTTGTGGCAGAACTGTTCCCCCTTCCCGACTGGCGGCTCTTCACCGACAACAGGATAAGTCCCTACAACGGTAATGTGACAAATTCGTCGCTTGGGGTCGAGGTCGGCAGTCCGCTGGGCACCCGTGCCGCTCTTGACTATCATCATGCCGAGGCAAAGCTTGATTATATTGAAGGCAAAGCAACCTATGCCGATTTCAAACCGTATCTGATGTCAGCATCTGCCCGCTACTCCTTCGACCGGCCGGGATTTCTTGAAACTCTCTACTCGCTGGAGTATAAACATCAGTGCTGGAGTCTGCTGCTTGCCTATCGGGACCGGATAGACAACAAGGAGTTTACGGTCACTTTCGGCCTTTCTGGACTCGGAATGTTCAGAGTATTATAGACAAAAGAAATCTTGTGAACCTTAAAGAATTACCTGATTAGCCCTGATCTTCAGCTATTAAGATTGTCATCCCCGAATGTCTTTATCGGGGATCCATGATTTCAATCGGTGGATTCAAGTTCGAAGTGCAACAGCCAGTGGTGGTTTGGTGTAACACATCTCCACCCCGAATAACACCTCATGCGGTGACCTGAATCCTAATACTTTACGTGGTCTGTGATTTAGTCGTTCTACCGCCCACTGCACT
>JBBRBA010000096.1:0-9183 GCA_038206285.1 Geobacterales bacterium
GCAGAGGATTTGAAGAAAAAAATAGAGAGCAAGGAGCTGACCAATTAACTCCACATTTTAGTAAAAATGTGGAGTTAATGGGCTTAAAATATGATAGACGAGATCTGTTTCACAGCCGAATGGCTGGACAAAAAGAGAAAAGAGCTCAAAGGGGTAGATCCCGCACTACTTGAGAGGGCGCTCCATGCCTTTGCTCTGTTGGGGCACCTGGCCGAGAGCGACCTGAAATTCGTATTCAAGGGAGGTACGAGCCTCCTGCTGCATGTCCCGGTTATACGCAGGCTGTCCATCGACATTGATATTCTCTGTTCGGCACCGACGTCAGAGCTTGACCGAGTTCTGGGAGAAGTCGCCAAGATATCGCCGTTTAACCGTTATGAAGAAGATGAACGTCGTTTCCGTGGCCTGCCGGAGAGACGACACTTCAAGTTCTTCTATACTCCTCTTGTTGCCGGCAACCCAGCACCCTATGTTTTCCTGGATGTCGTGGAGGAACCGCATGTGCCGCATGAGGTGATAATCAAACCGATTACGCCGGAGATTCTGGAAATCAGGCGTGAGATCCCGGTTACGGTTCCAACGGTGGAAAGCCTGCTGGCAGATAAGCTCACCGCTTTTGCCCCTCGCTCAATCGGCGTACCGTTTGTTCCGGCCAACGGCACCCCACCTGATACCATGCAGATTGTCAAGCAACTGTTCGACGTAGGTGAACTGTTCAACCTGGCAGAGGACCTAGCGGCAGTGCGGCGGGTCTATCAGAGGGTCTTTGTTCTTGAAAACGAGTACCGGGGCGGAGGATTTTCTCCGGCTGATACATTAAACGACACATTACAAGCATCGCTCCTGCTGTGCCTCCACGGATTGAAAGGAGTGAAAGACCCTATACCGGAAGCATTGATGATCTTGGACGGTGCTTCAAAGCTCAGAGGCCATTTGGCGAATCACAGTTTTAATCCGATTATGGTCAAGCTGGCAGCTTCAAAAGCCGCCCTGATGGCACAATTGATAAGAAATGAAGAGTCTGATTTGACGATGGCGACAATCAGGGCAACACCTCCCGCAGACGAGCTTCGACGCTTGGAAATTACGGGAGAGTGGGAACGCCTCAATCGCTTGAAATTGGTCAGTGAAGACGCTTTCTGGTACTGGTATCAGGCGAGCCGCTTAGGATGAAATCCCATCAAATCTCGACTTTGGCAGAGCATGGGCTGAACTAAGTGAACTTAAGTCAGACATCATGAAAGTTACAGCGCGAGTGCAAGAAGGACTGACCTGATGATCATCAAGGGTGTGGAATTTCCAGAGCAACTTATTCTCGATCAGCGAGCGGGCAAGCTTGTCATCTTCGCGGGTGCCGGGGTGTCTCTGGATCCTCCATCATCGCTACCGAACTTCGTTGATCTGACAGAAGAGATCGTCTCCAGGAAGCTCAAGAAGCATGAGAAGTCCCAGTTGGATCAAGTGCTCGGTGCCAGTAAACAGGCGGGTGTCAATGCTCACAGGGTCACCAAGCCCCCCGTGGCCGCAGCTTCTGTCTCGGCGCAGCCTGTTGTTGCCTCACCGGTCACCATCGGCGGTGTTGACAGCAAAGATGAAGAAAATGAGCTTCTATCACTGATGGAGTGGGTTGCCGCACAGTCTCTGCCTGAAGGTTCACTGATGCATGAGATTGTCGATCCGGAAAGCGGAGCACCGATTGCCATGCTCGATCTGGCGTGGCCCAACGGTTTGCAGGAGAGCTTCAGCCAGCCGGTTGCAGTCCTGCTGAATGAAGAGGTAGAGGTACACAACCTAGCAAATAACCACGGATTCCGCTACTTCATCAATATCGAGGACTTCAAGAATTATGTGTTACATGATGTAATGGGAGAGGTGCTATAAGCGTTTGCTTATAGAAAGCGCTATAGGCGTAGCGTATAGACGCATATAGAATTTATTGTGGCTGGCTGTTTTTGAGAGAATAGGGGAGATGTAGCATGGCAATGAACGTTGAAATAAAAGGCAGCAAGCTCTGCATTGAAATCGACCTGGAAAAGCCGACTCCATCGGCTTCCGGCAAGACTTTGGTGGTTGCCAGCACCCGAGGGAATACCGTTACTACTGCTGAAGTGGATGGTAAACCGATAACTATCGGGCTGAATGCGTATATCAAACCTTGATCTTGGTGTGCAGGAGCGGCTCAAGACAGACGCAACAGCAGATCCCTTACGGAGCAGATGAATGACGACTGCAAATCTGGATGCCTCCATGGAGCAACGCCCCATGGAGGAACTTTTAGCTGATCTTGACTTCTGGACCGGCCGGACGAAAATAGAACTGGTCGATGAAGCCATCGAACGATTGGGCGCCATTGTTCCCCACCTGCTGGCGCGCCTGGAAACGGTTGTCGCCGATCCGGAAGGCTATCTTGACGAAGACCACGACCTACTACCCTATGCCCTTCTGCTGCTGACTCATTTCAGTGAGGAGCGCGCCCACCCGCTGATGCTGTCACTGTTCAGCCTGTCAGGAGATATTCTTCATGATCTGCTCGGCGACATCAAGACAACGGTGCTTCCGGCCTTTCTGCTCCGAACCTGCGGCGGTTCCCTCGACGGCATCAAGGCGTTGGTGTGCGACCGCAATGCCGATCAATTTGTCCGCTGGGCGGCCATGGAGGCGCTCTGCCTTGCCGTGGTTGCCGGAATGGCTGACCGTGAGAAAACAATCGACTTCCTGGCTGGACTGCTGACCGGCGACGAGGCTGACCCCGGTTCCTACTTCTGGGCCGGCGTTGCCAATTCCCTGTGCGATCTCTATCCGGATCAAGTCATGGACAATGTACGGCACGCCTATGCGGAAGGACTGATAATCCCGGGGGCTATTACCCTGGATGACTTTGAGCGCACACTTGCCCGGGGGCTTGAGGACTCCTTAAACCACGTGAGGCGTGAGCTATCCTGGCGGGTTCCTGATGATATCGAACTGCTTTTGGCAATGTGCGAAGCGGTTGATAAGGGTTCTGATGCCATGCCTCGTCACGTTCCGCACAATGACAAGAAAACGAACGTTAAACGCAAAAACAAGAAGAAAATGGCCAAGACCTCTCGACGGAAGAACCGCTGAACATGGCCATTAATCCGCAATCATTCTTCAACTTCGCCGCGCAGAATTACCCTCTTCTGCATGATATCTTCCGCAGAAGCGGTGGAATGAATGATGCTGAACTGTCAGAACTGATACGCCGGCACCGGATTGGTCTGGAATCCCCCACTGCTCTCAGCGAAAAACTCATCAACCTCAAGATAATCGAACCACTCCCCGACGCAACCGCCAGCTACGAGATGACCAGGACGGTTGCCATTCTGTTTCGCTTCCTGCTGCAGGAACAACGCCTTACCTCAACCGCCGTAATCCAGGCTTACCTGGATGAACTCGAACGGGTACATGCGGACCTTGAGCACGCCATTCGCGATGACAAGCATAGCCTGGTGGAACGTGCGCTTGACGAGATAACTGAAACAATGGAGCGGATTCGCCAGGATTCGCGAGCCAACCGTGAAGCGATCATCAGTGAGGTTATGGCCGTCAAGTCGAACAGAGAGAAGCGGACCGTATCAGAACGATTTGAAAAAATCCTCCATCTCTGGAAACACTACCTCGAACCACTTAAAGACCTCATCGACGTGCGCAAAACCATGGATTCGTCGCTCGACAGCCTTGACCGGCTGCTGCGACATGGCGCCGAACAATATCTGCTGGACGGTTCGCTGCACCGTGAGTTTACTCGCTGCTCGGTACGTCTGGTCAGGCTGAGGCGGGACATGACGACAGATTTCCATGAGTCCATGCATGAGGTCGAGCCGCTTTATGCTTCGCTCAGGCAGGACAGTTCTCTTGCAAAGGGCGTGGCACGGGCACTGGAGCGAATCGGCAAGGAAGGGATCAAGAGTCTCAATCTTCAGTCGGAGCTCGCGATCCACACCGGAAGGCTCCGCGAGGGCCTATTCGCGGACATGGATATCGAAGGCTATCTGCACAATGTCCGTGGTTACCAACCGCACGAGCCGCCTGTGATCAACTTCTCGACAGCCCCCGCGGTTCATCACTTCATTCCTCCTGATGAACTCACAGCCAGACTTCTGCAGTCATTACCCGTTACCGGGGAACGCGGAGTAAAAACAGGGCATTAGCAAAAACAGACCATCAACTGTTTGGTGTAATACATTATTTTCATAAGTATCTGAATTTCTCCGCGAACTCCGCGTCTCCGCGTGACTAACTGCCGTTTTAAGGATAAAGGCTGCCTGACCGGCTTGTTTTAAGGACTAATAGTCCATAACTAGCTGCTCTTAATTCCGTAATTACAAACTCCTCTAAAATAAACCACAGCTATAAAATGATTACTGGCACTTGTCCGGAGTTGCAACATTTATTACGGCATCTATTTTGCTTAAGCTAATGGGTTTGCCCTATTTCGCGTACATATTAGCGCCAATAGATTATAACTAACTAACATAACAGGCGAAATGGCTTTATTGCTATTTGCGGCCCAGCCATTTGACGGCAGAGCTACGTAATATCGAGCTATCAGGGAGGTGCAGTTTGGTCTGCGCTAGAAATAAATCCTATTCTGTTATGACGGCTTTCGCTGTTTTTTTTGCCGTAGTGATTTTCAATGCAACTGCCCAAGCCGCGCTTTCCTGCAATGGCTGTCATGGCGCCCCCGGCGACATGCGGCCTCAGGATACAGGATTCCGGAATCCATCTACGGGCGGGTTTCAGGGCAACCACCTCAGCCACATGGGCGTCGGCGCCGGCATAAGCGCCTGTAACGCCTGCCACATCGGCAGCAGCGGATACAACTCCGCCCATCGTGACGGCAGGATCAAACTTTCATCCCGGATCAACGGCTCCTCCTCCAAGGTATTGACCACCTACACCACAACCACAATCGGCTTATTCCGCCCGCACACCTCGGGCTGGAAGCAGAGCACAACCCCTATCCTCGGCAGCTGCAACAACGTAAACTGCCATTTTGAGAAAACCACTCCCGCCTGGTCCAGCAGCGCCGCTGCAACCAACTGCACCACCTGCCACGGCGCAGCGCCTTCCGACGGTAAGCACCCCGGCATAACAGGGCGGGACAAACATGGTGATTTCCTTGGCACCGGCCTTAATAGCTGCAGCTACTGCCATGTAGACCACACCCTTGAGAGCAACAAATTTGCCCATGCCACCAGCGCCGGCAAACGCCCTCTGATCGTAAAATTCAGTAAATATTCCCATGCCTCCGGCACCTATACCGGCGGCACGACTTCATACCCCGCCTACCTGCCCAGCCATAGTCCGGCCCGGAACGGCGCGTGCAGCAATTACTGCCACAGCGATGCCGCAGGTGGCCCCCCCAATATCGCGCTGACCTGGTCTGACACCCGTGAAAGCAAATGCTTTTCCTGCCATGGCGGCACCGCCGGCGACAACACCCCGGCCAACTGCGCCGAGCGGGGCGGCGCCTGGAACATCGTCAAGAACCCGGAAACCGGAGTGTTGGATACCGGGGTCTGCTTCCCGTACATCAACATGACTACTAATGGCCACGAGCGCCTGGTGGGATCGCGCTGGATCAGGAAATACGCCTGCGCCAACTGTCACGCCGACACCGTAACCGAGCTTCAGGACGGCAAAGGCCACATCAAGGACGGCGCCCTGATCCCGGCCAACCATATAAACGGCAAGAAAGACATCAAAATGCCGGCCTTCTGGTCCATACCCGGCAAACCATTTCCATCCTACAGCAGCGCCACCAAGACCTGCTACAACGTCTACTGCCACAGCGACGGCACCAACGACGCCTTTACCGATGTCAAGCCCTTTGCCTGGGACCAGGACAAAGCAGAATGCAATGCCTGCCATGGCCATCCCAACGGCGAGTGTAACTCTTGCCACTATGTGCACACTGACGGCGAGGGCAAAACCTGGTCGTACATTCCCAACTGGTCACCTGGGGAAGAATGGAAAGCAGCCATCCCGATGTTCAGAAACGAAGGTCCGGGCCGGCCACGCGCCAACTCTCACCCCAAACATACCCAGAAAGATTTCACCTGCAACAAATGTCATGCCGAAACAACCCTGAACGGCCAGTGTATCGACTGTCACGACGACCTGGCTGCTCTGGGCGGCATGACTGAAGTTGCCCACATCAATGCCGACAAACACGTCAACGGCATCAAAGATGTCAAGTTTATGTCTCCGACCGCTAACTACAACAGTGAGAATGAAAGCAAAACCTGCTCCGGCACCGGCGTTGGCTGCCATGCCGGCATGGCCGACCCACAGTGGGGCGGCTCATCCAGCGGCATCTCTTCGGCCTGCATGGATTGTCACGGCAACTCCAGCGCCCCGGACACGGACAATTTTACTTACCATAGCGACGGAAGCGCCCAGGCCAAGATCAGTCTGCAGGAATGGTACAGCACCGGGCATGGCCGCCCGGCGTCCAAACTGGCTTACAAATCCGGCAACCCGGCGGCCAACTTCACCGCCAATGCCTGCTGGTACTGTCATGACAGCAGCGTAATGCACAACCTGAGCAGCATCAACCCCTTCCGCCTGCGCCAGCACCAGCAGTTCAAAAACCGCTTCGACAAGGAGTGCGCCTACTGCCACATGGAAGGGCTCGACGTCGAATGCCTCCGGTGCCATAACAACACGGAATCGCTGGCTCCGCAGCTTTCCCAGATCTACAGTAACGAAACCACAGCCAAGTGGCCGGACGGCACCCAGGTTTCAAGACCGGCGCATAATGGCCTGACCACCTGTTTCGGTACGGTCGAAGCCGATAATTGCCACTTTGTGGACCGGGTCAACACCCCCGATAATGATCTGAAAATCCATAATGAAGGGGCAGGTTTCTGGACCAAAGAACAGAACGACGACGTCAAGAACCAATATGTGCAGATGGGGGTCTGTCTGCAATGCCACGATGATGACAGCAACGGCCGCTGCGGTCAGTGCCACGCCGAGGGGGGCAAATATGCGCTCGGCTTCACAGTGGACAACGCACCCATCAAACCTGTCAAGGCCCGGGCCACCTCGGCCCATTTCGGCTACAAACATTACAAGGCCTTCAACGAGTCCGGCGGATGGGACAAGGACACCAACGGCAAGATCAAAGGCACCTGGAAAGGTGGTAAATTCTGTTGGGACTGCCACGATCCCCATGGTGACAAAAATATTTTCATGGTTCACGCCGACGTAGCCACCACAACCGACGGCAAATTCGGCGTGCCGATATTACGCAAGCCCGTGGTCTTTTCCAAGAAGGAAACCGGCTCGGACTATATCACTAAAAGCAATGCCGGGCCGCCATTTTTGGGCATCTGCAACGTCTGCCACTCTTCAAGCAGTGATCACTACAGAAACGATGGCTCCGACTCCCATAACCAGACCCGGGTCTGCACCTCCTGTCACGAGCATCGTTTCAGCGATTCGCACGGCAGCGGCGAATCGTGCAGCAGCTGCCACAAAAACAAACCGGTGCCTCGCCACTCCGGCTTCGGACTGCCGCGCGACTGCACCAAATGCCATGGCGGACCGATCATCGGCAGAATGGATGTCATGACCCAGTTCGGCTCCAACTCGCACCATGTTCAGGGAGTACCCATATCCAACAAGCACTGTTATGAATGCCACTGGGAGTCAACCAAGGAAGGGCTGATCGACTTGCAGTATCACACCGGTTTCAACTACAAAAATTACACAAGCGTATCTAACGATGTGGTTGATCTGGTGCTTTACGGAGACCGCAAACGCCCGACCTTCTACAGTCAGACCTCAGCCATCACCTTCCGCGCCAACAACGTCGGCACCGACAAGGAACGTGGCGAGGCCGAAAAAGTGACCAACCACTGCCTTTCCTGCCACAACGATCAGAACAACGACACCACACCGTTCAACGACTGCAAGACGCCGCGCCAATACGCCTGGGACGGACAGAGCGTCGCTGCCCGCTATTCACAGCAGGGTACCACCGCCTGGGGCAAATATGGCACCAACGGCAAGAGCGGAGTGGTCAAGGCCTTCTCGGCCCACGGCAACGCCAGGGCCAACCAAGGCGGCTGGAGCGACACGACCGGCCTGGACGGCACTGTCCCCAATACCCGCAATGGCAGCAAAAATGTCCAGTGTTATGACTGTCACAGCTCGCACGGCTCCAAGGTGCTGGGCACCACCACCAGCTATGTCACCTTCAACGGCACCAAGAACGGCGGCAACCTGAAAGAAACCCAGGATGGCAAGGGCGGCTACAGCATGACCTACAAGGCTTCGCAAAATGCGATTCCCGGTTCTGTCAACCCCTATGCCGCCGGCGCCGGACAATGCTTTGACTGCCACATGAACCAGAACGCCGGCGCCCATCTGCCGGATCAGCCGACCCCCTGGGGCTTCGCCACCTTCAGCGCCTCCAAGCCGATCAAGGGGTACAAGGATGGTTACAAGTTCGGCAGCAGGCTGGACCAGAACGGCTTTGCCGCCGACACATTCAAGCTCAACGATTCACCGATGAAAGCCAAAAAAACAACCATTATCGGCGGCCACCTGAAAGTTTCTCCGGCCGCCACCTACGGCACGATTCAGACCCCGAACGAACAGATCAACGGCCTGTGCACTCCTTGCCACGACCCGCACGGTATCAGTCCGACCCTGGGCAACAAACAGCAATACGCCGTACCCATTTTGAAGGGAACCTGGATGACCTCCCCCTACAAGGATGATCAGCCTGCGCCACTGCCCATAGCCAGGGCAAACGGTCTTGGCCCCAAACCCACTGCGACTGGCGGATCGTGGGGCAGCTTTGGTTACGAAAAACGATATATCAACAACGCCCCCCTGCCTGACGAACCAATAACAAAATTGTATCTGGACAGAAACACCTTCGGAGTAGGCAAGACCATCTCCGAGGATGACCAGACATTTGCCGGGTTGTGTCTGCGCTGCCACAACAAGGAGAAGCTGACCGATGAAACCCCGTCCCAACAAAATTACCAGAACCAGGGTTTCAAGACCATCGACCGGATCCATGAAACCGTGAAAGGGTGGGGCAAGAACAAGGAGCACGCCTTCACCTGTTCCAAGTGCCACCAGCCGCACAATTCGGCCCTACCGCGATTGATGCAGACCAACTGCCTGGATTACAAGCAC
>JBBRBA010000097.1:0-9178 GCA_038206285.1 Geobacterales bacterium
TGTTGTGTCGAAATAAACCAAAAGTAAGGGCTATCTGGTATAAGAGACTGATGGATAACCTATTGTTTTATATAGATTGTCCGAAAATCAGGTGTACGGCAACGTACCTAGGGTTCGAATCCCTACCTCTCCGCCAGTAAATTCAAGGGGTTACAGCCACGGGCTGTAACCCCTTTTGCTTGACCGCCGGACCAGGTTTGTGTTATAAGACAGCCTCGCCCGAAAGGAGGTGCCATGGCATCGTTGAACCTGCGAGGCATGTTGACCATTTGCTGCATCATCGGTCAGCTCCTCTCACCGGTCCAGACGCTACCGCTGCAGGCAGAAGAAACCGGCTCTGCAAGCACCACACAAGGACCCGTTGCACTGCAGTCAGAAGAGACAGAAGGGGCTGTAGGAACCGCCTCTTACTACGCTAAACGCTACAACGGCAGACGAACCAATTCGGGGCAGCGTTACGACCCCACAAAACTGACGGCTGCCCACCCCACACTCCCTCACGGAACCAGGGTGAGGGTGGTCAATCTGGCTAACGGCAAAGATGTTATTGTCACAATCAACGATCGCTGCCGTAACCGCAAACAGCCATTCATTGATCTGTCAAGAGCGGCGGCAAAGCAGCTCGGTTTTCTCGGCAAAGGGCTTGCCAGGGTGCGCATCATCCCTCTTGCCGAAGAGCGCGGCTAACAAAAAAATCAGGGCGAAAACAGTGAGAGGCCGGGAGCATTCCCGGCCTCTCTTCGTTTGTGGCAACTTTGATCAGGCAGTTGCGAACTGACTGGTAAGACAACTTCATAACGCTATCAAAGTAGTTGAACCTTTGCAGCGGAAAACCACTTAACCTGAAAAAGCATTTAACTGCAGCTGAACGCAGATGAAACCATAACAAAAAAGCAAAATATGTTCACCCTGCGGGTTATTCGCAGGTTTTTACATCTGTTCGATTTATCTGCGTATATCTGCGGTCAAGTACGGATTCAGGTTTAATTATTTGTTCTTGGTTACTCCGATTTTGTTGCTGCAAAGAGTATCCTCCTGAAAGTAAACATGATTTCACCTGAAGGGAGCGCTTCGGTCAGCAGCTCTCTGTACCGCTGCAGAAAAGGTTCGTGCAGCTCCTGCGGGAGCCTTTCAAAGTACGGCACAAGAGTCGTCCCCTTGGTCCACTCGGCAATAGCTGCCGCATTCGGCAGATATGCCGGATAAACCTTTTCCATTACCGTAAAATCTTTAGCGCCGCAGCCGTGAAGCAGCTGGGCGTACTGGTCGATTTCCAGGACCGGTGAATGCCGTACCCAGCCGCCGAGCGCGCTTCTGAAAGGTTCTGTCGAGGCTGCAGCAATGATGCAGGTATGCGAAGGGTGACGATGATTGGCTGGTATCTGGACGGCAAGCTGTCCGCCGGATTTGAGCAGGGTCCAGAGCCGGGGAATGAGTGCCTGATGATTCTCTACCCAGTGCAAAACCGCATGAGAGAACAGAATGTCCCATTCTCCCGAGACGGATTCAACTGTTCCCTGGATGAAGCTTACCCTGTCGCTGCAGCGCTCCTTTGCTTTTGCCAGCATCTCCGCCGAACTGTCAATCCCGGTAATGCGGCTTTCAGGAAGTTTTTCGGCAAGGGCCAGCGCCAGTTCGCCGGTACCGCAGCCCAGATCGAGAACAGTGAGATTCGGGCGGACGTTTAACAAAGAAAAAAGATCGTTGAACGGTGCGAGCCGCTCATGACTGAATTTATGGTACTGCCCGGGATCCCATGACATAAGTCCCCTCCTGATTCGGGTTGTATTTATGGAAATGACGGCGGTATTATGCCTGAAAATTGTCGTGGGGAGAAGTAGATGGTTGTCTGGCTGACATATATCGGACTGGGAGTTGTCGCCGGCATTCTTGCGGGGCTGTTAGGCGTGGGGGGCGGTATCGTCATTGTGCCGATGCTGGTCTTTACCTTTGCGGCGCAGCATCTGCCGCAAGAGCATATCCAGCACCTGGCCCTCGGCACATCTCTGGCAACGATCGTTTTTACCTCCATGGCCAGCCTGCGGGCGCATCATGCCAAGGGGGCGGTACACTGGCCGGTCGTGCGGGGGATAACGCCGGGGATATTGTGCGGCACCCTGGCCGGCTCAGTGGTGGCAGCCAGGCTGAGCGGCAGCCTGCTCAAGGGGTTCTTTGCTGTCTTCGTCTTGTTTGTGGCCTGGCAGATGCTGCTTGACGCCAGGCCGCATTCGTCAAGACAGGTACCAGGCAGGACAGGACTTTTTGGTACAGGCACGGTGATAGGCTCTATCTCAAGCCTTGTGGGGATAGGCGGGGGGAGCATGTCGGTGCCGTTTCTCATCTGGTGCAATCTCCCGGCGCGCGACGCGATCGGTACATCAGCCGCCATCGGCTTTCCTATCGCGCTGGCAGGGGGGATCGGCTACCTGCTGAACGGCATTGGGGTTGCCGGTCTGCCGCCATACTCGGTCGGTTACATCTATCTGCCGGCACTGGTCGGTATTGCCGCCTCCAGCTACCTGTCTGCACCACTGGGAGCCAGGCTGGCGCACAGCCTTCCGGTATCGCGGTTGAAAAAGGGGTTCGCCCTGCTGCTGATTGCCACCGGGGTGAAGATGCTCTATGGGCTCATCTAGCTGCAGACAGTACAGTGAGGACTGCGCTGCAGCGGAATCTCTCTGAACTTCATTGAAGCGGCATCGTAAGTCATAAGGCGTCCAGTTAGAAGATTGCCGATTCCCAGCAGATATTTGATAGCTTCCGTCGCCTGCAGTGTGCCGATAACACCGGGGAGAACCCCAAGGACGCCGGCTTTGGAGCAGGCTGTGGCGATATCATCATCCGGCAGTTCCGGAAAAATGCAGCGATAGCAGGGGCTTTTTCCCGGAATGACTGTCATGGTCTGCCCGCTATACCGGAGTATGCCGCCATGGGAGTAACTCCTGCCCGCAGCAACACAGGCATCGTTTATCAGGAACTTCGACTCGAAATTATCGGTCGCGTCGATGACAAAATCATATTCTGCCAGTAATACGGCAATATTTTCAGCCGAAACCCTCAGTGGATGAAGTTCCACCCGGACATCCGGATTTAACGGCTCAAGCGCTGTTTTCGCGGAGACAGTCTTCGGCAGCCCGATGCGCGGGGTTGTGTGGATAATCTGTCGTTGCAGATTCGGCAGCTCCAGGTGGTCGCTGTCGGCGATGCCGATTCTGCCGACTCCGGCGGCGGCAAGGTAGAAGAGCGCCGGTGAGCCGAGTCCGCCGGCGCCGATTACCAGCACACTGCCGGCAAGAAGTTTTCCCTGCCCCTTTTCACCGACACCTTCAAGGAGCAGATGTCTTGCGTATCGTTCCTCTTGTGTAGCCGTCAGCATACAACCTCGCAGTCAAATTCCGGATCAAGGCGCTATCTTGTTGATTTCGTCTTCGTCGACTCAATCCTCGCCGCCTTGATTTGAAATCGGAATACAAAAAAAGGGGAGAGATTATCCTCTCCCCCCCTCGGATTTGTCAGCCCCTGATATTCATGCGGTAACGGCGTCAAGTAAAATCGGCGCCAGCAGATTTTTCAGCTTCTTCCGCGCCCCCTCCTCGATCTGCCGTACTCTTTCACGTGAAATTGAAAAGTGTTCGGCAATCTCCTGAAGGGTCAGTGGTTCTTCCGCGGCAACTCTTTGCTTGATTATATAGCGCTCTTTATCGTTCAGCTTCTCCATGGCCTTGCCGATCTCTCTCTGGAGGATTACCGCCTCCTGGTGATTACCCAGGAGCTCCTCCTGATTCTGGCGTTCGTCAGTCAGGGTGTCGAGCATGGAGAGCCCTTCTCCGGGCTCAATTTCAGCATCAAGGGAGTACTCGCCCCGCATCCGTTGATCCATCTCTATCGCTTCCGACTCTTTCACGTCGAGATTTAGTGCTGCTTCCTGGATGTTGTCGTGACCAAGCATGCTCCTGATGGCGCTCTTTGCCTGATTGAGCTTGAAAAAAAGTTTTCTCTGTGCCTGTGTCGTTCCAATCTTCAGCAGGCTCCAGTTGGAGATGACGAAGTTCTGGATATATGCCCTGATCCACCAGACGGCATAGGAGATGAGCCTTATTCCTTTGTAGGGATTGAATTTTCTTACGGCCATCATCAGCCCGATATTCCCCTCCTGAATCAGGTCGAGCATCTTCATGCCGTAAGCCTTGTACTCGGCAGAAATTTTTACTACGAAACGAAGATTTGACGTGATCAGTGTATGGGCAGCAGCCAGGTTTTTCTCCTCAAGAAAACTTACGGCAAGTCTCTTTTCCTCCTCGGCATCGAGAAGCGGAAATCTTCGGATTTCGGCAAGATAGAGCGTAAGACTGTCTGCAACAACTGGCAGATTCATGATCATAACTTTAAATCCTCCGGCTAAAACTATGGGCAAAAAATTAGCACTCCCTTTGGTGGAGTGCTAATACTATAACACCTGTTTCCATATGTTTCAAGTGGTTGGCTATTTTTTTTCGTACATCATCACCGTCATCTCCGGTCGTTTCGGTGCATAAGCAAAGGTAATCCGGGTTCCCTTGTCCTGCCAGCGATAGGTAATCATGTGCGGAGCTCCGGTGCGGTCAATCGCTCCTTCGCCATACTTCTTCTGCTGTTTGGCGAGCAGTTTTTCAATGCCGTTTTTGTTAACATATGCAGGATCCATGGTAACCGATACAGCAACAAGTTTATTGGCAGCAAAGGCAAAAGTCCGCTGCTTGATATCTTTTGCGGGTTTAAGCTGCTTGTAGGTGTCCTGTGCCCCGAGCTTGGCCATTTTCCCTTTCGGATACGCCCGGCTGACACTTTTGATGCCGGTGCCCCAGGGTAATTTATCGTAACCGCCGAAGATATCGGCTGCAAAGACTGATATTGCCGTAAACAGGATTATTGGCACTAAAATGTTTGACAGCTTTTTCATAATTCTCCGATGCTAAGTTAAACAGACACCGTTTTTTATACGTTCTTATCATCATGTTGTCAAGAGGGGCTCCGTTTGGTTGCCTAAAAACTTGCCCTGGACGTCGATAATATGCTAAATCTTCTGCATAATCAGAAAGCTGTCCAACGGAGGTTTTTGCAAATGAATATCAGTGTGCTCCCTCTTCCGCAAGCAAAGAAGAAGCAGAAATTTACTGATGAAACCCGGCTTGGCTTCGGGAAAATATTTACCGACCGGATGTTCATTGCCGAATGGAAAGCAGGTCAAGGCTGGGTAGATGCCAGAATAGTACCGTATGCGCCATTCTTGCTCGATCCCGCCTGTCTGGTACTGCACTATGCACAGGAGATTTTCGAGGGGCTAAAAGCATACCGCTGGAAGGATGGCAGTGTCGCACTGTTCCGTCCCGAAATGAATGCCCGCCGCTTCAATCGCTCGGCTGAGAGAATGTGCATGCCGGAAGTACCGGAAGAGCTTTTTTTGCAGGGGGTGGCAGAGTTGGTCAAGCTGGAAGCCGACTGGATACCTGTATCGGCTGGAACCTCGCTCTACATTCGACCGACAATGATTGCGGTTGAGCCGGTTCTGGGGGTAAAGCCCTCTGATCATTATTACTTTTATGTAATCCTCTCACCTGTAGGGGCCTACTATGCCGGCGGCTTTAATCCGGTCAAGATCATGGTTGAAGACAAGTACGTCCGGGCTGTTCACGGCGGAACCGGAGAGGCAAAGACCGGCGGCAATTATGCCAGTTCGCTCAAGGCCGGGCTGGAAGCCAAGAAAAAAGGGTTTGACCAGGTACTATGGCTTGATGGGGTAGATCGCCGTTACATCGAAGAGGTCGGCGCCATGAACATGTTCTTCACCTATGGCAGCAGAGTCGTTACCGCCCCGCTCGAAGGCTCTATACTTAACGGTATAACCCGCAACTCGGTACTCACCCTGGCAACAGAGCTCGGCTTCACTGTTGACGAGCGTAAAATCGACATCGATACAATTATGGCTGATATCAGGAGCGGCAAAATCACCGAGGCCTTCGGCAGCGGCACAGCCGCGGTAATTACTCCGGTTGGCGCCCTTTGCTATCAGGATGAAACATCAACTATCGGCAATGGCGGTGTCGGGGCGCTAACCCAGAGACTTTACGATACGCTTACCGGCATCCAGACCGGAGTTTTTGCCGACAAATTCGGCTGGGTAAATAAAATCTGAGTTCGACTTATGCCATGCTAAAACTGAAAGAAACAGAAATCAACCGCCTCTGCAGGTCATGCCGCCGCAGATGCAAGCAGCAGTCTGTGGCGCTTATAGCATCATGCCCGCAGTACTCGCCGCTGCCGCTTGATCTCCGGACTACATGGAAGCAGCTGGAACTGCCGCTATGGGGGAAATCTAGATAAACCCTTCCGCTAAATACCCGGCAATAATCAACCCGCAACGATGCAGCGGCTGCGGTCGCTGTATTGCTGCCTGCCCTGAAAAACTCTATACCTTTGAGTCGACCAGCCACCGCAAGCATTCGGTGAACATCTTTCCGGAAAAGTGCGGCAGCTGCGGCAGCTGCATAAACTCCTGTCCGCTGCAGCTTATCCGTGGATAATCAGTTAATGTTTTTCCCATAACCCCTTGGTTTTGAGGGCCTTGGCTGTTCTGAACTTCTTCTCGGAACCGGCCACTCTTCCGTTTGATCCCATCATTCTGCTGTCTGCTTTGGCCATCAGCACCCCGGTTACTTTCTCTCTCGCCGCCAGTTTCTGATTGTAGCTGTAGGAGATCGCCTCTACACTAATGCCGTCTGCCCGAAGCTCCCTGAGTGCACCACTGCCGATGACCTGTAGCTCACTGCAGCCGCTAAGTAGCGCTATTGTCATTATGAAGGTGATATATCTTGACATGGCATTCTCCCCTGTTCCGTTCTCCTGCAATATCTCTTACCAGATGCGTGCCTGCAGTTGCGATGACGCAACAAGCTGTTATTATTGTATTTAACCGGGATGGCGATATATGTGCTCTGCGCTGGGAGTGAACAGTTCACAGCAGGAGTAAAGCTAATTGACTGGAATCAGGGATTAATTTGACGGTGAACAGCTGCGCAAAATTTGAACAGCACGTTTGCTTTATTCTGCCGCCTTGACAGATGCTGACGCGGATAATTATCTTTTTTGTAAAGCAGTTAACTGGAGGGGACTATGGCAAGACCTGAAAAAATGACCATCAAGACACAGGAAGCGCTGGCAGCAGCCGTGCAGGAGGCCTCCAGCCGCAGAAACGGTGCGATCGAACCGGAGCATCTGCTCCTGGCCATGCTGGATCAGGACGGGGGAATGACAAGACCGTTGTTGCAAAAGATCGGTGCTGATCCTTCTTCCATAAAGCGGCAGCTTGACGATTATCTTGCCGGCCTTGCCGAGGTAAGCGGTGACAATTTACAACTGCAGCTTTCTGCGGAATTGAACCGGTTGCTCGATAACGCCGGGCGGGAGTCAGACGGGATGAAAGACCAGTTCATTTCTGCCGAACATCTGCTGCTGGCATTTCTTGAGCTTAAAAACAGGGCTGCCGCGAGGATACTTAAGGAGAGCGGGGTGAGCCGCGAAACTCTTTTACAGGCACTGGCAGGGCTGCGTGGCGGTGAGAGGGTGACCGATCAGAACCCGGAAGAGAAGTATCAGGCACTGGAAAAGTACGCCAGAGATCTCACCGAGCTTGCCAGAAAGGGAAAGCTGGATCCGGTAATCGGCCGTGACGACGAAATAAGGAGAGTGATTCAGGTTCTCTCCCGGCGAACCAAGAACAATCCGGTGCTGATCGGTGAGCCGGGAGTAGGCAAGACGGCGATTGTCGAAGGGCTGGCAAGCAGGATTATTGCCGGCGATGTGCCGGAAACCCTGAAAGACAGAAGACTGGTCGCTCTTGACATGGGGGCGCTGGTGGCCGGAGCAAAGTACCGTGGCGAGTTTGAAGAGCGCCTGAAAGCGGTCATCAAAGAGGTTGAAAAATCGGCAGGGGAGATAATCCTCTTTATCGACGAACTTCATACCCTGGTAGGCGCCGGTGCGGCAGAAGGGGCGATGGATGCATCAAACATGCTCAAGCCGGCGCTGGCACGGGGGGAGCTGCACTGTATCGGCGCGACTACTCTGAACGAATACCGAAAGTATATTGAAAAGGATGCCGCACTCGAACGCCGCTTCCAGCAGGTCTATGCCGGTGAGCCTTCGGTGGAGGATACGATCGCCATTTTGCGCGGGCTCAAGGAACGCTATGAGAACTTCCACGGAGTGAGGATAAAGGATAGTGCCATCATCGCCGCGGCGACACTTTCCGACCGCTACATTACCGACCGTTTTCTGCCGGACAAGGCAATAGATCTGATAGATGAGGCATCGTCACGCCTCCGGATCGAGATTGACTCCCTGCCGACGGAAATCGACGAAGTTGAACGGCGGATCATCCAGCTGGAAATCGAACGGCAGGCTTTGCTGCGGGAACAGGACAGCCATGCCAAAGAGCGGATGAGAAGACTGGCTGACGAACTGGAGGAGCTTAAAGGCCGGTCGGCAACGCTCAAAAGCCACTGGCAGCAGGAAAAAGAGCTGCATAACCGGATTAGCACTCTACGGAAATCTTTGGAAGAGAAGAAAGCGGAGGCAAAAAAGTGTGAACGGAGCGGTGATCTGGCTAAAACCGCTGAAATCCGTTACGGCGACATACCGCTGCTGGAAAAACAGATTGAAGCTGGCCAGCAGGCGCTCATGCAGCGGCAGCAGGAGGGGCGAATGCTCCCCGAAGAGGTTGATGGCGAGATGGTGGCGCAGATCGTCGCCCAGTGGACAGGCATACCGGTAAGCAGGATGATGGAAAGTGAATCGGAAAAGCTTGTCCGGATGGAGGACCGTCTGAAAAAGAGAGTCGTGGGACAGGATGAAGCGCTGCTGCTGGTCGCCAATGCGGTCAGGCGGGCAAGATCAGGGCTTTCAGACCCCAACCGCCCGATTGGCTCGTTCATCTTTCTCGGCCCCACCGGGGTCGGCAAGACAGAGACAGCCCGAGCACTGGCCGAACTCCTCTTTGATGACGATCAGGCGATTGTGCGGATTGACATGAGCGAATATCAGGAGAAACACTCTGTCTCCAGGCTGATTGGCGCACCGCCCGGTTACGTAGGTTATGAAGAGGGTGGACAGCTTACCGAAGCCATCCGGAGAAGGCCGTACA
>JBBRBA010000098.1:0-8946 GCA_038206285.1 Geobacterales bacterium
ATCCATACCGGCATTTCCAGCTTTCCGGTACAGCTTCCCGCCTGAGCCTGGACGATTCTGCCCTTGATGGCAATTTCCGCAAACTTTGCAGATCATCAGGCAAGTGGCAGGGTCTAATAGTTCCATGGTTCCTTTCATTAATAATCACCTCCTTTCTGTAGAAGATCACAACTATTCAGGCAGACTACCCAAGAGTGAATGTTCTTGCTGCCCGTCCTTCGGTTGTCAAAGAGCTGCCGCCACTAACTGTAATAAAGAAACAAAATGCTGTAAATGTTACTTATGTAGATAATTTTTTTTAGATTGTTGCTGCCAACCTGCGAATCAATCTACTGCTCATTAAGCCTTCAATTTTCATGTCTTCAGTTATATCCTCAGCGTTCAGAGTATTGCGGATCAATTCATTTGCAGGGATAAGTAGTTCTAAGAATATTTTCTTGTTTAGGTCTTTATCATTCCATTTTGAAAGCATATAAATTAACCTGTTGTTATCAGTTAAAAAGAAATCTAGATATCGTTTATTAAATTTATTGACTATGCTATCTGCAATCATCCTTCTTAAGGATTCAGAATAATCTGCAACATCACATAAAGCTGACCTCATGGTATAAGGGCATTTTTTATAATTATCATCAAGATCACCATGAACTTCGTTGCATGAAAGTGGCACATAGTTCCCTGAAATATAATATACTATGTACCTTGAAACATATTCTTCCTTGAAACATTCAATTAACTGCATAAAGCGCTCTTCAGTTCGTAACTTTCTGAGAAATGCATGTGATATTTTAGAGAGTTGTGCAATTTCTTTTTGATCGTAGTCATACAGAGAATATAGTGCCGCATCATGGCGACCACGATACACACCAATCTCATGCCCCTTCTGAGTGCCACGCCTCTCAGGTTCCCTAAAAGCCTTAATGCGGTGCTCTATGTATGTTTGTAGTAGTGTCATAACCTCTCCAATACCTAACTTGAGAAACAAACTATCATAGCTTGTTACCAATGTCAATATAAATCTTAAACTCTATTACGGAATGATGATTGGGCTGCAATTAATTGCAAGCGGGTGGCAGGTAGTGAAATTGGAACGATGGAACGATGCGGGGTTTACTGAGGTTAGCGGTTATTTTTGCACCTATACGGCCTTGCTTATATTACCTGAAATGATACCGTTCAATTTCCGCTCCCAGGACTTCAAAGCGGCTTGTTTTTCCTTGTCATAGCGGTACTGGTTGTAAACTTTTATTACGCCCTGCTTAGCATGATTCAGTACAGCATCAATGACTTCATCCATTTCCCCAGATTCCGCCATAAAGGTTGCAGCAGTCCGGCGCAAGTCGTGGGGAGTGAAGTGGCCAATGCCGAACCTATTTTCAGTTACTTGCTCACCTTTCTTGTCAAGAACAGGTTTACCTTTATTATCTATCAAGGGCCATTTAAGATTTCTTGCAGTAGTTACTGAAAGAGCGTGACGTTCTATTGATTCTTTCTTTTGGAGGTGGGGACTCGGAAACACATAACCACAGTATTCCTTATCAACTGGTAACTCTCGCACTTTCTTCGTGCGTTCAATAGATTGCTTGATGATGTCAAGTGCAAGCTCAGTTAATGGTACACGGTGAGCTTTGCCATTCTTTGAACGATCTGCTGCAATAGTCCACCAACTACCATCAATCTCATCAGTATGTATCCCTATCACTTCACCAGGTCTTTGAGCCGTTATGAGTACCAATTTCAAAGCATTCCTCAATTCATCGGATATGGCACAGGTAGGGAGATTGTTCCAGAACGTCCTAATCTCTGAATCTGAGAGGACTCGATCACGGGTGTTGTTTGGAGCGGGAAGCTTGAGACCATTGCACGGGGAGAATGGAAGAATGTCACGTTCTACGGCAAAATTGAACATCTTACGAATAATCTGAAAGGTCTTGTTCGCTGTTCCAGGGGAACCACGTTCAAGTATACATTCCAGCTGTTGCAGTACATCACGTTTTGTAATTTCAATCGCTTTACGCTTTCCCCACGCTGGTACTACTTCTTTGTTTAATAAACTTTCATCCATTTGCCATGTCCGCTTGAACCGCTTTGCATGGAGTTCAATATAGTCTGACACAAGGGTCTGCATGGTAATGAGACGTTTTTCCTCTTCCTCAAGCCGTATCAACTCCTTTTTCTGCTTGTTAGGGTCAATGCCTGACTCCATAGCACCGAGCATGATTCTTGCCTCACCACGTGCTACTTCAGCAGTTTTTATGGGGTGACTTCCAATAGTCACCCGACTGCGTTTTGACCCTATGAGCCGACGTACAAAATACGTCTTCCCCGTATGTGAGGCCCTTACTCCAAAGCCGTTAAGCTCTGAATCATAATAATCGACTTGCTTTCCCTTCTCTGCATAGGGTAAAGTCTCCACCACGGTCTTTGTCAGTTTCAGCTTTTTCTTTATTTCATTGTTCATAGGGTCAGTCAATATCATAGGGTCAACATAGGGTCAATGGTAAAAAGAAAAGGGTAGAAAACTGAAGAAACCAGAAGAAATGCAATAGCAGTAATTTTAAGTAGTTATGAAATTTTTACCTTTGTCCCCGTAGCTCAGCAGGATAGAGCACTTCCCTCCTAAGGAAGGGGCCGGTCGTTCGAATCGACTCGGGGACGCCAATAAAAACAAAGGGTTACAGCCTCAAGCTGTAACCCTTTTTCTATTATGCAAGCTCTCGTTTCATCCTCTTGAGTACGCGAGAATGGTGTTAAAAAAATGCTCCGGAATTCCGTATTACAATTTACGTTACTGCCATTACATCAACTGTTTGTCCGGGAAAACGCTTCAGGCTTCCTTCTCCTAAGAGGGCTTGCACACCGCGTCTGTACCCGAAACCATTGCCGTATGAGTTGGCAGGTTCATTAATCTTGTAGTACCTGAATTCCAGAGCAATTCTGAAAGAGCAATATTTGTAAATACAAATTATATATAACTAATTTGCCGAGTCAAGTAAAAAAACAGGAGTACATGTCAGTATAATAATATCTTTTAGCCGGGGTGATCAGGCGTGCAGAGGGAATTGTCCGAGCGGCGTGTGGATGGCCCCTTTTGCTGTCAAAAGACTCTGAAACAGGATGAATTCCCGTACCCTGAACGGCGGCAGCTTCAGCCGCCTCTGTTGGTCAAGAAACGCGCCGACCTCTTTGCCGGCTGGCTGTCGGCAGCGGGCCAGGGTGATGTGCGGGGAAAACGGCCGTACCTCCTGCGATATGCCGCAAATGGTCACCGCATTGTTTATCTGCTGCGCAAGAGCGATCAGCCGAGGCGCCGCTGCCAGTCCCGCCCAGAGAACCCGCGGTTGCCGCCTGTCGGGAAAACAGCCGGTAGCGGTGAAATGCAGATCGAAGCCGGGCGCGCCGATCTTCACCAGCTCTGCTGTCAGTTGCGCGCATATGCCAACGGCCACTTCTCCCAGGAAAGACAGGGTAAGGTGCAGCTGCTCCGGCGGCACCCAGCTGACACCGGGTATTTCTGCCCGTAGCCCGGCAAGCTTTTTACTGGGCTCTTCGGGGAGATCTATGGCAATGAAAAGCCGCATATGTCAGTCTCCTGCGTACAGGTATACAATCCCTAGTCGTTGCAACCTTTCCGGAGATCCGGTCATAGCCGCGCATCTTTCTGTTGTGGCGAAGTAAGTTTATAATCTTATTGACAGGTTGCAACAGACCGGATGATGGCAACACCCGGTCTATGATGCAGCCGGCGCGACTGCCCCCTGGTCATTTGTCTTCTTCCTGTTGTTGTCTCTGCCTCTTCATGGTACCTTTCAGAAATGAAATTAACCCTGTTGACTCACTTCAAGGAAATTGACAAGCCCTCAAATACCGGCAAGCTGGTGCTGGAGATTCTCGGGGATGCGGCCGAACAGATCCGGTGGGACAGGCTCAATCCTCCTGCCGGACTGGTGGCGGAGATAGAAGCGGGAGGCGTGGCGCTGGTCTACCCCGGTTCGGCAGACGACAGAAATGATGATCTGGCAGACATCACCCGCTTTATTCTGATTGACGGCACCTGGCATGAGGCCCGCAAAATTCACCAGCGCAGTCCGTATCTGCAGAAAGCCCGTCGCATCTGTCTCAAGCCGTCCGCCAAGTCGCAGTACAACCTGAGAAAAAACCAGAAAGAAGCCTGCCTCTGCACGGCTGAATGCGTGATCAATATTCTGCAGCGCAAGGGAGAGTTCGATCAGGCCGAACGGCTGCAGGAGCGCTTTCTGGCGTTTATCAGGCCGCCGGGAATTATGCGCGGCGCTGCAGCCGGGCAGTGAGCAGCGCCATCCGTACTGAGCCGGCTTACTCCTTAGATGCCCACCCGTATTAACGATCCCTTTTACCCGGCAAATACAAAGTTTTGTGCATGGAAAGCCCCCGGGCCCTTTTGCGGCCTCCAGACCGAGCCCACCAGTGGACAGCAGCAGATGTGATGATAAAATTTGATGCTCAAGGAAAATATTGACGCCGAGATCAGCGAGGCGGATCTTGTTGTCGGTGCGGTCCTTGTACCGGAGGGCAGGCACCGCTGCTCATAACAAGAGAGATGAAGAAGTGCGCGGTCATCGTCGATGTGGCGGTGGATCAGGGTGGCTGTGCCGAGACGACCCGTCCGACGACCCATGATGCTCCGACCTAATTTTTTTTGTAATGTGCGCAAGGCGGGAGGTAGCCATGAAAGAAGCGATGTTCTACGAACGGGAAGAGGGTGGCAAGGTCCACTGCGGCCTCTGCCGTTTCCGCTGCCTGATCAGGGAGGGCGAGCGCGGCATCTGCGCGGTGCGCGAGAACCGGGGCGGCGTCCTCTACAGCCTGGTCTACGGCAAGCTCTGCGCCGAACATATCGATCCGATCGAAAAGAAGCCGCTCTTCCATGTCCTGCCGGGGAGCAGTTCTTATTCAATTGCCACACCGGGGTGCAACTTCCGCTGCCGCCACTGCCAGAATTACAGCATTTCCCAGGTCCCCCTGGGTGCCGCCATCCCCGGTGTTGAGCAATCCCCGCAGGATGTTGTCGAGCGGGCTCTTGGCGGCAACTGCCGTTCCATCGCCTACACCTATACCGAGCCGACCATCTTTTTCGAGTTTGCCAACGATACCGCCCGGTTTGCCAAAGAGGCGGGGCTGAAAAACATCTTCGTAACCAACGGCTACATCACCAGGGAGGCGTTGACGACCATCGCCCCGTATCTGGACGCGGCCAATATCGATCTGAAGGGGTTCAGCGAGGTGTTTTATCGCGACATCGTTCATGCCCGTCTTGCCGAGGTACTCGACTCGATCATCGAGTATCGTAAACAGGGTATCTGGCTCGAGATTACCACCCTGATCATTCCGGGATTGAACGATTCCGACGAGGAGTTGCAGGGGATTGCCTCGTTCATTGTCACCAACCTGGGGGTCGATACCCCGTGGCACGTGTCCCAATTCTATCCAACCTACCAGCTCAACAACCTCCCCCGGACACCGGTGTCGACCCTGCGGCGGGCGCGCGACATCGGCCGGGCAGCCGGACTGCGCTATGTTTACGAGGGGAATGTCCCCGGCGAGGGTGGTGAGAATACCCGCTGCCCCTCCTGTGACTCCCTGCTGATCAAGCGCTACGGCTATATAATCGAAACCGACAGTACCCGCAACGGGCTCTGCCCCGACTGCGGTGCAGCGATCGCCGGTGTCGGCATGTGATGTTCAATCAGGCGAGGAGGATGGTCAAGGGGCAGAAGCTGCTCGGGAAAATGGCGCAACGGGGGATTATTGTTCGCACCGATTCTTACGGTGGTCTGGCGGAGGAAACCGGTTTCGCCTACAAGGACATAAATGAAGTGGAGTTCGCCGTGGAAGAGGCGGGTTTGAGCAGACGGGTCGCCAAGCTGGTGACGATCGGCAATATCAAGGGGTAAAGCCCACTTCCATATCTTAGATTAAGCATAACCACAGAGGACACAGAGGAGCACAGGGTAAAAACTGGCGAGTTAATAAAAGGCCGGGTGTCGCTAATTCGTTTAACCGCAGATGGGGTTAACCTCGATTTTACCCCTCTGCGTCCTCTGTGGTTAATTGCAGTTTACTGGTTAATAAATGGAGTGAAGATGCAATACCGTTTTCTGGGAGAGATCGCCACTGCCGACGTTGCCTTCGAGGCTTGGGGGGAGACGCCGGAGGAGCTGTTCATCTCCAGCGCTGCCGCTCTGCTCAATACTATGATTGAAGATACGCAGCGGGTGGAACGACGGACTGAAGTAATAATCAGGTTGGAGGCTGAGGCGTTCGACCTGCTGCTGTTTTTCTTCCTCCAGGAGCTGATCGTCTACAAGGATGCCCGCCGCTTGCTTCTCCATGCCGAAAGAGTGTCGTTCGAGGAGCAGGAGGTAGGCATCGGCAGCAGCCAGCACGCAGTTGCCGAATTCAGATGCAACAGGTTCGGCACCTGCCGTAGACCGTTACCTGCCCTCGTTCAGTTTCTGTTTGCATTCGCTGGAGAGCGCTGCTTCGTTCTGTAGCAGGCACCTGACAATGCGGCGGTCAACCGGTCTTACCTCCATGCAGAAGCGCTCTACATCATCCTGACACTCCGGGGGAGCTTTCCTTGCCTTCCTCTGCAGCACCTCCTGATTCTCCCGACAGGCAGCTGAAAGCTCCTGCTCGTGCCCCATCAGGCAGTTCGCGATGCGGCCCCCTCCTGTCGCCACTCCCTGGCAGAATTTCGCGATTTCCGCGCCGCAAGGGCCGGCATTCTCCGCCCGCAGCTTCTTTCCGGTTAGCGGTAGTGCCAACAGGCAGAGGATGAGAATCAACATAACATGTTTCATGGGCAATCTCCTTTTTCGGTTTCCTTGAGCGGACTGTTTTTGTTAAGCGCAAACTCTATCTCCGGTTCAACCGGGTCAACTTCCCTGCAGTATCCCTTCTGCCGCCCTGATCCCGCTGGCCCAGGCGCCGGTTATGCCGCGAGACGTACCGGCACCGTCGCCGATCATGTAGATGTTGCTGCTTACCTGGAAATTGCGATCGAGAAAAACGGGCTTGTTGGCGTACATCTTGATCTCCGGGTAGTACATGATGGTGCTCGGGTGAAGGATGCCGGGGACGATGGCGTCAAGTTTCTTCATTGCTGCCCAGATGTGTCGCATTATTTTGGCCGGTACGGCGAGTCCCAGGTCTCCGGCCGTTACCGGGCAGCTTGGGGGGAAGGCATAGAGGTCCTCGTTGAAGGCCTCGGTGGTGGAGCGTTTCCCCAGGCGGAAATCACCAACCCGTTGCATAAGCGGTTTGCCGCCGCCGATCTCGTTGGCCAGTCTGCCGAGAAAAACGGCCATCTGCTGGCCGCTCCGGACCGGATTTTTCAGGCCGATGGTTTTGAGCAGGGCGAAATTCACCAGGTTATTTCCCGGCTGTCCATCGGAGAGTGCATGGCCGTTGACCAGGCTGAACCCCTGGTAGCGCTCGAGTACGACCCGAGCATGGCCCGAGTTGGTGCAGAAGGTACGCACTCCTTCGGGGAAGAGGAACTTGGGGTCGTAATAGTCGTTGACGATGGGGTAGTTGGCGACCGTGGTCTCGACGCGAATACCAACATCAACCACATTGTCAATATAGGCAATGTCGAGCCGTTCCATCACCTGCTGAAGAAAGCTGAACCCCTTCCGGCCGGGAGCAACGATCACCTGCCTGGCTCTTACTGTTCCCGTACCGGCGATGACGACGCCCGGTCCGGCGGCGTCATTAATGACATCGGTCACCTCTTGCTCGAGGCGGAACTGCACGCCGCGACTTTCCAGGTCGGAAAGCAGACGTTGGATCAGGACACGGCTGCGATCGGTACCGACATGAGCCTGGCGGATGTCGAGCAGGGTGACGCCGAGTCGCTCCGCCCGCCGTTGATAGACCGTCAGGTTCTGTTTTTCCTTGATGACCGGCTGCAGGCAGTTTTCTGCCAGGGGGAGGAGACGTTCGGCTTCTTCTCTTGTCCAGTTTTCGCTGCTGAAACCGATCGGGTAGGTGTAGTTCTGCTTGCAGTCGTTCAGCAGACCGCCGGAACAGATCTTCTCCTTGTCGATCATGAGAATTGAAAGAGAAGGTGAGAGTCCGGTAAGATGAAAAGCCGCACCGAGACCTGCCGGGCCGGTGCCGACGATGATGATGTCGTAGTCTGGAGAGGGCATGGAAGTCTCCTTGGATAGCAATGCGCATTAATTATACCATTCTTTTCTTGTCCTGTGGCTTGCTGTCATTCGCAAACTGCGTTCTTTCTTGCTGAGATCGGCCGCCAATAGAACTTAAAAGCCTGTGAGTTTGTGCACATGAAAATATTTCTGCTATAATTCATGTTTTAGAGATATTCGAGTGAACAGACTGGAGGCAGTCATGACCGATAATCGCATAGTAATTCACCTTAAAACCGGCCATGTAATAAAAGGAAAGATGACGAGCCATTTCAGTTTCAACACCGATAATATCGCGATTTACGTCGAGGGAGAAAATCGCCAGCTGATATTCTCATTCGACGAACTTTGTACCATCCGTTTCATGACCAAGCCTACCTCCTGGGCTATGGGGAAAGAACCGGTGAAGTTGGAGGAAATCCAGACGATTACCGGAGAAACCTACCTTGTTTCGGTTTTCACCAACAGGAACTACCAGAAGGGTTTCCTCGGTATGATCGAAGATGAAAACGTCGAATACCGCACCATATTCTTCGCTCGAACCGGCATCCGCTACCGTCATGAAGAAAAACTAATAGGTGAAATCCTCCAGGAACAGGGGGTTCTCTCCCACGACTTGATCACTGAGGCGATGAAAACCCAGGACGAACTCCGCAATCGCCGCATGGGTGAGGTGCTTGCCGACTCCACGAACCTCTCACACGAGGATATCGAGAAGGCTCTTAAGGAAGCTTCCCGCAAAATCGCCACC
>JBBRBA010000099.1:0-8648 GCA_038206285.1 Geobacterales bacterium
ACGCTCATTTTCTGTAATATGAGAGTAAGACATGGTGGGCTCCTTTCCGGTCGTGAGTTGGTCGTGCTTCTCACACTACCAGAAAATCCCATCATGTCTTTTACTTACAACAACTGGTGCACTTGCGACGTGAATTCACCCGTCCCCTTGCCTCCTTAAGAACGTCCCCTTGCCTCCCTTGCTCATCGTTGCCCTGCTCTGTCTGGTTATGTTGGCGGCTTCAATCTTTGGTGGCGGTAGAGTACGCCTCGTCGGTATCCCGGTAAGCGGTTTGCTGTTCGTTGTCATCTTCAGGGAGGTGAAGCGACGACTGGAGTGGTAAAGAGAGGCAGTCAATTCACACCAGCCCCTGCAGGAAGTTGAACGGCGAGGTTTCAGGCAGTTCCCGCCCCGAAGCGTAGGCCGCCAGAACCTGGTCCTGAAGAGGTTTTTCCAGGCTCGCCAGATCGATGATAAATGACCCGCACCCCATGGCTTGCAGCCGGTCACGATACTGAGTAATGGAAAAGCGTCTGGTCGGCGTAATGCAGGTCAGCCCGTCCCTGACTGTTATCCGGTAACCATCCCCTCTGTCAGAAAGAACCGGCGCATCATTTTTGACCCCTTTGATGGCGATTTTCGAGATAATCGCCGGGACTTCGCCATGGAGCAGCACCCGGCAGGAGAGCGGCGTATCGGCAGCCAGCAGCTGCGCCATATTGTCGGCGTCATCCTCGATATACAGCGTTGTAGTGGCCGCGCCAAGGTCATACCATTCAAGCATGGCCAGGCTGTTGAGCGAGAACAGCCGGAAATCGGTCGCTATGTCAAGGGGCTTGACGGCTTTACCGGAATGTTGCCGCAACATGCGGAAATGAGAAATGTTGGCCGCTTCAAAGCGGCAGAATCCGGATTCAATGAGCCATTTTAAGGCCTCGCTGTACCAGGGGATATCGGCATCAAAAATTATGAAGGGGAGCCGCCAGATGATTTTCTCCTCCCGGCCGCGCAGTTTTCGAGTTATCTGTGGCAACTGATGGAGGTTGGCCCTGGAGAGTGGCAGTGCTAGAGCATCGACCCCTTCACGATGCAACAGGTGCAGATCAGTACCTTTTTCTGCCCTGATGATCAACTCCGGGCGCCTGGCAGTCGTGACCGGCTTTTTCGCCGGGATCGCCGCAACGGCCCTGGCTCTGCGCTCGGCGCGTTCTTTTTCTATTTTGGGCAAGATGCGCCGTTCCAGCTCCCCGTAAAACTCTCTCCTGATCTCTTTAAGCCTTGCCGGCGGAATCATGATGGGCGGGAAGCCAGTGGCGGAAAGATTTCTGAGAATAAAGGGAGCATCCCCGGATTTGGCAAACTGTCCGCGAAACACCTCTGCCATGTCACTGCTTCTGGCCCGCTCCTCACCGGCAAGGGGAAAGGAGAGCTTTTCCTGCAGACCAATAGTTTCGGCGCTGATTACCAGTGACCGGTCTTGCAGCGTAAATTGCAGATCGCACGGCAATTGTCGCAGCTTGACCGACTCCAGCCGCTTGAGGCAGGCATTTTCACTCATGGTGAATGCCGTCTCCGAAGAGACTTTGAACACGGCATCGCCAACGGCAGCCGGGAAAGGTGATGTTACGGCAACGCTGGAACGCTCTGTCACCAGTTTGACCGGACGGTTTTCGACAAAGATCTCCCTGATGGTAAAGCCCTTGCCTGCCATGTCACTCTTGGGCTGAATCCGGATCCGGTCGCCGATATGGAGCCGGTCGCGGGTTTCAAAACTGATCCGGTCGCCGCGAATGGCTTTGATCTCGCCGAGAAATCTGCCGGTGGCGCCGCGGAGCGACGGTGTGGCAATATCCGGTGGATTGTGAGAAGCGAGGAACCCCTTGGTTGGCACCCGGCCAAAAGAGTGCTTGATCAACTCCTTTGCTTCAGCAAGCGCCGCGGTCAAGCCGGTCGGTTCGGCATCAAGAACCTTGCGGTACGCCCCGACAATGGAGGCGACATACTCGGCAGACTTCATCCGTCCTTCAATTTTGAGCGATGCTATGCCGGCAGCCGCCATCTGCGGGATCAGATCTATACTGGAGAAATCGTTGGTGGAAAAGTAGTAGCCCTCTTTCCCTTTATAGCGGTACTGGCGACGGCACGGTTGGGCACAGCGCCCCCGGTTGCCGCTGTGGCCGCCAAGATACGAGGAGAAATAGCATTGGCCGGAGATGGAAAAGCAGAGGGCGCCGTGGACAAAACACTCGATACCGATGGGGCTCTGGCTGACGATCCGGCTGATTTCATCAAGATGGAGTTCCCGTGCCAGCACCACCCGCTCAAAACCAAGCTCTGCCAGCTGGAGGACCCCTTGAGTATTATGAACCGTCATCTGGGTCGAGGCATGCAGAGGCAGACCGGGAAAAAAGCGGCGGACAAGGCGTGCTACCGCCATATCCTGAACGATGACGGCATCAACCTGCATCGCTTCGAGGGATGACAGCGTATCTACCAGCAGCGGGAGCTCAGACTCCTTTATCAGCGTATTGAGGGTTACATATACCTTTCGCCCCAGAGCGTGGGCGTAGGCTGTCATCCGCTCAAGCTGGGCTGTGGTAAGGTTTTTTGCCTTTGCTCTGGCAGAGAACTGCTTGAGACCGGCATAGACGGCATCCGCACCTTTTTCCATGGCCGCAAAAAAAGATTCAAGTGAGCCTGCCGGGGCAAGGAGTTCGGGTTTATTTACTGCAAGCGATCTGTTTTTCATATATAGCAGGGTAGCGGAAACCGATTCACGGCGTCAAGCAGCATTAATTTTGCAACTTCCATTCTGCAACTCTCTACTTGTTGTCAAGACTGCTGTTTGTTGGTAAACTCTATCCCGAAACTTCTGCATGACAGGAATACCCGAAATGCCAAAGCCTCTCAGCATATTGATTGTAGAAGACTCTGCAGATGACCTCTTCCTCCTTCTTCATGAACTCCGCAAGGGGGGGTATGAACCTGACTACCTTTCTGTCTGTACTTCCAAGACGATGAGCCAGGCGCTTGCTGCCCGCTCGTGGGATGTTGTTACATCTGACTACAATATGCCCGGTTTCAGTGCGCTGGCTGCACTGAAGCTGTTACAGGAATCCGGTCTGGATATACCTTTCGTCGTTGTATCCGGCAAGATCGGTGAAGACCAGGCTGTTGCCGCCATGAAGGCGGGGGCGCATGATTATGTAATGAAGCAGAATCTTTCCAGGCTCGCTCCGGCGCTGGAACGTGAAATCAGGGAAGCCGGCGAGAGGCGGATGCGGCGTGAGGCAGAGATCGCCCTTAACCGGCAGTTTGCCCAATTCAGGACAATCTTCGATGCCATGACCTCTATTGTCTATGTGGCGGACATAAATACCTACGAAGTCCTTTACATGAACCGTTATGCAGCGTCCGTATTTGGCGAAGACTGGCAGGGCAAGCGCTGTTATGACCTTTTCCAGAATGGGCAGGAGACCCCGTGCAGATTCTGCACTAATTCTCAACTGCTGAAGGATGGCATACCACGGGCGGCGATAACATCAGAGCACCGGAACACAAAAAACGGCAGATGGTATCAGTGGACCGACCGGGCGATTGAATGGACTGACGGCAGAATGGTAAGACTGCAGCTTGCTGTGGATATTACCGACATAAAAGAGATGGAGCGGATCAAGGATGAAATGATTTCTGCCGTGAGTCATGAGATGCGTACGCCGCTAACCGCCATGCTCGGTTTTACCGAATTTCTTCTTGCCAATGAAGTCGAGCCGGAAAAACAGCATGGCATTCTGGAAACAATCTACAACGAAACAGAGCGGTTGAATGAACTTATTGGTAACTTCCTTGATATGCAGAGGCTGAAGAGCGAGACCGGTTCATTGGCGGCAGAGGTTATTGCGGCTGCAGATATAATTAACGATGCTGCCCGGCTATTCTCCTGCGACAAGGAAATGCACCGGATTGTTGTTGCATGCCCGCCCGACCTCCCAACGATTAGAGGCGATAGCGAAAAGCTGCACCAGGTCATGATAAACCTGCTTTCAAATGCCTGCAAATACTCTCCTCCCGGATCGCAAGTCACAATCAATGCAATAAATTCAGGCGAAGAAGTTATAATTTCTGTGCAGGATGAGGGGATCGGCATCCCACCGGAGTTACGGCTGAAAGTCTTCGAAAGATTTTACCGGATTGACAATTCCGACCGCAGAATAGTTGGCGGCACCGGGCTCGGCCTGTCCCTGGTGAAGGATATTGTCGATGCACATCACGGGCGGGTCTGGATAGAGTCAAATCCTGCCGCCGGCTGCCGGGTCATGTTTGCCATTCCGACAGCCTGACGCCGACTGACGGCGTTACCTGATGACTCGATGCTTGCGTGACGCTTTATTTCCGGCTTGTGCAAGCGACAGGATTTCCGACCTGGCAATGCGCCACTTGCCATCTTCCCTGTTCAGCTTGAAAGATTTTGTCTTGTACTCCATCTCGCCAGTTGCATCCAGCCCGAGTTTGGCACTTATGACTACGCTGGTCGGCGAATTCACCCTGACGGAAACTCCCTGCATCTTCTCCCAGCAGCAGGATGGCTTGAGCCTGGCTGTGGCCATCCTTTTGCTGAAAGATTCTTTCGTATCCTTACCGCTTATGAGTGTACGGTTATACAGCTCGTCATAATTACCAGCTCTCCAGAGATCGAGAATCTGCTCAAAATCCCTCACCGCCTCCGATTTCAGCGCTTCGGCATCTTCAACCTGCTGCCTTGCCGCCGTTACTGACAGAGGAAAAGTGAGCGCCAGAACAGCCGCGACAAACACCATGACCAGACGTTTCATAAACCCTCCATGAAGGAATTCAGGCTGAAGACTGAAGGCGTCATTTGGATTATCCCTGACTGCCTTCAGCCTGTAAACCTTTTTCATATACTCCTGTCGACCGCCTCGGCAATCTTGCGCATCCTCGCCATCAATTCGACGAACTTTGCAGGCTTGAGAGATTGCGGCCCGTCACTGGTTGCATGTTCCGGGTCGGGATGTACCTCGATTATAAGCCCGTCTGCTCCGGCAGCAACGGCAGCAAGAGACATGGGGGCTACATAATGATGATTGCCGGTAGCGTGCGACGGATCGATGACAACCGGCAGATGCGTCTTGCTTCTGAGCGCCGGAATGGCAGAAAGATCAAGGGTGTTGCGGGTTGCCGTCTCAAAGGTTCGTATCCCGCGTTCACATAGGATAACCGACTGGTTCCCTTCGGCAAGGATATACTCCGCGCTCATCAACAGTTCCTGAATGGTCATCGCCATGCCGCGCTTCAGCAGTACCGGTTTTTTCAGCTGTCCCACTTTTTTCAGCAGGGCGAAGTTCTGCGAATTGCGCGCCCCGATCTGCAGGATGTCGGCATATTCCGCCACCAGTTCAGCGGTCTCGGGATTGATGACCTCGGTAATAATCGGCAGCCCGGTCAGCTCCCGCGCCTTGGCAAGGAGTTTCAGCCCCTCTTTCTCAAGCCCCTGAAAAGAGTATGGTGAGGTGCGGGGCTTGAAGGCTCCGCCTCGCAGGATGTGCGCACCGGCCTCCTTGACGGCGATCGCGCTCTCGATTATCTGTTTCTCGCTCTCTACCGAGCAAGGACCGGCCATGATGATTATTTCTCGGCCGCCGATACTGACATTGTCGCTGATGCGGATCGTGCTCGACTCTTTCATCACTTCTTTTGAGGCAAGTTTGTAAGGTTGCAGAATCGGGACAACCCTTTCAACCCCGTTCATCGACTCAATCGACTGTAGCGCCAGTTTGCCGCGCTCATCGCCGATAGCGCCGATAACATCCCTGGTCGTGCCGTGAATTACATGCGGCGTGTAGCCAAGGTTTCTAATTTCCTTCAGAACCTCTTCCCGCTCTTTTTTTGTTGCCCCTGCCTTCATGACTATGATCATCTTTTTTCTCCCTCTGAAAACCGGAAGAGGCCGGAGGAATCAATTCCCCGGCCTCTTGCACCAATAAACAAAAAAGCCGGGGGTATGGTTTCTCCACCCTCGGCTTTCAATCTTTTTCTGGTCAATGGTTCTCTCAGTGCAGACGAAGCTCGCGGACGGAGTGCTGAAAATAAAATCCGCACCAAAAGCTGAATCCTGTAACGGTTGAGAAAAATTGAGTCGACATGTTCTGGTATATGGCAGAAGCGGCAATCTGCTGTCAAGAGAAAACTTTCGTCATTGATAATGCCTTTGGCTGAACCCTCTTCTTGAGTCCGCTGTCAATTTAAGTTATAGTTATCCTGCCAATCACTTATCACCCCGGATCGCTCGAAATCCTTATACCTTCGACCATACAGCCAGGCTCAACCGGAGAAAATATGCACGTGAAATCCACCGATTTTATCAAGAGCGCTACAAAACCGGCGAATTATCCCGAAAGTGAGCTTCCGGAAATTGCCTTTGCCGGGCGCTCCAATGTAGGCAAGTCTTCACTGATCAATGTGCTGGTCAACCGCAAAAACCTTGTGCGCACCAGTTCGACCCCCGGGAGAACGCAGCTCATCAATTTTTTTGATGTTAACGGCGCTTTCACCCTTGTGGATCTCCCCGGCTACGGCTTTGCCAAGGTGCCGCTAGAAGTGAAGCGGCAGTGGGGGCCGATGATGGAGACTTATCTGTCCACTCGCGCCAATCTGCGGGGAGTCGTTCTGATAATGGATATCAGGCGGATTCCCAGGGACGAGGATCTGCAGATGCTTGCCTGGCTCAGAACCTTCTCCGTCCCGCCGTTACTGGTAGTAACGAAGTGCGACAAGGTCTCGAAAAACGTGCGTGAGCGTCAGCTGGTGCTGATAGCCAAGGAGTTGGGCGTAGACAGAAGCGAACTTACCCCCTTTTCGGCGCTTTCACGCGAAGGATTCGAAAAAATCTGGATCCGGATTGAGGCGGTGCTGGCATCCGCAGAGACTGATTAATATTCCTGCCCGAACATCTCTAGAGTGCAAGGGTAAGTGGTAAAACCTTCGGGCAGGGGGTGACGAGTTAGCTTGACATAACTCGGGCATAACTGTTATTGTTGATGAAGTAACCTAAGCAGTAACCGGATATAACGTTAGCGCAAGCCCCGGAAACCCGGGGCTTTTTATTTGACCAGAGTCAAGAAGGAGTTTCATGGAGTTCAGAAGGTTTAATTTTCATCCGTTTGTTGCCGCCGGGGTAGAAGCCGCCGGCTATATCACACCCACGCCAATCCAGGAACAGGCGATACCTCCCGTAATGGAGGGTATCGATGTGATGGGCCTGGCACAGACCGGAACCGGCAAGACCGCCGCTTTTGCCCTGCCGATCCTGCATCGCCTCATGGAGGGCCCAAGGGGAAAGATTCGCGCCCTGGTGATTGCACCTACCCGGGAACTTGCAGAGCAGATTCACGAATCCATCTGCACTCTGGGGCGAAATACCCGCATCAGAAGTCTCACCGTCTACGGTGGCGTCAACATCAATCCGCAGCTGCAAAAGTTGAAGCAAGGGGTAGAAATCGTCGTTGCCTGCCCTGGACGGCTGCTGGATCACCTTACTCAGGGGAATATCAACCTTTCCAACCTGGAGGTGCTGGTTCTGGACGAAGCGGACCAGATGTTCGATATGGGCTTCCTCCCTGATATTCGCCGGATTCTTCGCCATGTTCCGGCCAAACGCCAGACACTGCTTTTCTCAGCCACCATGCCCCCGGACATTCGTGCCCTGGCTCAGGAAGTACTGAATAATCCGGTAACGGTGCAGGTGGGAAACACCGCCCCGCCGGTCACGGTGACGCACGCCCTCTATCCGGTGGCGCAGCACCTGAAGACCGCGCTGATGCTGGAACTTCTCCGGCAGATCGATACCGAATCGGTGCTGGTCTTCACCCGCACCAAGCACCGCGCCAAAAGACTCGGCGAGCAGTTGGAAAAGGCCGGCTACAAGGCGGCTTCCCTGCAGGGAAACCTTTCCCAGAACCGCCGTCAGGCGGCGCTCGACGGCTTTCGCGACGGCTCGTACCAGATTCTGGTAGCAACAGATATAGCCGCCCGCGGCATCGACGTCTCCCAGATCTCACACGTCATCAATTACGACATCCCGGATACACCCGAGGCCTATGTGCACCGCATCGGCCGTACCGGTCGCGCCGCCAGAACCGGGGACGCCTTCACCATGGTGACGGCTGAAGACAGTATCATGGTGCGCACCATAGAGAAAAAGCTCGGCACAACCCTGGAAAGGCGAACCCTGGAAAACTTTGATTACAGCGTCCCGGCGCCGCATAAAGACCAGGAATTTGCTCGTCCGCCGCGGGAGCCGCGCCCGCAACGCAAGATTGGCAGCGCGAAGGTACAAAAGAGCGCCCACCCGCAACAACCCGGGCAATCGGCACGACCGCAGCATTCTGCGCCGGCAACGGCACCCGGCAGACCTATGAAAGCAGGGTTCCTCCCGTCACATCGACAGAAATCCCGGCCATAACAGCAGCAACCGGTGGATTATATGTTCACGCTTGTTCAAACAAGAAAAGGCGGCCAATTGGCCGCCTTTTCTTTGTTTGAACATTAAAACAAGCCGGATTTATTTTTTCTTTTTTGTGACCCTGGGCACACGGGCAGGTTTCTTCTCAGGAGTTGTTTCAACCGGGGGGGTAAATGTTGACAGGGGGGCC
>JBBRBA010000100.1:0-8139 GCA_038206285.1 Geobacterales bacterium
CCTGATGCCGCCAAGCGGGTTCTTGATCTCGTGCGCCAGACCGGCGGCCAGGGTTCCAAGCGCCGAAAGCCGGTCTGCTTTCCGTACCGCCTCTTCAAGCTCCCTGATATTGGTAAGATCACGCAACAGCACGATTGTCCCGGCGCAGGTTCCATCAGCCAAAAGCAGCGGCGAGGCGGTAACACTCAGCGGTGTCAGTTTGCCAGCTTTTTTCAGGATGATATTTTCGTAATCCGAACACGACATGCCACTGGCAACACTCTTGTCAACCAGCTCCAGCAGCGGCTGTTCACTTTTGAAAAGCATGGCGAATGGCTGGCCGATACTGACACGTCTGGAAACGCCCGCAATCTCCTCGGCAACCGGGTTCATCAGGATAACACTCCCGGCCCGGTCAAGGACCATGACACCGTCACCGACACTGTCGATGACATTTGCGTAGAACTCGGGAAGATGTTCAGGATTCATGTTGCCTCTGTAAGAAAAATTCGTGCATCGCTTTTTCCAGTCCGGCTCTCTCATCCAGGCGGTTCACCGCCGACCTGAATCTGGCAGCGCCCTGGACACCTCTGGCATACCAGCAGAGATGCTTGCGCATCTCTCTGACAGCAATCCTCTCTCCGGCAATACCGGCAAAAAGGTCAAGATGTCGCATTGCCATAGCCAATCTCTCTTCAGCTGCCGGAGGAATTTTCAGTTCGCCCCGCTGCAGCGCCTGAGTTTCGCGGAATATCCAGGGATTGCCAAGTGCGCCACGCGCTATCATCACCCCGTCACATCCGGTCATGTCCAGCATGGCAATGACATCTTCAGCGGTAAAAAGGTCGCCGCTGCCGATAACCGGGATAGTAAGCGCTTTTTTAAGCTGTTCGATATGCCGCCACTCGGCGCGGCCTTCAAACATCTGTGCTCTGGTACGCGGGTGCAGCGTTATCGCATCAGCTCCTTCGTCCTGGGCTATCCGGCCGACCAGCAGATAATTAAGCGAATCGGCGCCCCAGCCGGAACGGATTTTGACCGTTAGCGGCAGGTTTGTTACTCTGCGCACCGCCGCAACTATTGCCCTTACTTTGTCCGGACTCTGCAAAAGAGCACTGCCGGCGCCGTTACCGACAACCTTGCGTACCGGACACCCCATGTTTATATCAATCAGATCTCCAAGTCCGGCAGAAAGAGCTGCCCCGGTTGCCAACAGTTCAGGATCATCGCCGAAAAGTTGCAGGCCCAGGGGCCGATCGGCGGCACTGCTCTGCATCAAGGCAAAACTCTTCTCGCCATCTCTTACCAGCCCGTTGACACTTACCATTTCAGTAAAGCAGAGCGCCGCACCCTGCTGCCGTGCAAGCAGACGCATCGGCAGATTGGTTATCCCTGCCATAGGTGCAAGTAGCAAGTTTTCTGCCAGTTCAAGAGAGCCGATTTTCAGTTTGCTTTTCATTGTTAATAACTGTTGAAGGGTTAATTTGCGCGGTTTTGCAGGGAATGAACTGTTCAGGAAAACAGTTTGCCGGAAAATGGAATCATAAATGCTGCAACATTTTTGTGCGTCCCGGCAGTTTTTGCCTTAAAAACAGGCAACAGTGCGTGCGGGGCTGGACAATCCCTACTTGCGCCGGAAACATTTCAGAAATTCCTCCCGGGAAAGTTCCTTTTTTCTGACAAGGTGCTCAACACTTCTACTCATTGCCAACCGCTCCCCTTCTTTCATCGAATCTTTCAAAAGAACAAAAAACGGGATATTCCTGGTCTGTGGATAAAGGCGGAGGCGATCCTGGAGTTCAAATGCCGAACTGTCGGGAAGCATAAACGATGTAAACAGGAGATAAGGATGGTTGGTAGTGGCCAGAGCAACCCCCTCCTTGGCTGAATAGGCATTAAGGAGAGAAAACCCCAGCTCGGTAATCGCCTTGCCAAGCTGTTCATCCCCCTTGCGGGTGACAAGCATTGCCTGAAGGTCGTAATCCTCGGCGTCATCAGTCAGGCCCATAACAGTAAGCTTTTCTACCAGATGATCATAGTTGATGGGGGTAAGAAAAAAGCCGGCAACCGGAAAAGCTCCGCCTATCTTCCCTTTTTCGCTCAAGAAAACCGGCAGCACAGGAATATCCCGGGTCTCGGGAGAACTTTTGATTGCAGTAAGAAGCCCCCATCCGTCTACCGAATGCGGAGAAATGTCGAGGATTATGCCGAGAGGCCTTGTTTCCTGCAGCTCTTCAAGTTTTGCCGTACGCGCCCAGTAGCCGGCCTCGGCAAGGTAGCTGCAGACAACGGCTCCCCTGTCAATACGATCTCCCAGCCCGAAAATCCAGAGCTCACGCTCCGGTACGCTGACTGCCATTGTTGTTCCCCGATAAGTTTAGATGGTTGCTGAAAGACTCATAACATATTTTCAGACAATGGCAATAACACTTTAATCGAAAAAGGCAGCCCGCGTCCCCCTTGTTTAAAGCGACCGCCTTTCTTTAAGCCTCGTAAGGAACAAATGCTTTTTCAGTTTAAACTTTTCATCATGACTGTATAATGAAACCGGCAACTCTTCAACATGCAAAAGGAGACATTCCCATGGCAAGTACGGTTTACTTTACCGACATGAGGGCAGGACACAAAGAGAATCTTTTTGACAAGATTTCCCGGCTGATGGGCTGCTGTGAACTGGATAAAATTATCAGCGCCGGGGATCTGGTGGCGATAAAACTGCACTTTGGCGAAAAGGGAAACCATGCTTTTGTACGCCCGGTATTCATCAGGAGAGTGGTGGAAGAGATCAGGAACGCTAAAGGGAAACCTTTTCTCACCGACTCGTCAACCCTTTATCCAGGAGAACGCAAAGAGGCTGTCTCTGCATTGACCTGCGCCATTGAAAACGGCTTTGCCTATGCAGTCGTCAATGCGCCGCTCATTATGTGCGACGGCATTAAGGGTCAGAATTCCGTGAATGTGGAGATCGCCGGGGATCTTCTGCAAACCGTCAGTATCGGTGCGGAAATAGTCGAAGCAGACGCCCTGGTAACGGTTTCACACTTCAAGTGCCATGAGCTGACAGGTTTCGGCGGCGCCCTCAAAAATCTCGGCATGGGATGCTCAAGCCGGGCAGGCAAGTTGCAACAGCACTCTACCGTTGCGCCGAAAGTTGCTGAAAAATTCTGCAACGACTGCGGCAACTGCCTGAAAGCCTGCGCCCATGACGCCATCGCCTTTATCGAGGGCAAGGCAAAAATTGATCCTGATGCCTGTGTCGGCTGCAGCCGCTGCATCACAGCATGCCCGCAAAAGGCGATAAATGTTCAATGGAACGAAAGTTCCTCTCTGGTGATGAAGAAGATGGCAGAGTATGCCAGCGGCGCAGTTGCCGGGAAAAAGGGCAAAACGGTTTTCCTGAACTTCATCACCCAGGTTTCACCAGCCTGCGACTGCTACGGGCATGCTGATGCGCCGATTGTTAACGACATCGGCATCTGCGCGTCAACCGACCCGGTGGCGATTGATCAGGCATGCGCAGACCTGGTAAACGGGGCAAAGGGAAACCTGCAGACTGCGCTGGAAACCGGTCACGAACCGGGCGGGGACAAATTTCGCGGTGTATATCCGGAGATCGATTGGGAGGTACAACTCGAACATGCTGCCAAGATGGGTATAGGCTGCAGAGAGTATGAACTGGTTAAGGTCTAGGAGGGGACAACCCCTTCCTGTAGTTCGACAATGAAGAGGCTGCCGCCGCCAGGCGCATCTTCAACCCAGGCAGAGCCGTTGTGAAGCCCGGCAATCTTCCTGATCGTGGCAAGACCGATACCGGTTCCGGTTACGTCTCTGCCTGTTGTCCCCCGATAAAAGAGTTCAAAAATCCGCTCCTTCTCCCCATCAGGGACACCTGAACCGTAATCTCGCACAAAGAGTCGCACCTTGCCGCCTCGTCTTTCACCGCCAACCTCTATCAGGTCGTCTCCTGCATAACGGATCGCATTACCGATAAGATTGTCCAGGATCTGACGATACAGGGTTTCCGGGATCAGAAGGTCGGGAAGTTTTTCCACCACCTTCACCCTGCCGGAACGCGGATCAGAAGCAAAGGCGAGCATGACTTCATTCAGCAGGTTGTCGCCGCAGACCGGAGAAAATGGCGGTTCAACCACACCAACTGTTGCCAGAGCAAGGAGATCTTCAAGCATCGCATGCATACGCTCTCCTTGCCTTAACACCTCCTGCAGCATTTCATTTACTGATTTCGACAATTCACCGGTATGCTGTTCCAGAACAAACTGCAGATAGCCGATGATAGGAGTCAATGGTGCCCTCAGGTCATGGGAAACAGTGTGCACAAATGAATCCAGCTCCCGGTTTGCCAGCAGCAGTTTCTCTTCAAGCGCCTTGCGCAGAGTGATGTCCTGCACAAGTGCTATGCAGTATGCCGGAGTTCTGTCGGAACCGAGGATTGCTGACAATGAGACGTGCCCCCAGAAAACAGTACCATCTTTCCTGATATAACGTCTTTCACAATCTATTGAGGTCATTTTCATGGAGAAAATATCTTCATACATGGCAGCAACGCTAAGCCGGTCATCCGGATGAGTAAGATCGTGAATCCTCCGGTTCAGAAGCTCCTCCTCAGAGTAGCCGCAAAAGCGGCAGAAAGCGGGATTTACCTGCATTATGTTGTTAAACGGGGAGATAACGACCATACCGGCAGCCGCCGTGACAAAAATCGAACGGAACCTGTCCTCGCTATCACGAAGAGCATCCTCTGTGAGCCTCTGCCTGATTACATACCCCCACTGGCGGAGCGCTCTTTCGACAACCCTGGGGAGGTCACCTATTACTTCATGGGTTTTGACAAGATAATCGACGGCTCCTGCCTTGATAGCCTCTACAGCCTCCACTTCACTGCCGGCAGCCGTCATCATGATTATCGGAAAATGTGCCCTGTTTTTGTCAAAGGGGAGCAGTACCGTCCCTTTGCCATCGGGCAGATTGAGATCGACAATTGCCAGGTCAGGAGTATTGTCATCCAGCCATGAGTTTGCCTCAGCTATCGAGGTCGCAACTGTGAGTGACAACTCCCCTGGAATCTTCATGAGCGAGTCGCGGATCATTGCCGCAGAACTGGCAGAGTCTTCGACCAGCAGCAGATTGATCCGTCTGTTATTTTCGGAAATCCGGTTATGAACCATCAGCTCAACCCTGTTTTATCTCGACCGCGAATCATTCTTTTGTTTATAATGCAACAAATACGGCAGAAATCAACCAAGGAGTACGGCGTGAAAACATTATTATTTAAAATAATTATATTATTTCTTGCGCTTCTACTGCCTTTCCCCGCTATTGCCGCTGTCAAAACAGACATAACCTGGCTGGGGCAATCAGGTTTTCGCATTATTACACCATCCGGGCGGGTTCTTTTCATTGATCCGTGGTTTACCAACTCTGCCTACCCGAAAGGGAGGGAAATTCTCGAAACACACAACCGTGCTGACCTGATCCTTGTTACCCACGGCCATGGCGATCATGTCGGCAATGCTGTCGAGATCGCCCGCAAAACCGGAGCGAAGCTGGTGGCAACCGAGGAACTGGGGAGAGCAATGATCCGCTACGCCGGCTTTCCGGAAAAACAGTTCGGGCAGGAGACAGCGGGCAATCTGGGCGCTGAAATCACTCTGCTTGACGGCGATGTCAAGGTGGCCTTTGTCCCTGCTGTTCACAGTTCGAGTATCGAGGAGGAGCGGGGGGATCCGGCAGTAAAGAACTTCGTGTATGCCGGAACTGCTGCCGGCTTCGTCATCTCTATCAAGAACGGCCCGGTCATCTATCACACCGGCGATACGGATCTTTTCAGCGACATGGCGCTTGTCAGGGATTTCGGCAACATCGACATCATGATGGTCTGCACCGGCGACAAATTCACCATGGGGCCACGCCGGGCTGCCAGAGCTCTAAGTCTCGTTGAACCGGCAATGGCAATTCCGATGCATTATGTCCCGGTTCCTGCATGGACAAGCAGTTCAGACATTTTTGCACGGGAGAGTAAAAAAGTGACGGGAAAGGATATTGTGAAAATACTGCAACCAGGCGAAACCTTTAGCTGGGAAAGCAAACCGACCGGCAGGAAAAGCCGATGAACATGAAACAGCATCTGATAGCTACCGGAGCCGTCGCTGCTGCAATGACGCCGTTTTGCCACAGCGCCGATATTCTGCTTTTTGCTGCCGGCAGCATCCTCATAGATGTCGATCACCAGATTTTCTACTATTTCAGGACAGGCAGACACGATATAGCCGGCATGTTCAGATACTTCAGTGATGATGTCGACAAAAACCTCAAGGCAATCCCTTACCTTGGCATCTGCATTTTTCATACAATCGAATTCTTTCTTGCGGTCGCTGCCACTTCACTTTTTTTACCGTTGCTGCGCTATCTTCTTGCCGGACTTGTTTTCCATATCGTTCTCGACATCTATGACCTGATCCGCCTGAAAGTTCCTTTCATAAGAGCCTACTCTGTCATCGAACATCTAGTCCGTCGCAAGCAGCAGGGTTATCCGTTTGCATGAAAGTCATATCCAACGTTTCCGCCTGAAAAAAACCAGCATGCCTACCGTTACCGCCGCCATAAGCAGCAGCACCGCAGGGTATCCCCACACCGATTCCAGCTCCGGCATATGTCTGAAATTCATGCCATAGAGTCCGACTATAAAGGTAAGCGGCATAAAAATCGTCGCTATGATGGTCAGCACCTTCATGATACCGTTAAGCCTGTTGCTGACGCTGGAGAGGTAGATGTCCAGCATCCCGGAAAGCATCTCCCTGAGAGTTTCCAACGTTTCGATAACCTGAACGGTATGGTCGTAAACATCCCGCAGGTAGATTAGTGTCTGCTCCTTGACCAGCGGTGATTCACGGCGGAGCATACTGCTCACCACCTCACGTAGCGGCCATATCGCCTTGTGAATAAAGAGCAGCTCACGCTTCAGCCGATAAATCTCAGCGAGAGTGCGCTGGGAAGGAGTGCGCATCAACTCCTCTTCAATCGCTTCGATACTGTCAGCCACCTGTTCCAGTACCAGAAAGTAGTTGTCCACTATCACATCCATGAGTGAATAAGCCAGAAAATCAGCCCCCTGGTTCCTGAGTCGCCCCTGGCCTTTCTTCAGGCGTTCCCGCACAGGATCGAACGGATCCCCCTCAAGCCCCTCCTGAAAGGTCAACAGCCAGTTCACGCCAAGCAGTAAACTGACCTGCTCGCTTTTAACCCCTGTGGGAACAGGGGTAAGAACCTTCAGCACTACAAACAGATACTGATCATACTCCTCCGCTTTAGGACGCTGCTCTGTATTGGCAATATCCTCAAGCACCAGCGGATGTATGCCGAAACAGTCGCCAATCTTTCCAAGCAGCCCCAGTTGGCCGACCCCCTCGACATTTACCCAGGTAACAGTCGGCTCGCCAGGAGGAAGAAGGCATGTGGCTTCCAGATCAGGATGCTCAGTCTTGACTCCTTCCGGATCATAGGTGATGACTTCAGTCCGGGGGGCATCCTGTCTGGTTTCCCCGATATGAACCAGGCTGCCCGGCAACATACCGGACTTTTGGGACCTTTTTTTCAGAAGTTTTCGCATAAGACTCCTTGTTCCGATTTCAAATCAGGGATGAAATCAAGGCGGCGAGGATTGAGGCGACGAAGGCGTACAGTTAGTACGCCCCGGATCCGAAGACAAGCCAACGACAATTTGCAGAGCAAAGTGGACTGCGAAGGCGCCCCGCAGGGGGAGGCCGCAGACCTGGTCAAGACAGCGCCCTGACTTGGAATTGAAGTTAGTGGGCTTCGCTCCAGTTACTGCCATGACTGACATCAACCTTCAACGGCACCTTGCACTCGACGGCAGTCGCCATTTCATGCTCCACCAGCTGCTCCATATGCAACAGTTCCTGCTCCGGCACTTCAAAGACAAGTTCGTCATGAACCTGCATGATCAGGCGACTCTCCAGGCCCTCTCGCTTGAGGCGGGCGGCGATCTTCACCATCGCCTGCTTGATGATATCGGCAGCTGATCCCTGAATCGGGTAGTTGATGGCATTTCTTCTGGCAAAGGAGCGGACATTGAAATTGCTGCTGGCAATATCAGGTATCGGCAGCCGCCTCCCCATGACC
>JBBRBA010000101.1:0-7834 GCA_038206285.1 Geobacterales bacterium
AAAGAAAGCCGCGTGAATCCGCTACACGGCAAAAGAGAAGGAAGGCAGCCTTCGCTCCGCTTCGGCTGCCTTCCTTCTCTCACTAAAAGCGGACAACTCATTTGCTACAAAACCGGACATTTCTATTTGACGCCGACACAATCCAGATTAAAAAATGCCGCGCTTCTTCCCATGACTTTTCTTGTGTGCTATATGTAGGGAAACAGAATTTGAACCGGAGGAGATGTTATGCCCTTTATACTCGCTCTCATACTGGTTTTCTCCATCAGCACTGCTGCACCCGCTGTATTTGCTGCCGAAAATCCGGCGGCAACGGTGAAACAGCTTGATTTTGCCAAAAAGCTGATAGAAACATTAGGCTATAGTGAAGGCTTGCCGGAAAGCCCCGGCGAAAAAGATTATCTTGCCATTTTAAAGGGGAACCGAACTTTCAGGTTTGAAGCTGAAGATATCTTTGACCGGAAAAGCGATGCCGTTTCCATCAGGGACTACCCGCTTTTCGGACCGTTCACCGGTAGCGGCTGGGTTCATGGCACAAGTACACCGGCTGCGATCCATTTCCGGGCATTCATACCGGTCTCCGGCAATTATTCGTTTAAAGTTTCAGCGAGGGGGAATGAGCAGCTCTGGTCAATAGCCGGTCGCGCCTTCAAGGTGAGTTTCGGCGAATCTTTGCAAGAGCGTAAGGTCGGGCAGATTTTCATCCCTTCAGGTTATCTCGAGTTTAACACTCTCATCCCGCCGTCAGCAGGTATAGATTACCTCATCTTCAGTGCGCCGGCGCAGCCTGCCATCGAACCGGCTGCCGGATGGACTTTCGACGCACCCCTGACAGCAGCAGCCTTTGCGGAAACAGTTTCATCTCTTTCAGGAAACGAGCTGCTGCTTCCGGATGATACCGCTTACCCGAAAAAATCTGTGGCGGCCTCAACATCAGCCCTTCCCGCCGGGGCACAGCTTACTGAAATCCAGATTTACGGAAAACCCTTCGCTGCCAAATGGGTTCGTGCCACGCAGGTTCCGGTTACCATTTCCATCCCGGTTGATATCGAGAAAAATGGTGTCTACCGTTTCCGGATCCGTTGTATGGGAACGGACATTATTGCCGGATTCGGTGCGAGAACGGTTACTCTCCCGGCAAAACCTTATCTTGAGTGGCTCGACTTCGGCACTTTCCGCCTGCAAAAAGGGATACAGACGCTGGACGTTCAGCTCCCGCCATCCGGAGGGGCTGACATGATCGAAATCAGCCGCAAGCTGTCATCACCGGCAGATTATCTTGTCCTCAACAAAATCAGCAGCAAGGAAGACGCTGTTCTCCGGCCTGAAGAGCTTGATGCTTTCATTAAGTCACTTCAGGAAAAGTTCAAAGAAAGAAAATAATTTGCTGGCCGCTCTCCGGCTACATCCGCTCCTCGCCCCGCTCCTCTTCTTTTCTTCAGGCATTGCCGCAGCAGGCAGTTGCGGAATTTTTCTTCCGCTCCACCTGCTGCCGCTGCTGCTTCTGCTTATTATTGCCCTGCATCTTCTCCCGCTGCCATCTCCTTTTCTACTGACACTCTGTCCGTTACTCTTTCTCTGCGGCAACCTGCTGCTGGCTCCGCTCATGACGGTGAACCAGCAGGAACGGCTTCTCCTCGAAAATAATATCGGCAAGGAAATGCACGTTGAAGGGATCATCGTCAAGCGCCCGGAAGCAAGGGACGACGGCAGCAGGCTGCTGCTTAGAATAGAGCATCTGCAGCACGAGACCGGCACCGAAGAGGAAGTTCCGCTCAAGGGGCTGCTGCTGTTGCGGATTGGCAGCGGCCAGACTGACCTGATGACCGGAGACAGAATACGGTTTTCAGGAAAACTGCGTCCACCAAGGAATTACGGCATCCCCGGAGAGTTCAACGCTGAGCGTTTCTATGCACTTAAAAGGATTTTGGCGACATCTTTTATCAGGAGTGATGCCGAGATCATTCCCCTGGGGCCATCGGGCAGCCTGAATCTCCAGCGGCACTTTGACCTGACGGCGGCTTATATCGGCAGATTCATCACAAATCGCCTGCCAGGCGACGAAGGCGCGATAATCAAAGCGCTGGTGATCGGCGATGTCTCCGCCATTCCGCAGTCGCTTAAAGATGCCTACAGCAGAACCGGGGTAAACCATATCCTGTCAATCTCCGGGTTTCATGTCGGCGTCATTGCGCTTGCGCTGCTGCAGCTATGGTATGCAATTTCCAGACTGTTTCCGTCTCTGCTTCTGTTTCTTAACTTCAGGAGAGTCGCCTTTGCCGTATCGCTGCCGCTGATTCTCTACTACATGTTTCTTTCCGGAGCCGCACCGGCAACTGCCAGATCGGTGTTGATGCTTTTTTTTGTGACCATCGGGCTTTTTCTGGAACGGGAAAGCGCACCAATAAACATGCTGATCCTGGCAGCATTTGCTCTGCTGCTGGCAAATCCTGCCAATCTTTACGATATCTCTTTTCAGCTCTCCTTTATTGCCCTCTGGGGGCTCACAATAATAACGCCGCTTTTGCTGAAGCCCCTGAAAATTACCGGCTCCGGATGGCTGCACAAACTCTTTCTCTTTGCCGCGGCATCTGTTGCCGCAGTGCTGGTCACCCTTCTGCCGGTAGCCTATTATTTCCAGCAGGCCTCAATCACCGGCATTATCAGCAACTTTTTCATTGTACCGTTGCTGGGCTACGGAGCGGTCGTCAGCGGGTTTGTTGCCATCCCTTTCATCTGGCTCTTTCCTCCGGTTGCCGGCTTGCTTTTGCACCTGGCAGGGTTTATGACCTTCATTGCCAACAGGGTAATAGCGGTTCTGGACTGGATACCGATGCTACCCTCTTTTTTCCCGACAGAAACGGAAATACTGGTCTTTCTGCTGCTGATGCTCCTCATTACCGTCATCAAAACCGACCGTATGAAATATCTGCTGCTGGCGACAACCTCTTTTTGCCTGATAGCGGTTCACCATCTTCCTGCCAGGGAACAGAATTTTGCCCTGAAAATGAATTTTTTCAGTGTCGGTCAGGGTGAGGCAACGCTTGTCACCTTTCATGACAACAAAACGATGCTGATCGATGGCGGTGGCGCTCTCTTTGACAGCAACCGGGACATAGGCAAGCAACTGCTGCTGCCGGCACTACGCAAACTTGGCGTAAAAAGAATCGATTGCCTTGTACTGAGCCACGCTCATCCTGACCACCTGCAGGGACTCATTGCTGTTGCCGCAGCAATGCCAGTTGGCGAGTTCTGGGAAAACGGCCGCAACAGCGGGATAGATTATGAAAAATTGCGGCTGCAGCTTGACAGCCGCAAGGTTCCGGTAAAGGTTCTTGATTCGGCTTCGCCACCGCTGCTCCTTTCAGGCGTGACAATCCGTACGCTGCATCCGGAACCGGCCGGCAACCGCGCCGCTCCGTTTGCCGATCCGAACGAAAGCTCCCTGGTTTTACGCCTTGACTCAGGCAGGTTTTCAGCGCTCTTCACCGGTGACATCGGTGTTGCCACCGAATTCAGACTGCTGGACCGGCAGGAGAACCTCCGCGCTACCCTTTTCAAAGTTCCTCACCACGGCAGCCGTTATTCCGTGCTCCCAGGTTTTTTTGCCGCTGTCTCGCCGCAAATTGCCGTTATCAGTGCCGGCTACAAAAACAGTTTCAAACTACCGGCCACTGAAACGCTTGACGAGCTGCAGCGCCGGGGGGTAAACATTTACCGAACCGATTTGCACGGCACTGTCACCGCAAGTTTTCCAATAAGCGGCGAAACAGTCGTTGTATCTGCCTATAACGGGCAAATTCATTGACACACGTAATATTGTTCTGTATTTTTGGACGATATAATTTTTCTTAACAACCCCGGTCTGCAGGAGCTCTAAGTGATGGAAAAGATTCTGGTAGTTGAAGATGATGCCTTTTTCAGAGAGATATTTTCCGACATTCTCAAAGAAGACGGTTATCTGGTAGATACGGCATCGTCAGGGAACGAAGCCCTTGCCATGCTGAAAAAGAACAGCTATCAGCTTGTTGTCACCGATATGGTGCTTCAGGATATCAGTGGTCTCGATATCCTCTCCCGCGCCAAACAGATGGATGCAGACATTGAGGTTATTGTCGTCACCGGCTACGGCAACATGGAGTCCGCCATCTACGCCCTGAAAAACGGCGCCCGCGATTATCTCGTAAAACCGATCAGTCATGATGAATTCAAACATGTTGTCAGGCTATCCATGGAGCAAAGGCGGCTGCTCGACGAAAACCAGGGGTTAAAAGATCAGATCCGGCTCTTCCAGACAAGTCAGACAATAGCCAATTGTATCGATATCGACAGGATCCAGCTGCTCGTGCTGGAAGCCGCCATCAAGGAAACCGGAACGACAAAAGGGTTTACCTGTCTGCGTGATGCTGCCAGAGAGATATTTCTCATGGAGACGAAGGGGATAACCAGGGAATCTGCCGTAAAGATCAATGAAGCACTCAAGCTTGTGTTCGACTGGGAAGAGGAGGTTTTCACCGATCCGGTCGGAATCCAGGTAACTCTCCCTGCTGAAACGACAGAGGAACCGATCGAATTGGTCCTGCTGCCGATCGGCAGCAAGACAGCACTTCAGGGGGTGGTTGTCCTCATGAGAGGCGGCAGTGATGTCCCGGTCCAGCCTCTCAATCATGGCAACATTCATTTCCTCATGGAGCAGTCTGCTCTTGCCCTTGAGAATGCCGGCCGTTACTCAATGGTCAAGGATCTGCTCAACATTGACGAACTTACCGGGCTCTACAACTACCGCTACCTTGAAATTGCCCTTGACCGGGAGCTCAAGAGGGCTGAAAGATATGGCCTCAGCATGGCGGTCATCTTTCTTGACATCGACATGCTCAAGGTTGTCAATGATACTTACGGGCATCTGATAGGAAGCCGGGTGCTTAAAGAAGTGGGCGCAGTCCTTAAAAAATCGGTGCGTGAAGTCGACATAGTCATCAGATACGGCGGCGACGAATACACCATCATCCTGATCGAAACGGGACGACAGGGCGCAGCCATTGTCGCCGAGCGTATTCGTAAAACCATTGCCGAGCACCCCTTTGTTCTCAGTGAAAACCTTAATGTAAAACTGACCGCCTGCCTCGGTTTTGCCTGTTACCCCGAAGACACCAAGGCAAAACTGGAACTGCTGGAAATGGCGGATCGCGCCATGTACTTCGGCAAAGTCAGCGGCAAAAACACTGTCTCTCATATCTCGGCAAGTATCCCTGACACACCCTGAAAAAATTAATCACTGAAAGGTGTTTTGAAGTGTCCATAACCGCTGTCAAAGGTTTTAACGATATTCTCCCCGGTGAAGTCGAGAAGTGGCAGCACATTGAAGCAACGGCAAGAGAAATATTCAGCCGTTACGGCTTTGCCGAGATCCGTGTACCGATAATGGAGAAAACCGAGCTTTTCGCCCGCTCTATCGGTGACGTTACCGATATTGTCGAAAAAGAGATGTACTCCTTTATCGACAAGGGTGACAACAGGGTGACCCTCCGGCCTGAAGGGACTGCCGGCGTTATCCGTTCGCTGATAGAGAACAAGCTTTACGCAGCTGACCCGGTAAGCAAGCTCTTCTACATGGGACCGATGTTCCGCTACGAACGCCCCCAGAAAGGCCGCTACCGCCAGTTCCACCAGATAGGGGCGGAAATAACCGGCGTTGCCGACCCCAAGGTTGATGCCCAGGTGCTGACCATGCTCCGCCACCTCTTCGACGAGCTTGGGATCTCTGAGCCGTCACTTGAAATCAATTCGCTTGGTTGCCCTGAATGCCGTCCCCGCTACCGGGAAACGCTGCAGGCGTTTCTGCGCACCAGGATCGACTCGCTCTGTGCCGACTGCCAGCGCCGTTTCGAAACCAATCCTCTCCGGGTACTTGATTGCAAGGTAGATGGGTGCAAAACGGCTTCGGCAGATGCGCCGGCAATGCTCGACCATCTCTGTACACCATGTGCCGACCATTTCGAAGCGGTACAACAGTTTCTGCAGCTGGCCGGCACTGACTACCGGATCAACCGGCGCATGGTCAGAGGCCTCGACTACTACACCCGCACGACTTTCGAGCTTGTTACCGGGCTTCTCGGCTCACAGAGTGCAGTTGCCGCCGGCGGCAGATATGACGGCCTGGTGGCAGACCTTGGCGGTCCGGCCATACCCGGCATAGGCTTCGCCATGGGGGTCGAGAGGCTTGCCCTGCTGCTCGCTGCTACCGGTTTTGCCAAGCAGGCCGACCTCTTCATCGTCGCCCTGGGCGATGCTGCCGCCAGGAAAGCTTTCGAACTGATGTGCCGGATACAACGTCTCGGCTTTGCTGTCGAACTGGACTACGACGGCAAGAGCATGAAAAGCCAGATGCGCCGTGCCGACAAGCTTGCCTGCAGATACACCCTGATCATCGGCGAAACCGAACTCTCCGCAAACAGGGCACCGCTGAAAGAGATGGCAACAGGAAGTCAGACGGAAGTCATCCTCGAGCCCGAAAGCATTGTTAATGGTGTGAAGCGATGACTGTACTCCCATGACATCGACCAGGTTGCGGATCGCCATAATATCTGCTGCTATCATCGGTACTAGCCTGCTCCACTACTTTACCCCGCTGCACCTCCATTATCTGCACGACATTTTCCAGCGTTTCTACTACCTGCCCATCATCCTTGCTGCCCTCTGGTTCGGACTAAAAGGGGGGCTCTTTTCCGCAATTGTCGTCAGCATTGTCTACGCCCCCCACATCCTCTTTCAGTGGGGCGGGCAAATGACGCTGGAGATGGAAAAGTACCTGGAGATTGTCCTCTACAATATCGTCGGCGGTGTTACCGGCCTTTTGTCGCAGCGGGAGCGGGAGAGGAGCATGGAGTTGCAGAAGACCGCCGCCGGACTGGAGGAGTCATACCGGAAGCTGCAACGGCAGTCCGAGCAGATCATCACTATCGAGGAACAGCTGCGACGGGCGGAAAAGCTCTCCACCCTGGGTGAGATGGCGGCTGTTTTGGCTCACGAGATCCGGAACCCGCTCGGCTCCATCAGAGGGACGGCAGAGATACTCAAGGACGACTACCCGCCTGGAGACCCGAAGCACGAGTTCATCGAGATCCAGATCAAGGAGACCGAGCGGCTGAACCGGGTCGTGGAAGAGTTCCTCCGCATGGCCAGGCCGCAGCAGGCGGAAATGAAACCTGTCAACATCCGGGAAGAGCTGGCGACCATCGTCACCCTGACTGCTGCCGATGCCAGGGAGCGGGGGGTCGTGCTGGAACTGGTGCAGACCGACCCGGAACTTGCGGTCAGGGGTGATGGAGAGAAGCTGCGCCAGGCGTTCCTGAACATCGTCATCAATGCCCTCCAGTCGACACCTGCCAAGGGGCGCGTTGCCATAGATGCAAGGCGGGTTGACTCCTGCTGCGAGATCCGCTTCAGCGACAGCGGCACGGGGATGGAGAAAGAGACTCTGGCGAAGATTTTCGATCCCTTCTTCACCACCAAGGCGGACGGCACCGGCCTCGGCCTGCCGATAACGAAGAAGATCATCGAAGCGCACGGCGGCACCATAGCAGTTGAGAGCCTGATCGCCAAGGGGACGACAGTAGTGGTCAGACTACCGTTAGCGTAACATCAAACCTTCACCGGCCAGACTAGAATCACTTGACAGAAAACTTGACTTACACTTGACATTCGATTAGTCTCTGCCCATGTCATATACCCCTCAATTCATAATCACTCCGCACCTGCTAGCCGAAGTCGAACAGGTGGCGGCGCTACGAGAGCGGATTCAAAGCGCCGTGGTGGATCTTGCCTGGATTCCCGC
>JBBRBA010000102.1:0-7805 GCA_038206285.1 Geobacterales bacterium
TTTGGCCCCGGTTTTCCCCGCTTCAAGGGGCGCTCAAGAACCGATTCAAGCCGTTCGACAAAACTCTCTGCGCCGAGTGGTCTGCCTGTTCGCTCGTGTTTACGAATATCGTTTACCTGGTCTTCCTCTCCAGCTCCGGCAGGAAGGATCTCAAAGGGTCAAGTATCCAAATATCAAATTTGAGTTTTGGAGACTTGATAATCATATAAAAGGCACCTCCTGATCGAAGAAGCAAAAACGTGCCCCCTATGTTTGTCTTCCGAAAGTAAGTGGTGAGGAGGTCTTCATGAAACAGGGAGCCAGGCGAATAATAGCTCTGTTCCTGCTGACCATAGCTTTGGGATATGCTGCCAGTATAGCCGCGCATCTGTGGTTGAACGGCAGGTACTTCACGGAATGATAGCGCTAGTTATGGATACTGTTTGAATGACGGCAGAATTGGGGTACTATTTACTGCGGGGAAGTCAATTCCCCGCAGTTTTTTGTATCTGAAGTGCAGCTATGGAATTGTTAAGGAGATGGAGAGCCTATTGGGAGTATTTGGGAAGAGACTTTTGTACTAAGTTTTTTACGGCAGATAGGAGATGCGATGCAACATAGCCTTGAACTCGGATTGATCGGCAACTGCGCCATCGGCGCTTTGATTGATGCACAGGCGGAGATTGTCTGGTGCTGTCTGCCCCGTTTTGACGGGGATCCTTTATTCTCTTCCCTGCTGCAGGAACATGCAAATGGCCAAGGGCAAGGTTACTGCGCTGTGGAACTGGTTGACCAGGTAAAGGCCGAACAGTCCTACATCACCAACACTGCGGTGCTGATTACTCGTCTGAAAGATTCCTGTGGCGGCATTGTCGAAATCACTGATTTTTGCCCACGATTTCGTCAGCATGGGCGGATTTTTACACCGATGATGCTGATCAGACAGATTCAGCGCATTCAGGGCAATCCGCGGATAAAACTTCGTATCCGACCAACCTTTGATTATGGCCGGGAGTTATGTTCATCAACCTGCGGCAGTCACCATATCCGCTATGTATCTCCAACAATGACTCTGCGTCTTTCCACCGACGCTTCAATCACCGCCATCCTCCAGGAAATCCCGTTTTTTCTGGAAGACCGGCTGGCTCTGATCTTCGGATCTGACGAGACAATTCCCGAAGCTATCAGCGATCTGGCCGGCAAATTTCTACATGAGACGCTGGCATACTGGCAGGATTGGGTGCGCGACCTTGGCATCCCTTTTGAGTGGCAGGACGAAGTAATTCGCGCCGCCATAACTCTCAAGCTAAATTCTTTCGACGACACCGGTGCCATAATTGCTGCCATGACCACATCGATTCCGGAGTCTCCAAATTCAGCGCGAAACTGGGACTACCGTTTTTGTTGGATCAGGGACGCCTATTTTGTAGTCAATGCACTTAACCGGCTTGGCACGACCCACTCCATGGAGCGTTACCTCAGCTACCTGGTAAACGTGGTAGCCGGAGTGCAAGACGGGGTGATTCAACCAGTCTACGGAATTGACGGTAGAGCCCACCTGGAAGAGCGGATTATCGATTCCCTCTCCGGCTATCGCGGCATGGGTCCGGTACGGGTCGGCAACCAGGCATTTACACAGATTCAGCATGATGTCTACGGTTCGGCTATTTTGGCGGTGACCCATATTTTCTTTGACCACCGGATGCTTAATCGTGGCGACGAAACCCTCTTTAACCGTCTTGAGCCTCTGGGTGAATCCGCCGTTAAGGTTTACGATCAACCTGATGCCGGTCTGTGGGAGTTGCGAGGCACGGCACGTGTTCATACATTTTCAAGCGTCATGTGCTGGGCTGCCTGTGATCGACTGGCACTGATCGCCAACAGACTCGGGCTGGAAGACCGCGCCGCTTACTGGCGTGACCATGCCGATACAATTTACACCGTTATTTACCGTCGGGGCTGGAATGAGGATAAGCAGGCCTTTGTCGCTTCGTTTGAAGGGGATACACTCGATGCGAGTCTGCTGCTGCTTCACGATGTAGGCTTTCTGTCTGCAGATGACCCCTGTTTCGAATCAACAGTTGTCGCTATTGAACGTGAACTTAAGCGAGGTGACTACATCTACCGCTATGTGGAAGCTGATGACTTCGGCAAACCTGAAAATGCTTTCACTGTCTGCACTTTCTGGTATATCTACGCATTAAGTGCTTTAGGACGTAATGATGAAGCCAGGGTTCTCTTTGAAAACTTGATCTCAAAACGCACTCGTTTGGGGTTACTGGCGGAACATATTGACCCTTGCAGCGGCGAACAGTGGGGTAACTTTGTCCAGACCTACAGCATGGTTGGGTTGATCAATGCTGCAATCCGCCTAAGCAAGCGCTGGGACAGTGCGTTTTAGGAAAGCTTCCTGCTTGTGCCTCCCCGTGCATTTCTGACATTCTGCCCTCAGATCATGCATTACCATTGAGAAATAAGGACCCGAGAGTAATAAACTGTGACTTCGGACACTTACCATCAAAAATAAGGAAATCTTACTAGTATTGAAACATATTCTGTTTTCATTGTCGTTTATTGGCGTTATCGCAAGCGGTTTCTGTGATTATCTGACAGGGGCTGAAGTTTCAATGATGTTGCTCTATGTTCTCCCTATCCTCATTTCAGCGTGGTTTTGCGGTAAAGGCGAGGGAATAATTATCGCTGTGACTGCTGCTATCTGTTGGCTTGTGGCAAACCTTGCCAATAGCCAAGGACAAAGCAGTGAAACCATTCTTTCCTGGAATGTAATGACACGTTTAGGGCTGTTTATGTTAATCGCTTATACGGTTTCACTGCAGTCGCAACTGAAAAGAGCCCTGGAGCGCGAACAATTAAGGGCTAATACCGACCGCCTTACCGGACTTCTCAACAAAGGCGCCTTCCGGGAGCGGTTTGAAGAAGAGATGACCCGTGCAGAGCGCTACCGTCACCCTCTCTCCCTTGCCTTTATTGATCTGGATAACTTCAAGCAGATTAACGACAATCAGGGCCATGCCAGCGGTGATAAGCTACTGCAGCAGGTCAGCCAGACAATTACCGGGTCAATTCGTAAAACAGATTTTGCCGGTCGGCTAGGTGGCGACGAATTCACTATATGTTTTCCCGAAACAGATGAGGAGCAGGTACGAAAGGTGACAGGAAAACTGGTCAGGGAGGTGGACATAATGACCGCCCAATCGGGGTGGCAAGTGACGGCCAGCATCGGCGTGGTGACCTGTATGGAGATTTGCGAAACCTATGACGTGATTTTGGGCAAAGCTGACAAGTTGATGTACGTGGTCAAGGACAAGGGCAAAAATGCGGCGGAGTTTATGACGGTTTAAGTACCTACGGGTGAAACAAATGGAAAGCAAACTTTGGAACTCGATTGTGAACTGGTTTCTTGATCCTGCGGTCGGCAAAATTGTTGCCGTTATTGCCGGAATAATTATCATAAACGTCATTACCCGCATGGTTCGCCGGGTGCTGCTTGGCCGTATTGCAGGGACCGATACCCGCTACCGACTGAGAAAACTGGTCAATGCCGCCGGTGCGCTTGCTACCGTTATCCTCATCACTATCGTTTTCAGTGACAAGCTGGGGAATCTGACAGTCGCTTTCGGTGTTGCCGGCGCCGGTATCGCCTTTGCCTTGCAGGAGGTTATCGCCAGTATCGCCGGTTGGGTAGCGGTATCATTCGGTAATTTCTATTCGGTAGGCGACCGGGTGCAACTTGGCGGAATTATCGGCGATGTCATTGATATCGGCGTATTGCGCACAACCATAATGGAGACCGGCCAGTGGGTAAAGGCAGACCAGTATAACGGCCGCATCGTCCGGGTTGCCAACAGTTTCGTTTTCAAGGAGCCTGTTTTCAACTATTCAGGAGATTTTCCGTTCCTCTGGGACGAAATAACGGTGCCGATAAAGTACGGCAGCGATTATAAACTGACGCGGGAAGTCCTTCAGAAAATAGCTGATGAATCAGTTGGCAGCTTGGTACCCGAAGCCCAGAAAACGTGGCGGACCATGGTAACCAAGTATCGGATTGAAGATGCCCGGATTGAGCCGATGGTAACTCTCATTGCCAATGACAATTGGCTGGAGTTTACCATCCGTTATGTCACTGATTTCAAGAAACGGCGCATTACCAAAGATATCCTCTTTACCCGCATCCTGGAAGAGCTTGACAAGAGCGAAGGCAGGATTGCCATGGCTTCGGCTACTTTCCATCTGGTGGAGGCGCCGGTATTTAACGTGCGGCTGACAGATGAGCAGAAGCTGCCGGGTTAGAGGCAGTAAAACCTATGACTTTTTTTGAAATCACAGCTATTCTCATGGTACTGACAGCGCTGTTTAGTTATGTCAATTACCGCTTCCTGCATATGCCGACCACCATCGGCGTGATGTTCATCGCCCTGACGAACTCCCTCGGGGTCGTCCTCCTGGCAAGCCTTGGTATCGATGTCGGCCAGCAGCATATTGCCAGAATGCTGGAAAGTATCGATTTCAACCAGGCGCTGCTGCACGGAATGCTCTCTTTTCTGCTCTTTGCCGGAGCCATGCATATCAAGCTGGATGATCTGGCAAGTCAGAAATGGGTGATATCCCTGCTGGCAACGGTCGGCGTTGTCGCTTCCACCTTCATTGTCGGCGGGTTGACCTCGCTAGTCCTTGAAACCCTCGGGATTCCGGCTTCCTTCATCTACTGCCTGCTTTTCGGGGCGCTGATCTCACCGACCGATCCGGTGGCGGTCATCGGTATCATCAAGACAGCCGGCGTTCCCAAGAGTCTGGAAACCAAGATTGCCGGGGAGTCGCTCTTCAACGACGGTATCGGCGTTGTTGTGTTTATGATCATCCTGGAGCTTGCAGTTGGCGGCGGTGCTGTTACTGCTGGTAAAGTAGCGCTGCTGTTTTTTGAGGAAGCCGTGGGAGGAGCCCTGCTTTGCCTGATACTTGGACTAATTGCCTATCAGATGCTAAAAAGGGTTAACAACTACCAGGTCGAAGTGATTATAACCTTGGCGCTGGTCATGGGCGGTTATGCTCTGGCAGACAGAATCCATACCTCCGGACCGATTGCCATTGTCGTGGCAGGTCTGCTCATAGGTAACCACGGTCGCGCGTTCGCCATGTCTGCCCTTACCCGCGAGCGTCTCGATGACTTCTGGGAACTGATGGACGAAATTCTAAATGCCCTGCTGTTCATGCTGATCGGCCTGGAATTGCTGGTGATGCCTTTTACTAAAGGATTACTGATTGCCGGACTATTAACAATTGTTATCACGCTGTTTGCCCGCTGGGTCAGTGTGGGCGGAACATTGCTGTTCATGAAGTATTTCCGGTCATTCAGTCCGGGAGCTGTGAAAATTCTTACATGGGGTGGGCTACGCGGCGGGATTTCAGTTGCGCTGGCACTGTCGATACCGGCAGCCCCTGAACGCGCCACCATCATTACTATAACCTATATCATTGTAGTTTTTTCAATTGTCATCCAGGGGTTGACCCTTGGCAGGCTTGTAGACAGCATCTATCCGGATATTACGACAGGTGGCGGCAGATGAACTATTGGAAAAGATCCGGTGGGAACGGTGAACCATGTTCATCATGCATAAAAAAGTAAACGCGACCATTGGAGAAGTCAGTACATGAACAACGCCCATATTCGCTATCAAATCAAAAAACTGAAAGACTATCTGGCGATCAAGACAGAAATGGTCAATCACCAATCGATTGTTCGCGAGATGGCTGCAGGAGTAGAGCATTCCTGGATCTACTACCTAATGCTGCTGATGGCGGGCCTGATTGCCCTGCTGGGACTCCTCACCAACAGCGTGGCGGTGGTTATCGGCGCTATGCTGATTTCACCGCTTATGGGTCCGATTATCTCTTCCGGCCTGGCACTGATTATTGGCGACCTGCCCCTGGCGCGCCGTGCTTTTCGAACCATCGCCATAAGCGTGGGCCTGACCATTCTGGTCACTGCGGTGACAACAGTACTTTCACCCTTGAAAGATCCCACGGCTGAAATTATGGCCAGGGTGCGCCCGAATATCTACGATCTTTTCATAGCGATGCTTTCAGGGATTGTCGGCACTGTGGCACTCTGTACCAAGCGGAACTATCTGATTACCGCCACCGGTGTTGCCGTAGCCACGGCAGTCATACCTCCTCTCAGCGTTGTCGGCTACGGGTTGGGGACAGGTCAGGGGATGCTTGCAATGGGTGGCTTCCTGCTGTTTTTTACCAATTTCGTGGCCATTGTTCTTACCTCCTACCTGGTATTATTTGTTCTGGGATTCCGGACGAGCCATGTCGAGACAGTCCAATATTCCACCCGCAAGCGTTTACTGATTATTGCCGGTCTGCTGTTCCTTATTTCAATCCCTTTGGTCTATACCCTGGTGGTGGATTTGAAAAAGGTCAGCACAAAAAAACGCATTAATCTGGTGTTGAAAAAGCATCTCGACAAAGCCAAAGCCTGCCACATGACCAGCTATTTCTACGTCAATCAGGATGGCAGGATGCTGGTGAATGCCTCGGTCAATACGGTGAAGTTCATCGACAATAGTGTAAAAACCCAGATGGAAGATGAGTTGAACAAATTTTTCAAAATGCCGGTTGAACTGCAGTTGGAGCAGGTGATTGTCGCTTCGGGGAAATTGCCTGCACCGGCAGTGCAAGCGGCACTTCTGACCGGCAAAAGTATATCAACCCCACAGATTGAGACCCCCTCCTTGATAAGTGCCAAGGTTGCTGGTTTAATTGCACAGGTTGAAGCAGATTTGGCAAAGGCACTTGCCCCGTTTCCCGTGTCGGATACTCATCTGTCCTTTGCCGGACTGGAGGCTCCGCTTCAGGTTTCCACCACCCTGCATCGGGATTATCCTGTGAATGACGATGAACGGCTTCTCCTTTCCCGGATTCTGCAGCAAAACCTCAATCTGCCGGTTGCACTGACGGTTGCCGAAACGCCGCTTCTGCCTGCTCTTTTGTTTTCAAAAGACGGCAGTCTCACGCCTGAATCTGTCCGGAACATTGCCATTATCAAACAGCTGCCTGGCGGCTCAGCAGGTTTCCGCTTTCTGCTGAAGTCCCCACGCCGGGAAAACAGCCGGGAACTTGCCGGGGTAAAACACTATCTGTCCCGGGAGCTTGGAGTGCCGGAAGGTGCCGTGACGCTCGCTCACTCCAGATCAGGCGCGAATGGAGTGAGTCTCAGAATTTTACGACATACGGAGCGCAAATGACCAATAACAGACCTCGCTTCTCATTCAGATCACTGCATCTTTCTCTCCGTTTCGTCATCCCGCTCGCCATTGCCCTGGCCATACTGGCTTACGGAGTGGTGCCGCTGGTGGACGGGCTGACTCTTCGCTGGGCCGTCCGCGATATGGATATCCGCTCCCGACTGATCAGCAGCACACTCCAGGAACCGCTTAGCGAACTACTGCAAAAAAATGAGCGGTCGCGGATCAACTCGCTCCTGCTTCGGGCAACCAAGGATGAACGGCTTCTGGCCGTGGGGATCTGCGACGGGGCAGAAAAGCTGCTTTACCGTACCGCCGCCTTTCCAGCGGAACTTTCCTGTAAAGCGCCGGAGAAGTCCGGCAATGACCCGGTCCACTTGATCCGTCTGCCCCAGGGGCCGGTGCATGTCGCCGCCTACCCCCTTGAACTTGAGGATGCCCGGAGCAGTTCCCTGATGCTGGTCCATGACATGAGCTACATGGAGCGGCGCAGTGCCGATACGCGCAAGTACGTCATCATCCTCTTTGTGGTCCTCGGTATTGTGATCTCCCTGA
>JBBRBA010000103.1:0-7707 GCA_038206285.1 Geobacterales bacterium
CAGAAGCATCCGCTACCGTATGAGCCTGGCAAAGTTCCCGGTGGACAAGGATCTTGACCGGTTTGATTTCACGGTGTCACCGGTGAACGAGATGCAGGTGCGGCACCTCTACGACGGCAACTTCCTTGTCGATCATACCAATATAAGAGTGATCTACTACTGGTTTACAGCACGGGGGACAATTCTGCTTCTGTTCATGTATCCGAAGAATGTTCAGGACAATCTGACCCAGGATCAACTCAAACAGCTCAAGAAGATTATTGAGGAGCAATACCATGAAAGATGAACTTTTTCAGGAACTGTTGGCAAGTGTCAAACAAGGTGCGGAGATTATGAAAGGCACAATGCAGCCCTCTCGGTCGTTTGAATTCCCGGAAACCGAGGTTCGCGCTCTGCGGGAGCAGTTCGGCCTTTCGCAGGATAAGTTTGCAAGCCTTGTGGGAATCAGCGTGGGAACACTAAGAAATTGGGAACAAGGTCGCCGTAAACCGGAAGGCCCGGCCCGTGTGCTTTTGCGGGTGGCTTCCCGTCACCCAGAGGCTCTTTTGGACATCGGCAGGGAACAACCAGAAAAAGCAGCCGCTTAACCGGCCGCTCACTTCAGACATATCAGGTTTCCTACTCCTCTTCTACCAGATAACAGCCGTCTGCACCCTCAGAACGGATAGCCAAGCCCAAGAAACACTGCTGCCCCTTCTCCGCTCCAGCCGATGTCCATCCGGCCGACGATGTTCGGCCGGACGACCGCTCTGACGCCGATTCCGGGGGTGAACCTGAAATTGTCCCCCATTACCCTGCCAAGAGAACTCATGACTGCGCCGGCGTCAATGAACGGGGCAAGCTCCCAATCCGCAGTAACATCGAAGACAACCCAGCGGAACAGCCTGATCCGCTCTTCCAGATTGAACAGCAGCGCCGCTTTGTCGATAAAGCGGTTGCGGCCGTATCCGCGCAGGGTCGTCTCGCCGCCGAGGCTGCTCTGCTCGAAAAACGGCACTGCGCTTCCTTCGGTCTGGCTGCAGAGAATCCTGGCGGCGGTGATGAAGCGCCCTTCTGCATCCAGCGGCACAAAGGCTTTCATCTCCGTTTCATAGCGCTGGTAACCCGCATCACTGCCGAGCTGCCTCATGCTCCCTTCAGCCGACAGTCTGGCAAAGCCGCCATAGGTCGGCATGGTGAGCGAATCAAGGGTGCTGTAGACCAGGGCGATCTTCTGTGCATGGGTCGTAGAACCGTTTATGCCGGGCAGGTGGGCCGGGAAGCGGTCAGCAATGAACGGCAGGCTGTCAATAGCCCCTTTGGTGACATCAACACGCCGCAGCCGCTCACCGAGCTGCAGGGCGGTATGCTTAAAGAGCGGATAGCCGGCGGTAAGCGTAAAACCGTTCTCCCGGCCGCCATAGTTAGTTTCATCTTCCTGCCTCGATCCTGACTTGAAGCCGTAGAAGCGGGCAGAACCGTCGGTAAAGTGATAGATAAAGGCGTTGATTTCCAGCTTGCCGTCAAGCAGGGTGACATCCCTGATTTTCGCCTCATAGTCGTCATTAACCCGGTCAGAGCGGGAAAGGTTGATCTCCACACTGCGGGCATGCTGCGGATAGAACGCGCCGTAGAGGGTGTAGGTCATGCCGAAGTTGGGATTGTAATTGATCTGCGGCGCTACCAGCGAGGTGACTTCGTCCCGTTGGTTGTGCGCCAGAAAAGCGGTCAGAGCGCCGGTCGTCACCCCCTCATTCGGGCTGGCGGCAATTACCGGCAGCGGGATGGTGACGATTTTCACCTGTTTGGCGCTCTCGCCGTTGGCCACCGGATAGAAAAGGTTTTCGCGGGGGATCATGCTGGTGCAGCCGGAGAGCAGCGCCAGCAGGCAGAGATAAATCGGCGGCTGTTTCATGCCGGCTTACGGCTTCTCAATGCCGAATTTTTCCAGACGGTACTGCAGGGTCTTGTAGCTCATCCGCAGCAGCGGCGCTGCCTTGCTGATAGTCCAGTCAGCCCGCTCCATCGCCTTGACGATGAGTTCCCGCTCCAGCTCTTCGAAAGAGATGCCGTCAGCCGGAAATTCGAACGGCAGCCGGCCGCTGCCGGAGATTCCCTCATGCAGTTCGATGGGGAGATCTTCCGGTGTGATCATGTTCCCTTCCGCCATCAACACCCCACGTTCGATCAGCGATTCAAGCTGGCGGACATTACCGGGCCAGCTGTAGTTGAGGAGGAGCTTGAGCGCTGGCTTGGTGATACCGTGAATCGGTGTGCCGACAGCTGCCGCGTACTTTTTGACGAAAAAATCCGCCAGGGTCGCAATATCGTTACCCCGCTCCCGCAGCGGCGGCAGGGTGATCCTGATGACGTTCAACCGGTAGAAGAGATCTTCGCGAAACTGCCCTTTTTTGATCTCTGCTTCCAGGTCCTTGTTGGTGGCGGCAATAATCCGCACATCAACCGGAATGTTCACCTTGCCGCCGACCCGGCGGATCTCCTTCTCCTGGATGGCACGGAGCAGTTTTGCCTGCAGGGAAACGTTCATCTCGCCGATTTCGTCGAGAAAAACCGTCCCGTCTGCAGCCGCCTCGAAGAGACCGATCTCACGGCTGTTGGCACCGGTGAAGGAACCTTTTTCATGGCCGAACAGTTCGCTTTCGATCAGCGCCTCCGGGATGGCAGCGCAGTTTATGGCAAAGAACGGTTTGGCGCAGCGCGAGCTCCGGTCATGAATCGCTCTTGCCACCAACTCCTTGCCGGTGCCGGACTCGCCGTAGACAAGGACAGTGGAGCTTGTCGGCGCTATTTTGCTGATAACACGGAAAACCTCCCTCACCTTCGGATGATCGCCGATAATGCTCGGGATGGTTGCCGACTCTTCAAGTTTGCGGAGCAGAACGGTATTCTCTCTGAGCAGGGCAATATGCTCACAGGCGCGTTGCAACGTGAAGAGGAGATGTTCCCGGTCGAGCGGCTTTTCAAGGTAATTGAACGCCCCCTTTCTGGTCGCCTCTACCGCCGAGTCGATGGTGCCGTGGGCGGTCATGAGAATGACGCACTGCTGCGGATTCTGCTCCAGAACTTTTTCCAGCAGCTCCATCCCGGACATCCCCTGCATCTTCAGATCGGTAAGGATCAGGTCGAATTCATCCTCCCTGAGCTGCTCAAGAGCACCATTCCCGCTGGCAACCGTTACGGTCCGGTACCCCTCCCGGCTGAGGATGGTTTGCAGAATGTCCCGTTGGGCTTTTTCATCATCAACCACAAGAATGCTGCACGGCATATTGACTCTCCTTGGAAGCTGCAGTTAAATCTGCGGCAGCAGCACGGTGAAACTGGTGCCGGAACCTGGCGTACTGGCGACACTGATTTCGCCGCCGTGCTCTTTGATGATCCGTTCGGTAATTGCGAGACCGAGGCCGATCCCGGCCTCTTTCGTCGTAAAGTAGGGCTGGAAGATTTTTTCCAGCTCCTCCGGAGCGATCCCTTCCCCCTCATCGCGAAAAGTCAGGGAGAAAAAACCGTCGGCAAAAGAAGCCCCGAGAGTGATGACACCGCCAGCCGGCATGGACTGGGCGGCATTGGTGATGAAATTGAACAGGCAGTTACGGAAAAGTTCCTGATCACAGTTGATTGGCGGCAGGTCAGGAGGGATGTCGAGTACCATGCTGACTTTCTGCTCTTTCAGCTTGTCACCCAGTACTGTCAGGGCGCGATCGACAATCTCGCGATACGCCACTTTCGCCCGGCGCAGTTTGAGCGGGCGGCCGTAGTTCATGAAGTTGAGCACCATGTAGTTTGCCTTGCGCACCTCTTCCTTGATGGTGTCGGCAATACGGGTGATCTCCTCCTGCGCCTCCGGAGAGGAGGCTTTGATCTCGCCTTTCAGGTGGTCAATGGCCAGACTGATGTAGTTGAGCGGATTCCTGATCTCATGAGCAATGCCGGAAGCAAGCTGACCGACCCGGGAGAGATGCTCCGCCTCATGCAGCCTCTCCTCCAGGCTCTGACGCTGGCGCAGCTGCTCAACCATCTCGTTGAAGCTTGCCGCCAGTTCGCCGATCTCGTCGGAACTCTCCACCGGTACGGTTACGGAGAGGTCGCCGCCGGCTACCTGTTTTACCTTCAGCACGAGCCGCTGGATCGGATAGGTATAGCGGCGGGCCAGGAAGATAATCAATACGGTGCCGAGCCCGAAGATCGCACAGGTTGCCAGCAGGCGACGGAGAAAGTTGTCATGCTGGATCTCTTTGATGTTGTCGAGGAGCAGGTCGATTTCTACGTAGCCGAGCTGTTCGTCTCCAACGATTACCGGGACCACCAGATTGTAGTGCTTTTGCGACGAAAGCCCTCCGCTCCGCTTGCCGGGAGCCGCCTTCAGCCCTTTCTCCAGCTTCTTGATCTCCCGTTTCTTGCCGATCTTCTCCGGGTCGGACGAATCGATGATTTCGCCTTCGGTATTGATGATGTTTATCTCGTTGACCCCCTTTTTACGGGCTTCCTTGAGATATTCGGCCAGGCGGGAGGTCTCGACTTCGGTCTCCGAGGTCAGATCTTCGACGCTTTTCTGCAGGATTTCGGAAACAGCGGTAGAGCTCTCCTGAATTTCGCTTACCAGCTTTGTCTGACTCATCTGGTTCAGGGTGAAGAGGGTCAGCATCGCCACAACCAGCAGGGTAAGCATGATAATGACAAGTTTTGCGTTAAGATTCACGGGGCTACTCCTGATCGTATTTATACATCAGCGAAGATATTGAAACAAGACGAATGTCCGCCTGATTGCTGTTCTCATCCTGCCCGCTTTCTGCTACCATGACCGCCTGTTGACCAGGGAGAGGGGAGTCTTTCAGGCATGCATGAGCTTTCCATTGCCCAAGGGGTGGTCGAGATATGCGAACAGCATGCTGCCGGCCGGCGCGTGCTGGCGGTCACCCTGGCAATCGGCGCTCTTTCCGGTGTTGTGCCGGAGGCGCTTGAATTCTGTTTTGAAGCAGTAACGAAGGGGACCCTGCTGGAGAACGCCCGGATGGAGATAGAACGGGTTGCTGCCACCGGTTTCTGTGGCGTGTGCCAGGAGGTATTTGTTGTCCAAGGATTTATCGACCCCTGTCCGCGCTGCGGCGGCTTCCCGCTGGAGATGCGTAGCGGCGAAGAGATGCGGGTAAAAGATCTGGAGGTAGAGTAACCATGTGTACCACTTGCGGCTGTGAGCCGCACGAGCATGATCTTCACCGGCACGACAACGTTGCCGGCGGCAGCAGGATAGCAATCGAAACCGATATTCTGGCAAAGAATGACCGTCTGGCAGCTGCCAACCGGCGAGCGTTTGCCGGGAAAGGGATCTTCGCCCTCAACCTGGTCAGCTCCCCCGGTTCCGGCAAGACCACTATTTTAGAGCGGACGCTGCGCGATCTTGGCGGGAAAATCCGCGCGGCCGTCATCGAAGGGGATCAGCAGACCGATAACGATGCCCGGCGGATTGCGGCGACCGGCGCAGCGGTAAGGCAGATAAACACCGGCGCCGGCTGCCATCTCGATGCCCACATGGTCGGCCATGCCATGGAAGAGCTGCCGCTGGATGATATTGACCTGCTGTTCATCGAAAATGTCGGCAATCTTGTCTGCCCGGCAGCTTTCGACCTGGGCGAGGCGCACAAGGTGGTGGTGCTCTCGGTCACCGAAGGCGAAGACAAGCCGCTCAAGTATCCGCAGATGTTCCATGCCGCCGGGATCATGCTGCTCAACAAGATCGACCTGCTGCCGCACCTCGATTTCGATGTTGAGAGCTGTCTCGCCATGGCGCGGCGCGTCAGTCCCGGTATCCGGATTTTTCAGCTCTCGGCGCGGACCGGTGAAGGGATGGCGGATTGGTATGCATGGCTGCAGGGGGGTAAAACGGAAGGACCGCCATTGTGAAATGGATTGGAAACAAAAGTGATATGGGCAGCCGTGAGGCTACCCCTTTCTTATGTCACGCATCGCCCTGAAGCCTTTATCTGCGCGCGACAATGAACAGTTCGAGGCTGATCAGGTCATGCACCAGATGCATGCCGAGACGTTCGAACAGCCGGCACGAGCCGTAGCAGACGTTCCAGAGGGTACGGTCGATGTCGAAGGCGGCCTGGGCCTTGATGCTGCCGTCCTCCTGCGGGGCGACGATAGCCGGAAAACTGATCGAACGGCTGACGTCCCTGATGGTCAGTATACCGGTAAAAATCCCGTTGGGTGCTTCCACCGCCGCTCCCGCCTGCACTTCCCAGCCGGTCAGGTTGAACGTAGCGGTCGGAAAGCGTTCCACCGCGAAGAAATCGTCCGACTTCAGGTGCTTGTGCAGCAGCTCGCGCCACTCCGGATCCTGCATGTCTAAGTTGCTGATGGAAGTCATGTCAAGGACGATGTTTCCCTCTATCAGTCTCCCCCCGGCAATGACCAGCTCACCGCTTTGCACATCAATGCGCCCGTAGTGGCGTTTGTTGAGGTTGCGGCCGATCCATTCCAGGCTGCTGTTTTCCGTGTCGACGCGGTAGCTGCCGTCCGGCAGCGGAGCAGCCGCCGGAGCAGCCCCTTCCCCCGGTTCCAGCGGCAGTCCGGCGGCGCGCCAGGCGGCAAGACCTCCAGAAAGGATTGATACATTGGTGAACCCGGCCTGGAGCAGCCGCTCCCGCGCCGCAGGGGCTGTTTTGGTTGTGCCGGTGGCGTCATAGACGATCAGCTCTCCGGTCGGTTCAGCAACATTACCGGCAATCCGCTCGAGAAAAACCATCTCGTAAATGCAGGCATTTATCGCCCCGGCAATGTGACCGGCGGCGTACTCTTCCGGTGTCATCACATCGACCACCACGGCGCCGCTGGCGATACGCTGTTCAAGTTCGCTGCAGGTTATCGTCTCGTTCATTGTTGCCACCCCTTTTCGCTACTCTTGCCGGGACTGATTACGCAGCTAAAGCTGTTGTCGCCGCTTCCCCGGTCTCCCTGTTCTTTGAAAACAGGGCGAGATTATGAATTGAACTGTAGCAGCCATTCGGCTGATGTCAATGCGGTCTGCCGACTCAGGCGCGGTGGAATATCGCCGGGTAAGTTGAAAGTGAGACGTCCGGCAAAATTGCTGAAATGGAGATAAAAAAAGGAATCCCGAAGGATTCCTCTTGTCTGCTTTCAGTTTTTCGTTCACGCGGGCAGTTTCAGCTGTGCTCACGCGTCTCCAGGAACTGCAGCTCTTTCCAGCTGTCAATCGTATTATCCAGCCGCCACTGGCTGCCGGCGAGGTAGGTCAGGTTCCCTTCGCCGTCGACATAGCAGTGCATCGCCTCTTTTTTCTGGAACTCTTCCAGCTTTTTCCGCTCGCCGACTACCCACCTGGCCGTGACGTAACTGACCGGCTCGTAGGTCGCCTTGACCTTGTACTCGAATTCAAGCCGGTGCATGACCACATCGAACTGCAGCAGGCCGACCGCGCCGACGATCCAGTCGCTTCCCATCTGCGGGCGGAATACCTGCGTCGTCCCCTCTTCGGCCAGCTGTACCAGCCCCTTTTCCAGCGCTTTCGATTTCATCGGATCGAGCAGCCGTACCTTGCGGAAATGTTCCGGCGCAAAGTTGGGGATGCCGGTGTATTTGAGATCTTCGCCCTGGGTAAAGGTGTCGCCGATCTTGATGGTGCCGTGGTTGTGGATGCCGATGATGTCGCCGGGGAAAGCCTCCTCGACGTTGGTACGATCCTGCGCC
>JBBRBA010000104.1:0-7548 GCA_038206285.1 Geobacterales bacterium
ACGCTCATTTTCTGTAATATGAGAGTAAGACATGGTGGGCTCCTTTCCGGTCGTGAGTTGGTCGTGCTTCTCACACTACCAGAAAATCCCATCATGTCTTTTACTTACAACAACTGGTGCACTTGCGACGTGAATTCACCCAATTTATACAACTCTTCAGTGTCAGGTCTCCACCTGTGACAATTTAAGCTTTTCGCCCAACGAATCAACCATCTTTTTCAAGTTTTCATTTCCGGCCATCTCAACCATTAATCTTCTCGTTGTCTGAGCAATTGCCGAGTCTTTCTTGTTGAAATATGCTCCTAATTCCTTGAGCCGAGCTCCACTGTGCCGGTGTGCAAGATAGATGCAGACTTTTTGTTCAAGCCTGGTACATCCAAAAACTCCCTGCACATCTTCCAATATTTTTTCCACCTTTCGGGACTTCGTTAATTCACGTATCGCCGGTACATCCCGCTCTACTTGTTTTCCATCAAGATGAGTCGCCATTATTTCCTGAACAAATGATTCACTTCCCAACAGGGTTGATGCAACTGACTGCTGCAAGGGGCTTTCATATTCCTCTCCGATCAGCTCTTCTACAAACTGGCGATATCGTTTGCTATCGCCGAAACGATCCCTCACCATATCAGTACACAGCCATCCAGGCGCTTGCCTCGCACCGATATAATCATTGTAGCTTGACCAAGGGTGATCCTCCGGCTTCAAAGTCATGCCGGCTCGCACAGGGTTGAGATGGATATAGCGGGAGAGTTCCATCAGATATTCATCTGCCTCAATTAGTATCGCCTTGTACCGTCCTTGAAACAGATGCCCGGCTCGTTTGCGCTTCGTGTTGTAATAGTTGGTATAAGCGCCGTTTATGTGCCGCATTATCTCCGGCAGGTTTCCCTCCGGAGTCTCCACAAGAAGATGATAATGATTGGTCATAAGGCAATAAGCGTGGATTTTAGCACCATAACGGGTTACAGATGATTCCAGGTATGAGACAAGTTGCTCCCGATCACGACGGCTTTTGAAGATGTCTTTCTTCTCATTGCCCCGTGAGGTTACATGGTAATGCGCTCCCGCATAGATTATCCGCAACGGCCGCCCCACTATTCCCTCCTCAGCTCAATCTCACTTCTTCAAATGACTCACTATTACATTTTGTCATAGGTGGAGACCTGACACCTATCGTGTGCCTATCGTGTGACCGTTATTCCGGTAGCACGGCTGTACATGTTGTTCCCTCCAGAGTCGACATGATTGATTCCCTCACATAAAAACGTTCTCAGATTATACTCCACCCATACAGCTGTCAAGCAGCGAAACAGCCCTGTCCTGGTTGCCCGACCAGGGCAGCCCGGGCTCAGGCAGGGTTTCCAGACAAAAAAACGGCAGCCGCTGGCTGCCGTTTCCGTGTAACGTATCCGTTGCTGAAACGCATTACAACTCCGCCTTCAGCTTGTGCCACCCGGTCGCCTGCTCGAAGGCATAGGCGGCACGGATCAGCGTCTCTTCGCCGAACGGCCTGGCGACAAGCTGCAGACCGATAGGAAGGCCGCTCTTGCTCATGCCGGCAGGGACCGAGATGGCACAGGTGCCGGCAAGGTTTACCGGGATGGTGAAGATGTCGGAGAGATACATCTGCAGCGGATCAGCCGTCTTCTCGCCTATCTTGAAAGCCGGCGTCGGTGCCACCGGCGTCAGCAGCAGATCGACTGCGTTAAACGCCTTGAGGAAATCCTGCATGATCAGGGTGCGCACCTTCTGTGCCTTGAGGTAATAAGCTTCATAGTAGCCCGAAGAGAGCGCGTAGGTGCCGAGCATGATCCGCCGTTTCACCTCGGTGCCGAACCCCTCGGCACGGCTCTTCATGTACATCTCCAGCAGTCCGCCGGACTCTTTGGTCCGGTGTCCGAACCTGACCCCGTCATACCTTGCCAGATTGGAACTCGCCTCGGCAGTGGCCAGCAGGTAGTAAGTGGCAACGGCATAATCGGTATGCGGCAGCGACACCTCGACAAACTCCGCACCCAGCGCCCGACAGGTGGCAATCGCCGCATCCATGGCCTGTTTGACATCCGCATCAAGCCCCTCGATGAAGTACTCTGCAGGAAGTCCTATCTTCATCCCTTTCAGCTCCGGCAGCAGGCTTTTCCTGTAGTCCGGGACGGGACAGTCAACGCTGGTAGAATCGAGCGGATCGTGTCCGGCAATGGCGCCGAGCAGGATGGCGGCATCAGTCACATCGCGGGTCATCGGCCCGACCTGGTCGAGGGATGAGGCGTAGGCAATGACCCCGTAGCGGGAGACCCGGCCGTAGGTCGGCTTCAGCCCGACGCAGCCGCAGTGGGAAGCCGGCTGGCGGATTGAACCGCCGGTATCGGTACCGAGTGTTGCTGTTGCCTGCCGCGCCGCTACTGCCGCGGCAGAACCGCCGGACGACCCCCCCGGTATCCGGTCGAAAGCCCACGGATTGCGGGTCACACCAAAGGCGCTCGACTCGCACGATGACCCCATGGCGAACTCGTCCTGGTTCAGCTTGCCGAGCAGTACCGCCCCGCGCTCCTTCAATTTCAGCCAGGAGGTGGCATCATACGGCGGGATGAAATTTGCCAGAATCTTCGAGGCGCAAGTGGTTTTGACCCCTTTGGTCAGGAATATATCCTTAAGCGCCAGCGGAATGCCGGTAAGAAGGTCAATGTCTCCCCGCGCTATACGCTGGTCAGCAGTTGCTGCCGCCTGCAGCGCCTCGCCGGCAGTCACGCTGATAAAGGCGTTCACCCGCTCATCGGTCGCCTCGATGCGCGCCAGACAGGACTCGGTCGCCTCAACGGACGAAACCTCTTTTTTCTTCAGCTTTTCATGCAGCTCGTGGATGGTCAGATCAAAAAGTTCCATCGGAATCTCCGAGAAAATGGTTTATGTAGGGGCACTCCTGTGTGGGTGCCCGATTTGCAATTAGCGGGCGAACACAAAGACTCGCCCCTACAAGATGCTTTATTCAATGACCTTCGGCACCTTGAAGAAGCCATCCGCTTTCTCCGGCGCATTCTCCAGGGCATTCTCCACTCCGATCGATGGACTGACCTCGTCAGGGCGAAAAGCGTTCTCCATCGGTACGGCGTGGGCAGTCGGCACAATGCCGTCAGTGTCAAGTTCGTTCAGCTTGTCTGCATAGGCGAGGATGGCATCCATCTGGCCGGTGAAGGTTGCGATTTCGTCTTCACCTAACTTCAGCCTGGCAAGCAGGGCAACATGCTCCACCTGTTTGCGGGTAATTTTCATGGCAGCTCCGGTCCAGTTTTTTATGCGGCAAGAGAGCTGATTTTTAGCATGAACGACAGGGAAAGGCAAGAAGCAGAGCCCAACGACGGGGGCGAGGTAATCGAAGAGCTTCTTGAAAAATTGAAAATTTGTCATTCCGACAGGCTTTAAGCCGGAATCCAGATTTTAATCGTCTAAAAACAGTGGATCCCAGATAGAAACATTCGGGGATGACAAATACTTTGCAAGAGGTTCTTCAGTATTAGCAGGTTATCCCAAAGTGAGCTATGCAGGCGAATCTGTCGGCAGAGCCGGCTTCACGGAATCAATTCCTTCCTGATAGATTGGGCAATATCCGCACAGACAGCAGCCAGCGCCCGGCTATAGGCGGCCGCAACATTGTCCAGCCCTTGTGCGCGCGCTTCACGCACCCGGCTGCGGCCGGTGAACGACTTGTTGTCTGGCGTACTTATTTTCCACAAGGCATCGAGCGACACGCTGTCTGCAGATGATTCGAAGCGCTGGAAGTCGACGCTGACGGTAAAAGCGGCATCATCGCCGGCATGTTGCGGATACGCCGCGACCCTGTCCGTGCCGAGCTGGCGCGAAAGGTTATCGGCAATAATCCGCGGGATGGCGCTTTTGAGAGACTCGGCCCATTGATGCTGCTCAAAAATATCCACCCGGTTATCCGCAGCGACTATTACCAATTGCGCGCGATCGACAAATTCCGGCAGGGTGACCGCGGCAACCGCGATCGCCGGCAGCAGCCGCAGCGACGCCGGGCTCTCCTGTGGCGCCGTTGCCGCCAGCGTGTAAAAACTTATCCGCGGCGACCTGCTGCAACCGGCAGCAAGCAGAACTCCGCCCGTCAGTATCAGGGCGATGACACGTTTCATCATCGTTCTTCCTCCTTCTTGCCGCGTAGCAGCGATTCAGGGTGCTGTTCGAGATACTCGCCAAGTGTCCGCAATGAACGGGCGGCGCGGTTCAACTCGCGCAGGGTTTCCCGCATATCCTGCTGCAGCGGCGCATCCGACGACAACACCTGCTTTGCACTCCCCAGCGTCTTGCGCACAGCCTCCAGCGAACTGCGCGCGTCTTCGATCATCAGCCGGGCTTCGGGAACGATCACCGCGTCCATATTCCTGATCAATTTATCGGCACTTTTCAGGGTAACCTCAAGACTCTGGATCGACTTGCGGGCATCACCGGCGATCTCTTCCAGCGGCAGCTTCTCCAGCTTCTGCACGATCTGCATCAGCTTGGTCTGAAACTGCTCCATGCTGTTCTGCATGGTGGGAAACTCCGGCGGGTTCCTGCTCCACTCGATCTTCGCCGGCGGTGCATTGGCGAACATATCGAGCGATACATACAACTGCCCTGTCAGCAGATTGCCGCTACGCAGCTGTGCCCGGAAGCCATGCTCAACCAGGGCATTAAGCAGTTCACGCGTGCTGACCGGCTTGCCGTTTCGCGATGATGCCCGGTAGCGCGCCTTTAGGCGCTCCGGATAGAACTGGATCTCCACCGGCATGGCAAACTCCTTCCGATTGTGATCCAGCTCGATATTAATCTTCGAGACCTCGCCCACTGATACCCCGCGCAAATCCACCGGCGCGCCGATCGCCAGGCCGCGAACCGATTCCTTGAAAACCAGGGTATATGTTTCGACCACCGTATCAGGTCGCTTGAGCGCTTCATCCTTGGTGGGAAAGAGGATAAACTTGCTGTTGGGAGCGGCAGGCGCAGCATCAACACGGTCTTCCGGCGACAGGAACGAGATCCCCCCGAGGAGGATCGAGGCGATGGATTCGGTATTGACCCTGATCCCGGTGGAATCAAGCGAGACATCGATACCGCTGGCGTGCCAGAAGAGCGTGTTTGCCTTGACGTACCTGTCGAACGGGGACTTGATGAAGATTTTGAGTGTCACCCCGGCGCCGTCATTGTCAAGCTCATACGCCACGACTTCTCCGACCTGCATCCGACGGTAGAAGATCGGCGAGGAGATGTCCAGAGAGCCGATATCATTGGCGTGCAGCACATAGTGGCTCCCCGGTATATCCATGGTGACTACCGGCGCCCGCTCAAGCCCCTTGAAATCCTCCCGCGGCTGCTGGGAACTGCCTGCGTCCACCCCGATATAGGATCCCCCCATCAATGTCCCGAGTCCGGAGATGCTCCCGGCGGAGATTCTGGCACGAACGACCCAGAAGCGGGTATCATCAACCAGCAGACCGGCTGCTTCATGGGTCAGTTCAGCGGTGACAATCACATGAGAACGATCCTTGGCAATGGCGATATTCTTCACCAGGCCGATCTGCACATCTTTATATTTTATCTTCGTTTTGCCGGCCTCCAGACTTTCACCGCTTAAAAACGTGATGGTAATTTCCGGTCCGCGTTCCAGATATGACTTTATTGCCAAAGATGCGCCGATAATCGCGGCAATGATCGGGATGATCCATACAAGCTGCAACGAGCGGCGCCGTTTCGGTTCGGCAATCGCCGGCGGGATTTCATCGAAATTGTGCGGCGTAGGTATTTCTGTCATGATTTTCTCTCTTTTCGAAGTGGATCCCAGATAAGTCGTGGATCGAAATAAATTGCGGCAAACATGGTCAGCACCACTACCGCCCCAAAGGCTATTGCCCCCGGCCCTGCTTTGACCGTTGCCATCGAGCCCAGATGCACCAGTGCCGCCAGGATCGTAACGACATAAATATCAAGCATTGACCACCGCCCGACCAGTTCTACCAGACGATACAACCGGGTCCGCTCCTCAGGGAGCCAGACCGATCGGCGCTGTACCGAGATCAATAGCAGGGTGAGGGCCAGCAGCTTGAAAAGCGGCACAATAATGCTGGCAATGAAGACTATGGCGGCGATCCCCTGGGAGCCGGTGCGCCAGAGATGAATCACGCCGCTGAGGATGGTGTCGTTGCGGTAATCGAGCAGTGTGCCGGTTTCCATGATCGGCATCAGGTTCGCCGGGATATAAACGATGTATGCGGCGAGCAGCAGCGCCCAGCAGCGGGCAACACTGTTGGGTTTGCGCATATGGAGGTGCGCGGCGCAGCGGGGGCAGTGCCCGGTTTCCCCTTCATGCACCCCCGACACTACCAGCCCGCAAACGTGGCAGGAGCAGAGTCCGTATTCCGCGGCTGCCACTTTTTTCCCGATCATGCATCATCTCCTGCTGCCGCTGCAACCTCGAGCTCAAGATAGGCCCAGACATCACGCGGGTTGAACGTTGACGCCATGGCGGCAAGCATAAAGGTAAGCCCGGCAAAAGACCAGAGTGCAACTCCGGGAATGATCGTCGAAGAGCTGGTCAGTTTGACCAGAGAAACCAGCACCCCGAGCAGGAATACCTCGACCATGCTCCAGGGCCTGATGTTCTGCAGCACTCTCAATATCAGCGGAATGCCAACAGTCACTTTCCGGAAACGGAGTGAGAGCAGCATGTAGCCCATCATGCCGAGCTCGGCCGCCGGCAGCAGAATCGTCGTAATCCCCACCAGGATTGAAATCAAACGCATCTCCTGATTCCAGAGGGAATGTACCGCCCCGAAAAGGTTGGTCTCACTGGGAGTCCCCTGCATTTCGATACCCAGTACGGGATAGATATTGGCGACGACAAAAAATACCGCCGCCGCCAGGGTACAGGCAAGCGTCCGCTCCAGACTGTGGGGCGAATCGCGATACAATATCCCCCGGCAACGACTGCAACGCGCTACGCCGCCCGACTGGAGCGGCACCTCATGCTGCAGCAGGTCGCATTCGTGACAGGCTATGAAAGGTTTATCTCCGGACATTGCTCACCTGCTCCATCTTCCGCAGCATAAAAACATACGAAGAGTATAAGTGTCCAAATAGCATAAGCAAGCATAAGCAGCGGATATTTTTAATTGCCGACAGGGCAGCGCTGCTACCGGGGACTTGATATTTTGCCTGTCAATGAAGTTCAATTTGCCCTGCTCACAGGCCGCTGATCTCGCGCTCCTTCGGGTACTCCACCAGAATGCCGAAGGTTAGTTCCTGCTTCTCTCCCGCCTTGAGCGGCGCTTTCCAGGTGATCCGGCCGTCGCTCCTCAGCTCGACCGGCTTGAGCGAGGGATTATCCAGAGAGACCTTGATCTCGGCGTCGCCGGCCAGGGGGAGCTGGTCCTGCAGGGTGATGGTCAGCGGCTCCTTGCGGAAATTGTTCAGTTCGATCCGGTAGAGGTAGCTGACGCGGTTGCTGCCGAACATGCCGGCCTCCTTGTGCTGTTTCAGCTCTTCCCGCTTGAT
>JBBRBA010000105.1:0-7399 GCA_038206285.1 Geobacterales bacterium
TGTCAAACGGCAACAACGGGATGGTTTTAACGAATTGCCGACTCAGCAGAAACGGACCGCTCTGGTTATCCTGATCGAAGTTCTGAAAGAGCCGATGTTCCTGCTCTTGATAGCCTGTGGAGCACTGTATCTGCTGTCAGGTGAAATTCAGGAAGCGTTGATGCTTCTCGGTTTTGTTTTCGTCATTATCAGCATCACCTTCTATCAGGAGCGAAAAACCGAGCGGGCGCTGGAAGCGCTGAAAGATCTGGCCAGTCCTCGCGCCTGCGTTATCCGCAATAGGGTAAAAACCCGCATCGCCGGGCGGGACGTGGTCTGCGATGATGTCATCCTGCTCTCGGAAGGCGACCGTGTCCCTGCAGACTGTATGCTGCTTCATGCCACTAACGTTGCCGTTGATGAATCGCTGCTGACCGGTGAATCGGTGCCGGTGCGTAAAGCTTCGACCGAAGACCCAGCAGCCGTCATCGGGAAACCGGGTGGCGATGACCTTCCCTTTGCCTTTTCAGGGACTCTGGTTGTGTCCGGTCAGGCGGCGGGAATTGTCAGGGCGATCGGAGCCGGCACCGAACTGGGAAAGATCGGCAAGGCACTTGAGTCGCTCGAAGTTGAACGAACACCCCTGCAGATTCAGACCGGTAAAGTGGTCCGTATTTTCGCGATCACCGGTGCGGTTCTTTGCACCCTGGTGGTTGTCGTCTATTGGCTGACACGCGGCAATCTGCTTGAAGGATTCCTTGCCGGGCTGTCGCTGGCGATGGCAATGCTCCCCGAAGAGTTCCCGGTTGTGCTGACGGTATTTCTCGCTCTTGGCGCTTGGCGCATCTCAAAACAGCGCGTGCTTACCAGGCGGGTGCCGGCTATCGAAACGCTGGGCTCGGCAACGGTGCTGTGCGTTGACAAGACCGGTACACTGACACTGAACAGGATGACTGTCAGCGATATCGTCGTCGGAGAGCAGCTCTTTACCGTCGGTGCGGACAACGCTGCACTTCCCGAAGAGATCCATGAAGTGGTCGAATACTGCATTCTTGCCAGCCCGGTCGATCCCGTAGATCCCATGGAAATAGCCATGAAAGAACTTGGGGAACGGACGCTGGCCCAGACGGAACATCTTCATTCTTCATGGACGCTGCAGCGTGAATACCCTCTCAGCAAGGATCTTCTTGCCATGTCCCGTGTCTGGACGTCTGCTTCGGGAGAAGATCTGATCATAGCCGCCAAAGGCGCTCCTGAAGCGATTGCCAACCTTTGTCACTTCGATGGTCCGGGATTAGAGTGGCTTGCCGTAAAAATCGACCTGCTCAGCAATCAAGGCAGGCGCGTTATCGGCGTAGCTCGTGCTCGCTATAAAACGTCGGAACTGCCGGAGCAGCAGCACGATTTTCAGTTCGAATTCATCGGCTTGTTAGGCCTTGAGGATCCTGTCCGCCCGAATGTCAGAGGGGCCATTGCGGAGTGCTATGCAGCAGGCATCCGCACCATTATGATTACCGGGGACTATCCCGGTACGGCCATGAGCATTGCCCGGCAGATCGGCCTGCAGAATCCGGACCAGCATATTGCCGGTTCTGAATTGGAGTCTTTGACCGATGAACAACTTGCGCTGCGGATAAAAGAGGTGAACGTCTTTGCCCGCATGGTGCCGGAACAAAAGCTGCGGATTGTCAAGGCGCTTAAAATAAACAGGGAAATAGTCGCCATGACCGGCGACGGCGTGAATGATGCGCCGGCACTGAAAGCGGCTCATATCGGCATTGCGATGGGAGGCCGGGGCACCGATGTTGCCCGTGAGGCCGCGTCCCTGGTGCTCCTTGATGACGATTTTAATTCCATCGTCACCGCAGTGCGTATGGGGCGACGTATCTACGATAACCTCAAAAAAGCGATGATGTTCATCCTGTCGGTTCATATCCCGATTGCGGGACTTTCTTTGCTGCCGATACTGCTGCAATGGCCGCTGATACTGTTCCCGGTGCATATCGTTTTTCTCGAGTTGATCATTGATCCCGCTTGCACATTGATCTTCGAAGCGGACAAAGATGACAGCGCTGTGATGAAACGAAACCCACGCCGGATAGATGCGCAGTTATTTGACCGGGTGACTGTTCTTAAATGTTTTTTCCAAGGCGGCCTGACTCTGGCGGTTACCATCGCTGTTTACGCATTCATACGTCAGGGACATTCCGTTGATGCGGCTCGGGCACTGGCATTTTGCACCCTTGTGGTCTGTAACCTTGGTATGATTCTCTCCAATCGCTCATTGACACGGTCGAGCATAAGTATGCTGAAAGAGAAAAATGCCGCTTTCAAATGGGTCATGATAGGAACCGCGTTTGTGTTGTGCCTTATCCTGACCCTGCCCTTTCTCAAGAATCTGTTTCGCTTCGGTTCTATTTCCTGGAACGATTTGTTTCTGGCGCTTGCTGGTGGTGTTGTGGCAGTAGCCCTCATGGAACTTTTGAAGGTGATTCCGTTACTACAGGAACTCGCAGCTATCCAGCAAGAATAACCTATTGATCATGAGAGTAACCAAGAACCGGAGTCGGGGCTTGAGCGGATACTCTGCGCAGAAAACTCAAGCCAGATAACAAAAGGAGATTGCCATGAAAAGAAAAATTGCTTTAGTAATTATTCTGTTAATGTTATTGGCCCTGGCGGGGTGTGGCGGTGGTGGTTCAGCCACGGTAGTTGTCATCCCTCCGACTATTGTCACACAAATTCTCAGTAATCCGGCGATTGACGGTGACATTGCTCCGGGAATGACGCCCCCAATAGTACAGGGCGGACCGAGTGTCTCTGTCGGCATAGATCCGGTCACCTTGGCGGAATACCGCGCATTCCTGCACTTTCCCCTGATTGGCTCTGGCGGTGTGCCGGGCAGTGCCGCGATTGTGTCAGCAAAACTTCGCATATTTATCAACGACATCAGGCCGTCAGTCGGTACGATACCGCTCTTTATCGATCTAGTTTCGTTTCCGCCACCGACGTTGATTGCCAGCGATTTTAGCACTATTAGCCTGCCTGCCTTGAGGACGATATCAACCTCGATTTTCCAATCCGACTTCCACAACTATGTAGTTATTGATGTGACCACATTGATGCAAGAGGCCCAGCGTTTGGTCCTGCCGGACTTTCAAATCCGCATTCGGGAGGATCTGGGGTTAGTCGGCCCCGGGCTTATCGACGGGATTATCACTATCGATGACACAACTTCAACGTTTGCACCCCAACTGGAAGTCACTTATTACTGAACAGCTATAGCTTGACAACCATCCAGGAGGTTACACACATGACACACGAACGTTTGATAGTTATCGGCGGGGACGCCGCGGGAATGAGTGCCGCCACCCAGGCCAAACGCCGCAATCCTGAACTGGCGGTCGTAGTATTTGAGAAGAGCTCATACGTATCGTATTCCGCCTGAGGAATCCCCTACTATGTCGGCCGGGTTGTAGACAGTGAAGAAACTCTTATTATTCGCACTCCTGAAAAATTCCGGGAGAAGGACGGGATCGACGTACGGATCCGCCATGAAGTTGAAGAGATTGATCCGGCAGGAGGCCGGGTTCGTGTTCGTAATCTGGAGGCAGGCAACGTTGTTTGGGAGTCCTATGACCGGCTTTTGATCGCCACCGGCGCTACGCCGATCTGTCCTGATCTTCCCGGCTCTGACGCCATCGAGATCTGCGGGGTAAGTACCCTGCAGAGCGGGATTGACCTGCACCGGCGCCTTGATGCCGGCAATTTGAAAAAAGCGGTTGTCATTGGCGGAGGATACATCGGGCTGGAAATGGCGGAAGCCATGGTCAGGCTGGGTCTGGAGGTATCTCTGATAGAAAGGTCGCCAGAGGTTATGAACACTCTTGACCAGGATATGGGGCATCTGGTTTCTCAAGCGCTGCGGGATTCAGGTGTAACCCTGTATCTGGAAGAAACGCTCACAGGTTTTGACACACGAAACGGCAAGGTCACCGGGGTTATGCCCGACAAACGGAACCTTCCGGCCGATATAGTGATACTGGGGCTTGGCGTGCGACCCAACAAACGTCTCGCCGCCGCCGCCGGCATCCCGCTTGGGGATAAAGGGGCGATCCGGGTAAACGAGCGGATGGAAACCGGTGTTGCCGGCATCTGGGCAGCAGGAGATTGCGCCGAGTCGTTTCATCTGATCAGCCGCAAGCCTTTCCATATTGCCCTCGGTACAGTCGCCAATCGCCACGGGCGGGTAGCGGGCATCAACCTGGGGGGAGGCTATGCCACGTTTCCCGGTGTAGTGGGAACTGCCCTCACGAAAATATGTCAATTTGAAGTTGCCCGAACCGGACTGCAGGAAAAGGAACTCAAAAAATTGGGCATTGAATGGGTAAGTGCTGTAATCAAAAGCCGGACCAAGGCCGGTTATTTTCCCGGTGCCGGAGAAATCACCGTCAAGGTGCTGGCGGAAAAGGGCAACGGCCGGCTGCTGGGAGGTCAGATTGTCGGGATGGAAGGTTCAGCCAAGCGGATTGATACCCTGGCGACCGCACTGCATGCCGGCTTTACCGTTGAAGAGATGATTAATCTCGACCTAGGCTATGCTCCGCCCTTTTCACCGGTCTGGGATCCGGTCGTTATCGCTGCCAGGGAGGCCGCGAAAAAAGTGTAGGGACTCGGAAAAACAAATATAACGTCGTAGGGGCGACGCCACCGGCGGGCTGAGGACACCTAGCGGAGCAAAGCACGCGCAACCGAAATGCACGTGAGCGGGTGGTACTGCCCGAAGTACATTGGGGGCACCACCAGCGACGGCTTGACGAACTTCTTGACCGCATGGATCGCGCCCAGCACGCTGTACTCCGTAGTGAAAACGATCCCTTTTGGAATCTCTACAAACTGCCCGAGGAACGCGAAGTTCTTTGATCCGGCCGGTACAACTGCAGGCCGGTCGCCCTTGGCTCTGCTGAGGAACTGGCTGATGCAGTAGGGCAACATGCAGGGGATGCAGCTGGAGGTGTCGAGGATCTCGTTCTTTTCCACTTCGTCCTGGTCGAACTGCAGGTGGCCCAAAAGCTCCTCCAGAATCTCGCGACCGGTGCACTCGGGCATGGTCTTCTTCACGAACGTGCCGATGTTGTTGTCCCGCAGCGCCGTCACCCAGATGACGCACGTGTCGCGGGGCTGGTCGGGAAACACGGGCTGGCGGTACGTGTGGAGGTGCAGTATCCACGGGGAGGCGGTGATGGGCAGCGGGCTCTGGCGACCCATCTGGCGCTCCACTAACCACTCAAACTTGCGCTGGAACAATCCTCCGCGGAAGGTGACGGTGAAGGTCATCATCTTGGACTGCGAGATGTCGCGCAGGAACTGGTCGGGGCGGCCGAAGTCGGGCTGCTTGGCGGCGATCTTCTTCCACAGCGTCCACGCTCCTCCCAGGTTCTGGTTGTCGACCGTGGTCTTGTCAACCGGGCGGTCGTGGGCGCCGAATGAGGAGTTGCTGACCATGGAGCCGATGGTCAGGAAGACCAGGTCGTTTTCGCGCACCTGTATGGATGGCTTGGGCTCGCCGCTCTCGTTCTCAAGGTGGATGCGCTCGATCGACCGCTCCTTGCCGCCGGCGCCAATCTTGAAGTCTACGTCCGAGATCCTGCAGTTGTAGTGGAAGTTCACGCCCTTCTTCTCCATGAAGCGCAGCGCGGGCAGGATGAACGAGTGGAAGTTGGTGTAGCGAGTACGCTCCAGAGCGATCATTGTGTTCATGTTCGGCATCTCGTGAAAGAAGAGGTGCATGTAGCGCTTCATTTCCACCGCTGAATGCCACGGCTGGAAGGCAAAAAGTGCCCGCCACATGTACCAGTAATTGCTGGTGAAGAAAGCTTCTCCAAAGATGTCCGTAATCTTTGCACCGTCTGGAATCAAGAATTCAGGTGTGGCTAGAAGTTTTGCCATCTTCAATCTTTCAGAAGTGTTGAGACCAAGTTGATATCCGGTGTCCTTCTTACCATTCTCATGCAGAAGGCGAACGACCGTGTGAATTCTGCAATCTTCACGGTTCTTCTGATAGTCTTGCAGACACGATTCATTATCATTGTACGGAATGATGGACCACAGTTCTTTGGTGCAGGGATAGACCTTGTCTTCAAACATGCGACTGCCTTGCATAAAGTACGTTGGTTGGTCGTTCACGATCATCTCTGAGGCATCACAGCTTCCTCCAACAAGATCCTTGTCGCCCTTTTGCTCAAAGATATGGATATTGGATGGATTAAAATCCGCCTTCTGGATCAGATACATTGCAGCAGCAATGGAGGCCAAACCAAGACCATTAAGATAAACCCTGGCAGTAGAATCTTCTCTCTTTTCCATTTCAGCGTGCCTCTCTTTTGTTATGAGATTCAATCGTATTCCGTTATCTGCTAATTGCAGTAAGTGCTCCAAGTAAATATTTGGGATTGTGTGCCGAATCGTACATTGGATGCACTTCCTTGCCGGTATCAAACAAGCCATAAACCGCCATTTGAGCCGTCCTCACAGAATATTCTACGGTAAATACACAATCTTCAGGTGCTTCTGCAAATTGACCTAAAAAAGCAAAATTTGTTGCTCCTTTTGGTATAACATCTGGTCTGTCACCCATATTTCTCGGCATAAAAAGGCTATCAATAAACGGCATCGCAACAGGAATACAATTTACCTTTCCGGCTTCTGTAACCGGTTTCATCATATCCTGAATTTTCAAATGATAATAAAGCTCTTCCAACAGTTCAGCACCGGTACACTCCGCCATTGTTTTGTCAATGTAGTTTCCTTTTCTATCAGGATAGAGTCCATAGCCCCAAAAGATCTTGACATCATCCGGCTGGTTTGGAAAGTGAGGCTGCCGTGCTATCACAATTGACATGAGCCAGTTAGAATCAGTCATAGTGACAAGTCCGCCTGTTCCATCTACATTGCCCGAGAAGTTTTCCATGTAATCGAGAAATGTGCTGTCTTTCATTGTTGCCGTAAATGAGTACCATTTTTGCAAATCAATATTGTCACAGAATGGATTTGGGTTGCCGAAAGACTCATCTTTTTTTGCTAGTTTCTTCCACAACTTCCAAGAGCCGGACTCTTCCAAGCCTTTCAATTTTGCCGGCGTATCCCATGTTCCATTATCGGTGCTTTCTGTTATGGAGCCATTGGTGATAAACACAAAATCATTACTACCAAGTACTATTTCAGTTTTGTTTTTAAGATGAAGTACTGTAGCCCTCTTTTTGTCAGCGGAAAGATTGAAATCCCCCAGTGTCAGGATAGTTGTCGCTTCCCTTCCGAAATTTTGTTTTAATCTCGGGGCGTCAGAAAGGGGAAGTATATGACTCATTATTCAGAAGAATTCAGAGCAAGTATCGCAGCCAGGTTGTTGCCTCCAAACAAT
>JBBRBA010000106.1:0-6552 GCA_038206285.1 Geobacterales bacterium
TGGTTGACCCGCCCATGCCGCTGGCGTTGCCGCTCGATACGGCAATCTGCGTATTGTTCTGGTCATAGAGAATGGCTTTGATCCAGCCGGTTCTGCCGCCACCGGCCAGAGTCGCGGTCACGGTCTCGCCAGGTGCATAGGTAGTCTTGTTGGTGGTCGCTTTCAATGATGAATTTCCGTGGTGATGGCAGCCGTTGCAGGTGGCGACCGACGGTGCGCCATGGCAGCCAGTGCACCCTCTGCTGGTAAAGTATGACGATTGTGCCAGCGCTTCTGTCCCGTTCAGCTGAAACGCTAACAGCGCTGCTGCTCCCAGTGCCAATGCAAAAAAGATATGCACAGACGCTCTTTTGATACTCTTCATCTTGACTCCTTTTGTTGTTTGTTTCGAACTACAGGCCTCCATGTTCGAAGGCTCTTTATCGGTGGGCGGAAGTGATAGTTTCTTCATTTCCATAGACGTACCTCCATCTGTTTAGTTATGACCTCGGAGATTCTGAATAAAAAAAGCCGGTTGCCGCGTCTCGGTGGAGATCTTTCGGCATCCCGGCTGTCTCTGTGAGACCCTAGGCTTTCCGCCCCACCCTCGCGGGTGGTTTAGTATTGTCGTTTATCTCGGCTGGTTGTTGCAGTACGTAAAAAAAATAGCCGGGTACCGCATATCGTTTGATATTTCGGCATCCCGGCTGTCTCTGTGAGACCCTAGGCTTTCTGCCCCACCCTCGCAAGTGGTTTAGTATTATCGATTATCTGCCTGCCAATAAATTGTACTTTGTATCAAATTACCTTATTCATTAGAAGTAAGACAATAGCAAAATTATTTTTTTTGTTTCATAAAACAGCGAACATGAGCTTTGTCCTGAACTGGTTGAACCACGAGCGGTGCAGTTAGGGTGATCCCCGTGTCCGTGCCGGAATCTTTTCGTATTTCTGCACAGCTGGCGCATATATCCAGGGATGGGGAAGCGGTATATCCGGTTTGATGTGACAATGAGAGTGGACAGTTGCGGCGTTGTTATTGAAATAGCATCAGCGGGGGGTAAAATGACAGGAGTGCAGGCCTGCCCCAGTTTGAAGATCCGGTTTCAGCGTTGCTGCCATGTTACACTTATTATTTGTTTTACAAGTTGCGCAGCGCTGGCGGATAGGGTATTAAAATCAATCGAAGTGAAACTGTGATTAAATCTGCTGAGTTATACCGACTGCAGGCACACTCGAGGTAAGTATGAAAATCGACTATAGTTCTGTTTCTCCTCTGAAATATGCCACTCCTGCCCTGGTCATCGGTTGCTGCGAGGATGGCGGCGATGAACTCTTCGCCCAATGTGATGTCGCTCTGGGCGGTTGTCTGCAGCGGCTTGCCGAAAACAGGGAATTTAGCGGTAAAGTCAACACCAGCCGCCTGATCCACACCCTGGGGAAGCTGCCGGCCGAGCGACTGCTGCTGGTCGGACTCGGCAAGAAAAGCGAGCTGGATGACGGACGGCTGCGGCAGGCGGCAGGGAATGCCGTGCAGTCGCTACGCACGGCGCGGGTAGCCTCGTTCGCCTTGGCGCTGCAGCTGACCGGAAGCGGTGAAGCGTCACTGGCAGCGGTTTGCGAGGGGGCTCTTCTCGGAAGCTATAGCTTCGATGAGTACAAGACCAAAGACAGGGACGAGCGTTTCAGCTTTAGCGGGATGACCCTGCTGCTTCCCCGGGGGGTAACTGTCAAGGGAGCCCGCGCCAGGGTCGAACGTACAGAGGCCGTCTGCCGCGGGGTAAGCCTGGCACGCGATCTGGTCTCCCATCCGGGCAATGTAGCCACCACCGGATATCTTGCCGATGCGGCGCGAGGACTGGCAAAGCGGCATACCCTGATCTGCCGGGTACTTGAGAAGGATGATCTGCAGGAGCTGGGGATGAACGCCCTGCTGGCAGTGGGCAAAGGTTCGGCCGAGCCACCCCGCCTGATCGTGCTCGAATATCGCGGCAGTGGCGCCAAGGGACGTCCGGTAGTGCTGGTCGGCAAGGGGATCACCTTTGATTCAGGGGGGATATCGATCAAGCCTGGCACCGGGATGGAGGAGATGAAAACCGACATGGCCGGTGCGGCGGCAGTGCTCGGCACCATGGAGGCGGCGGCCGGGCTGCAGCTGCCGATAAACCTGGTGGGAATCATACCCGCCGCCGAAAATATGCCTGACGGCAGAGCCTACAAGCCGGGCGATGTCATTACATCAATGTCCGGATTAACCGTCGAGATCACCAATACCGACGCCGAGGGGCGACTGATCCTTTGTGATGCGCTCTTCTTCGCCCGGACCAATTACAAGCCGGCGGTCATGGTTGACCTTGCTACCCTGACCGGAGCCTGCGTAGTAGCGCTGGGGCATGAGGCCAGTGGTATGATGGGAAATGACCGGCGCCTGATCGACAATTTGAAACAGGCCGGTGAGCGCTGTGGCGAAAGGGTCTGGGAGCTCCCGCTCTGGGACGAGTACGGCGAAGCCATGAAAAGCGACATCGCCGACCTGAAGAATGCGGGCAGCCGTGATGGCGGCAGTATCACCGCCGGCTGGTTCCTGCAGCAATTCATCGGCTCTGTCCGTTGGGTTCATCTTGATATCGCCGGCACCGCCTGGAGTGACAAGAGCCGCCCCTGTTCCCCCAAAGGCGCCAGTGGCGTTGGCGTAAGGCTTCTGATCGAATATCTGCGCGGCAAATAGTCTGCCAGTCAACGAACTCTAACCCGGATACATCCGGAAACTTCCTCAGGAGCATGAAATCATGAGCAACCTGTTGCCCGATGGAGAAGAGCTGAAACGTGCCATAAAATGGATATCCTCCCATTTGCAGGATAATCCTGATCAGCAGGTGAACCCGTTGGTGCAGGAGGCCACCTTCAAGTTCGACCTCTCGCCACGAGACGCTGAGTTCCTCATTAATTTCTATCACCGGAAAAAGATTGAAGAAGCTTGAGCAGGCCGTCACTCATGCTGCTAACCTGGCACCGGTCATCCCTGGGTGAAGCCGAAAGTTTTCTCTCTCAAAGGCAGGGCAACTGCTCACTCTTCCGGATAATAGTCAGGCGGTACGTTACTTCTCTCTGCTGGCGGCGGCGGAGTGACTTGCCGTATCCGGTACCTGTGTACCTGGCCTGGAATCTGGTTGCCATTTGCATACATGCACTGCACATATGCATAGTCGTAGCGCCGCTGTGCCTCCCATCCATATGCCTGCCCGGCATCAGCACCTGAAATCGTACCGAGAAGCAGTCCGCTGCCCGCGCCTATAGCCGCGCCTCTGCCCGCATGGCCGGAAGCAGCTCCCAGAAGCGCACCGGCACCGGCACCGATGACTGTGCCGACAGCTGCCCCTGTGGCAGTATTCTGATTAGCCGCAAATTGCGCAGCGTTGCCTGTCTGCTGCACGGCCCACTGTCTGCAGGTCATGTCTTCGCTCTGGAACTGCCCCATGGTTTTCCCCGGTGCCGGCAGCACCAGCACGCTTGGTCCTGAAGGCACAGTTGCACAGCCGCTCAACACCAGCAATACCAATACTGTTATTTGTCTGCGAATCCGTTTACTAAGCATGATTTCACTCCTCTCCTTCCGGCGGGTTTGCCTGAGGAACAACCTTCAGCCAGCCACGCGGACATCTGTTGATATCCGGATAATAACCTTGCGGATCTGGACAGAAGTACAAGTATCGGGTTTCATTTGCTTTAGGCGCTGGTTGAACATAAAGATCAGGCGTCGACTCTACCACTGCAGGCGGTTGCGGATAATAGGGGTAATAAGGGGCATACGGGTAGTAATACGGATAAGAATTCCACCATCCCGGCCACCACAATCCCGGTCCGACAGTCACACCTATACCGACTCCGCCACCACCACGCCAGCCATGACCACCATATCCTCCCCGGTCTGCAAAAGCAGACATGGCGCCGGCCAACAGCACTATAGTCAGGACAAGGACAACACTCATGATCTTTTTCATATTGACCTCCCGCGGGACTTAATCACTCCGCTCACGCAGTCAAAGAGTCAGGAGAATGAACCTTTTTCTACATTATATACCAATTCAGATGCCTGTAGCCGATTTATTGACCGCGGTCTATGACCTTTTTGCATTATTATTGCAAAAAAATACTCCCATTTTTTCCAGAAGGAGTAAACTATAACTGTAAACAAAGGGTAATGAAAAAGGTGGTGAGAGTATGAAAGTCCTCGATATCATTGTAACGGTACTGCTGGTAATCGGTGCACTTAACTGGGGTGTGGTCGGCATATTCGGCATTAACCTGGTTAGCGAGCTTCTGGGTGAAGCGACAGCAATAACCCGCTTGATTTACACGTTTGTGGGTATTGCCGGTCTTTACGAAGCATTCAGCTTCACTATCGGCTATGAAGCCATGCATAATCGCTGGTGCGAATTGCCATTTGGCGCGAAACACTAATCAGCTGTTTCACAGAAGTGCATAAAAAAAGGTCCGGGTTTTTTCCGGATCTTTTTTTTGCGGCCGCCGATGTTCGGGCCGTTCGGGAACCCCGGAGGGCCTTCTAGCGGGTTTTTCTTTCCAGTTGCATATCGAGGCTCTTTAGCCGTTCGATACTCTGACGCAGTTCCTTGTTGTCTCTGGCCAGGGAACCGTTGATATTTTTGAGATTACGGGTCTGTTTCTTCAGATCTGCGACTGCATAAAGACTGTCGAGAAGCGGTTTGGCCTGCTGCGACCAGACGCTGTCACGGTAGTCGTGACGTAAGCGTTCGAGGTAGCGGATGGCCGGGAGTGATCCATCCTTTTCTTCAGAATGAAGTTTAAGCACACTCAGGCGGAACAGGGCCTCATCGGTTACCCCTTTGATCCCCGGCTCGGCGATGAGTTCCTCCAGGATTGCGATGGCAGCAGTCGATCTCCCCTGCTCCTCTTCCTGAAGAGCAGACGACAGCTTACGACCGGCATCATAGCGGTGCAAAACACCCGACGGCAATCCCTTGAGGGTTGAGCAACCGGCCAGACTGCTCAGCAGCAGAAAGAGGAGGATGAAATGCCTCATCTGCTGACCTTGCGACGATTGAACATGTAGTTGCTCCCGGGGAAACCCTTGACGTGGTCCTTGATTTCCGCTGCGACCCTGGCGATTTCCGTTGCCGAACTGAATTCACCGCTGCTGCAGATGACGACGGCGATGGAAATGGTCATAATTGGAAAAACTCTCGGGACACCGTAGCGGTCAACACCTTCGATGGCGCCGCGCTCGAGGTCCTCGGCCGAATAGTGATTGACGATTTCCGCTTCAAAGTCGGCAATGATCTGCTTGCAGAGTGCCTCTGCCGGTTCGACGTCGGCGACAATGACGAAGTCGTCGCCTCCCACGTGGCCGACAAAGGCTTCGGTAGCGGCAGCTTTCCTGACAGCCCGGTCGATGACCTCTGCTGATATCTTGATCACTTCACTCGCTTTTACGTATCCGTAGCGGTCATTGTAGGCCTTGAAGTTGTCAAGGTCCGCATAGTAGATGGCAAACGGCTTTCCTTCGGCCAATCGTCTGCTCAGTGCCCGTTCGATGGCTATGTTTCCCGGTAAGCGGGTGAGCGGACTGGCATCAAGACTTATCTGCTCCAGAATTTTGAGCCTCTCGGCCATCCGCCCGAAATCCTGGGCTAATTCGCCGATCTCGTCCCCGGCAGGAATCTGCGGATCATAGTCAAAGTCTCCCTCGGCAATCCGATGCGTTGCTTTTTTCAGTTTTGCTATGGCTGCGGATATGTTGAAGATTGAAAAAGCTGCCACAACAACTGCCAGGATAAAACCGGTAAGCGAGAGGACAAGCGACCATTTGACCGTTAAGCTCTGCTTTTTGTCTGCCGATTTGAGCTTTGCGCCCAGCAGCATCTGTTCACGGGTGTAGAGCTTGTCAAGGAAGGTCACGACCCTCGTTGAGGTGTTATGCAGCTGGGTAATATTCGTTGTATTGCCGGCAAAAACAGCGGCTGAAGCCTGTTGGAAATCGGCATACAGCCTGTCGAGAGCCTGCTTGTCCATGAGGTACCGGGATTTGTCGAAGTCATTGAGAAACCCCTTGAATTCTGCTTCGCGCCGCTGGAACAGTTCAACGAACTCTCCCCCTTTGAGGATGGAAAATTTTCCGGCGTAGCGCTCCTGTGCCACAATCAATTCGCGCAACTTATTGATCGAGTCGATAAAAACAAGGTCTTTTCCGGCGATTTCCCGGGCGGTCTTGTTGAGGGAGATGAGACCGAGAAGTGCAAAAACCAGGGCTGCCATGGTGAAAAGTGTCATGGCTGCGTAACTGGCAAGCAGTTTCTGGACGAGAGTGAATTTATTTCGAGATGGTCTGGTGGTCATTAAATCCCCGGCTGATTCTAGGCCAGCAGGGCCGAGAAGTCAACCAGATGGGACAGCCATGTCGCGGGTTAATAATATGTCCGGTCTTGTAGCACATAAACTGTCCGGTTTACTTTGTTGTCGGGAGACAACGGATGAAACGGACGGAATGGCTACAGGAGACCCGAAAGATGAGATTCGAGGAAGTGTATGGCGGTT
>JBBRBA010000107.1:0-6505 GCA_038206285.1 Geobacterales bacterium
GTTCCCCGTTCCCAGTTCCCAGTTCCCAGTTCCCAGTTCCCAGTTCCCAGTTCCCAGTTCCCAGTTCCCAGTTCCCAGTTCCCAGTTCCCAGTTCCCAGTTCCCAGTTCCCAGTTCCCGCCTTCGCCTACTGCATATTGTAATTGCAGATATCTGCTGCCTTGCCGTCGCCCCCTTTAGCGCCGTCAGAGCCGTAAGTACAGAGTTCATAATCGCCTTGCTCTGCAGGGGAAAGGTAGATGTAGTCGTTACCCCACGGGTCTTTCGGCAGTTTCCTGCTCTCCAGATACCCTTCAGGCTTGTAGTTCTTCGGAATTACCCCGGCAGCCGGTTTTGTTATCAGTGCGGCCAGCCCCTGTTCGGTTGTCGGGAAGACGCTGCTGTCGAGCTTGTAGAGCTTAAGTGCGGTCTCGATATTCCGGATCTGTACTTTTGCGTCGGCAATCCGGGCGTCATCGCTCCTGCCGATCAGCTTGGGGCCGACAAGCGCCGCCAGCAGCGCCAGAATGACGATGACGACCATGATTTCGATAAGGGTGAAGCCGCGTCTGTCTTGCACTCTGCTATACATAAAGCCTCCTGTAATACGGAAAATCACTTCACCAGCTGATTAAGCTGGAATATCGGCAGCAGCACCGCCACGACCACAAAGCCGACCGCCAGCCCCATAACAAGCACCATCACCGGTTCGAGAAGAGCCATGAAACGGGTTGTTGCGGTATCAAACTCCCGCTCGAAAGCGGTCCCGGCCTTGTTCAGCATGGCGTCCAGCGTGCCGCTCTGTTCGCCGATGCCGATAAGATGGATCAGCAGCGGCGGGAAAAGCGGGCTGCGGGAGAGGGTGGCTGAAAGTTTGCCCCCTTCAAGCAACTCCAGTTTGGCTTCACCCAGAAAAATCCTGTAGGCACGGTTGACCACCGCTTCGGATGTTATCTCCATGGCCCGGATGACCGGGACGCCACTTGAAAGGAGCAGCCCGAGGATTTTGGCAAAACGGGCAAGAAGCAGTTTCTGCAGGAGCGCTCCGCACAGCGGCAGCTGCAGCAGGAGGGTGTCACGCTTCAGGCGGAAACTGTCGCGCAGCAGCAGACGGCGGTAGATGAATATCGCGGCTGCACCGGCAAGCAGCAACAACCACCAGAGCTGGCGCAGGATATTACTGACCTTGAGGAGGATGATCGTGATCAGCGGCAGAGCGGCCTTGTTATCGGCAAAAACGGTGGTGATTTTCGGAATGACAAAGGCGAGCAGAAAGAGCATCACCCCCCCTCCCACTAGAGTCATGAGCAGCGGGTAGGCAAGCGCCGTGGCAACCTTGCTTCTTATCGCTTCCTGTTCTTCCAGGAAGTCGGCCAACCGCTCCAGAATCGTATCCAGAGCCCCGCTGGCCTCTCCGGCAGCAACCATTGAGATGTAACTTTCGCTGAAGAGTGGTGCTTCGTCTGCCAGTGCCGCTGCCAGACCTTTACCCTCGGCAAGTCGCTCTTTTACTCTGGAGAGGACGCTGCGCATCTCGCCGGGTCGTTCCTGTTCCATGAGAGTGGCGACCGCTTCGAAGAGCGGCATCGACGCGCCGAGAAGCGTAGCAAGTCTTCTGGTGGCCAGCGCCAGTTCCGCCAAATCGACCCGGCGCCGCCAGGCGAGCAAACCTCTCCGGGCGGCTTGTGCATCCTCCGCCTCGATGCTGACCGGCAGAATGCCGTCGCTCTTCAGCCGCTCTCGGGCATCACGAAGAGTGGCGGCAGTTATGGTGCCGCTGCTCTCTTTGCCATTCTGCCGATAGCCCTTATAGTGAAATATCGGCATACTCTTCCTGGGTTACCCGGAGGACCTCCTCCAGGGTAGTAACTCCGGCAAACACCTTTTCCAGGCCGTCATCGCGCAACGTCCGCATCCCCCGGCCGACAGCGTACTCCTTGATCTCCTGGGTGGAGGTGCGGCGGATAATCATCGAGCAGAGCTCGGCATCAATCGGCAGCAGCTCGTAAATGCCTGTCCTGCCGGTGGTGCCGAGATTGAAGCACTTGTCACAGCCTCTGCCGCGGTAGAGCTTATCCGGGAGAGAGATGCCGGCATACTCCCTTTCCGGGCGATACTCCTCAATGCAGTGCGGGCAGATCCGCCGGACAAGCCGTTGGGCGAGCACCGCCGAAAGTGTCGAGGCGACCATGAATGGTTCTATCCCCATATCTATCAGGCGGGTGATGGCGGTTGCCGCATCATTTGTATGCAGAGTCGAAAGGACAAGGTGGCCGGTAAGGCTCGCCTGCATGGCGATTTCGGCGGTTTCGGCATCACGGATCTCGCCGACCATTATGATGTCCGGGTCCTGGCGGAGAATAGAGCGGAGCCCGTTGGCAAAGGTGAGGTCGATCTTCGGGTTGACGTGAATCTGGCCGACTCCGGGGAGCTGGTACTCGATCGGGTCTTCAATGGTGATAATGTTCTTGTCCGGCGAGTTGATTTTGGTCAGGGCGCTGTAGAGAGTGGTGGTCTTGCCGCTTCCGGTCGGTCCGGTTACGAGAATCATGCCACTGGTGCGGGTCAGGAGCCGTTCCATCAAGCTGTTTTCGCGGTGTGCGAGGCCGATATCAGTCAGCGACAGCACGCCGCGCTGCTTGTCGAGAATACGCAGCACCGTCCGCTCGCCGAAGAAGGTCGGGATGATCGATACCCTTATATCGACGTCACGACCGGCGACAATCACCCGAAACCGCCCGTCCTGCGGGAGTCTTTTTTCGGCGATGTTCAGCCCTGCCATGATCTTGACGCGGGAGGTAAGCGCTTCCTGAATCACTTTTGGCGGGGAGAGCATCTTGTAGAGGATGCCGTCGATCCGGAAACGGACATCCAGTTCCCGTTCGAAAGGTTCGATGTGAATATCGCTGGACCTTTCCTTGACCGCCTGAAAAAGGATCGAGTTGAGCAGCCTTATGACCGGGGCTTCATCCGTAAGGTCGAGGAGATCCTGGGGCCGGTTGAACTGGGAGGCCACTGCTGACAGCTCTTCGGCCTGCAGTTCTGCCACTACCTCCTGCGCCGAGCCGGAGTGCCGGGCATAGAAGCGGTTTATCGCCGCCAGCACCTCTTCCGGAGGGGCGGCAACCGCTTTTACCGGCATGCCGACAGCACTCTGCAGTTCATCAAGTGCCAGCAGATTTACCGGGTTCCCCATGGCGACCAGCAGGCAGCCGTCCTCTTCCCGTAGCGGCAGCAGCAGATTTGCCTTGGCAAAGGAGAGGGTCAGACGGGAGATCCACGTCGCGTCGATCTCTGCATCGTGTATTTCCGCCTGGAATGAGAGCCCGAGACGGGCGGCTATCTCCTCAATCCCTGTCGTTGCAACGTCGTCTGCCAAAACTATTTCCCCTCACTCTTCGGTGCGGTGCCGCTCTCGGCAGGTTTGATGCCGATCGCTGCCGGGATGTCGGTAGCTTCAATCTTCTGCGAAGCATCGTGGAAGCGATTTCGCTGCGTATTTGTGGTCTCGACAAGATCGCGGCCATCCTTGATCACGCGCGGAGTGAGAAGGAGTATCAGATTGGTTTTTTGCCGTGAAATGCTTTTTGTCTTGAAGAAGTAGCCGAGCAGCGGGATGTCCCCGAGCAGCGGCACCTTGCTCACCGTCTCGCGTTCGGTCTCGGCAATAAGCCCGCCGATGGCGACCGTCTCATTATCCTTGACAATGACTGACGTCTTGGCCGAACGTTTGGTAGTCGTCCGATCGATAGAGCCCTGACCAACGACGACGGTGTCCTTGATTGCCGAAATTTCCTGCAGCACATCAAGTTTGATGTAGTCCCCCTCGGTTATCTGCGGGGTTATCTTGAGGGTAATACCGGTGTCCTTGCGTTCTATCGACTGCTGGGAGGTGCCGCCGACTGTGGACATGGTGGAGGTGCCCGCAAACGGAACATTCTCGCCGACGAAGATCTCGGCCTCCTTGTTGTCGGAGGTCAGGATGGTCGGACTGGAGAGCACATTCAGCATGCCGCTGGTCTGCATTGCCTTGAGAATTACCGGGAAGTTGGCGGCAGTGGCGAGTGTCATGTCCGGAGGGATCAGCCCTGCGGTGGTAAGTTGGCCGATGGCCGCAAAGAACGGGCTTAGCGTCCCGAAAGGATCAAAGATACCGGCTGAGGAGACCGAACCGGTGCTGGCCCCACCGAAGAAGCCCCACTGCACGCCGAGTTCCCTGGCCCTGTCGAGTGAAATCTCGGCGATCATCGCTTCAACGAATACCTGCCGCCGTCTCCGGTCCAGCTTCTGGACCACCTGCAGCAGGTTTTGATAGTCGGTTGGCGATGCCATGATGACGAGAGAGTTGGTCGCCTTGTCAGGTGTTATCGTTATCTTCCCCCCTTCAAAGGGGGAGGTCTGCGGCGCTGCCTGTCCTGGCTGAACGGGCGCGACGCTTCCTTTGACAACCCCGTCGAGAACCTTGGCGACCTCGGTGGCATCGGCATTTTCCAGATAATAAACATTCACCTTGCCGCTGCTGGTCGGCGGGGCGACATCGACCAGCGCCACCAGCTTTCGGATCTCCTCCTTGTCTTTCTCCAGTCCGAACACCAGAATTGCGTTCAGCCTGATGTCAGGCACAATGGTGGTTCCAAGGGTGGCCGTTGCCGTCTGCCCGGGCTGCTTCGACGCCTTATTGCCGATCCAGTCCTGCAGGACTTTGGCAATATTCTCGGCGCCGGCGTTCTTCAGGTAGATTATTTCCGGCAGTTCGCGCCGTTTCTCAGCATCTATCAGCTGGACTATTGACAGGATCTTCTGGATATTGAACGACGAATCAACTACCAGCAGCATGTTTGACGGCCCGAAAGCCGATACGTGGCCATCCTTGGAAGCAATCGGCTGGAGGAATGTTACCGCCTCCTGCGCCGTAATATTTTCCAGAGTGATGACTCTGGCGACGTAGGATTCATTTACCGGGAACTTCTCTTTGTCGGCGTAGAGTTTTGTCCCGGACTGCTTGGCCGAAGCGGTCGGCACAATCTTGTAGACCTTGCCTGTCTGGATGAGGGTAAATCCTTTCAGCTCAAGAACCGAGGTGAAGACGTTGAACGCCTCTTCATTGGAGAGCTTGGCAGGGGAGAAGACGGAGATCTTCCCTTTCACCCGTTCGTCCATGACAAAGTTCTTGCCGGTCAGGTCGCTGATGAATTTCACCATTGTGGCAATGTCAACATCGGTAAAGTTGAGGATTACCCCTTTGGCAGACGCCGTGACAGGCAGCAGGCATAACATCAGTAACAGCAGGATTACAGTGATTTTTTTTGGCACAGTTTTCACCATTTCAGCAGTGGGTTAACGAATATCGTAGTTGAAAGTTGTTGGTTTACCATCCCTGATCAGATCGAGTCTTATCCGGCTCTGCCCTTTTAGCGACGCAAACGACTGAATAGCTTTTTCCGGGGAATCTATCGGGAAATCGTTCATTCGCAGCAAAACATCGCCATTTTTTATACCGATGGTGCCGAAGACCCCCTGCGGCTTGACTTCAGAGACGCGAAACCCTTCAACTTTGCCAAGCTTGATGCTTGGCAGGAGTCTGGCATCGGTCATTGCCTGGCCGATATTGTCAAGCGAAGCGTTCAGGGCTCTCTGGTCAATGACATAATTACCGGCGCTTGTCTGCGAAGCAAGACTGTTTGCAGCTGCCTGATCGTCGGCAGGTGGCGGTGAGGATCCTGCTGCTGCCGCAGTTGTCACCGGGGTAAAAATCTTGGTGCGAACCTTGCCGGCAAGGACTTCGACATATTCCTTTTTAACACTGACGAGTGGCCCCGCATTAAAGACCATGTCTCCCATCCGGAAGACCCGTTCTTCTTTTGAGCTGATCTTCTGGATAAGGGCGAAGCTTTCCCTGAAGGAGCCCTGCACCGTGCCAAGAAGGGTGAAATCGGCCTGATTGAATGCCGGAGCCTGGGTCTTCTCGGCGCTTTTGGCCAGCACAGGTGTCAGCGTTCCCTGGGTTGCCTTGCCGAACAGACCTTTTGCAAGGATCGGTGCAAACGACATCAGATCGTCAGCGCTTTGCCCGGCTGTCTGCTGCTGTACCGATTTTGCTGCTTTCGGCGGGAAAAGTCTGGAAATCCGGAAAGTGAGAAGATCAGAGGCAATCAGGGCAAGAATAGCGACGATTGAAACAAAAAGCGCAGAATTTATCGGCAGTAACCATCTGTTCACAGTGACCCTTTGGTGATGGCTTGTCAAAAGATCCATCCGTTGCCTTTAGCAAGATCCTGCCGGTTTTCAAGCGCTGCCGGCAGCAGATGGACAACAGGAAAATATAAGATTTGCTCAGTCTGTGAATATATTGCAAAAGAACTGCTCATGCAAGCGGAAATGGCTCCGATGTCGCGGGTTAATAATATGTCCGGTCTTGTAGCACATAAACTGTCCGGTTTACTTTGTTGTCGGGAGACAACGGATGAAACGGACGGAATGGCTACAGGAGACCCGAAAGATGAGATTCGAGGAAGTGTATGGCGGTT
>JBBRBA010000108.1:0-6226 GCA_038206285.1 Geobacterales bacterium
GCTCAAGGTTCGCCGTAAGTGAGAGACTCGCCATATTACGAAAGCAAGGGATTAGTGCGCCTTAAATTCGAACAGAATGCTAACTATTTGATTTTTAAAGAGCGATATTTTCAATTGACAGAAAAAGTATAGAATGTCCCCTTAGGTTTTCCTAACTCTGGCATTGGCGACACTTGCCGGTTATCTCATGCATCATTATTCCCCAGATGTAACCCGTATCTCTGAATTGTTCTTGCGGCTTTGACATGAAATTTTTTGTAGCCGATCTGGAAAAACGTGGCCACGAAGTAAAGATATCTTCTCTGAAGTGTTATGTCGAGGCGCTTGGTGGCAAGTTGCCACTTGATGTTGAACTGGCAGATGGCCGTCACATCGGCATTAATGTATAGGTGAGTAGTTTATGCAGAATGTATCAAAAGGTTGAATTTTCGCAGGATTTAATTATCGATAGACCTCTTTACGGTGGCCAACACGGATGACAGTAATAGTAATGGTGGCTGTAACCAGATCAATCTGCATGACAATCCGATAATCACCAACTCGCAACCGCCACAGGTCATCATAACCTTGCATCTTGCGTATATCGCCAACAGGATACGCTTCACGCAGACGATCCAGGGAAGCAATGATGCGCAGTCTGGTATTTTTATCCAGCTTTGCAAGTTGTTTTTCGGCCTGTGCAGTAAAGAGAAGCTGAATCATTTGCCAAGTGTCCGCTTGATTTGATCAAAGCTGACAACCTTGTTTTCTGTGATTTCGTTGCGGGCTGTCTTGATCTGGTTGACTTCTTCCGCGCTGATTGCTTCATCTTCACAGGAACTTTCGGCAAGGTAGCTTCGGAACTCATCGTTGCTCATCTGCACAGGAAACGGGATGCCCTTGGAAAGGCGGACTCGATTCAAAAACATGTTAATCGCTTCGGTAGTAGAGATGCCAAGTGCATGGAGAATTCGCTCAACGTCAGTTTTAAGGGATGCATCGACCCGCATGTTTATAGTTGCATTCTTTGCCATAACAACCTCCGCTCATGTTTCAAACTGTAAAACAACTGCATTACAAATACAACTTTATTGTTATTAAACAGAAGGTTTGGCCCAGGGAAGGTTTTGAGTGCCGCCCGGTTGAGAACTAATTATCACTAACTGAATTTACCTGCGGGTTTTGCTTAACGCGCCTGCTTCCGGTGCGTCTTTGAGCAAATGCTGTTGGATTATTTCTTCCCCGCCGCCATCCTGGCGCTGTCCGGTTCCTTTCGCAGCAGATACATGAATATCGGCCCGGCCAGAGCGCCGATGCCACAGGTGGCAAAACCTGCTCCCCATTCACCGTTGATGCCCGGAAACGGCTGCCACCCTTTATAAACATCAAGCGCCCAGCCGAATACCGTCGGTGACAACATACCGAGGGAGTAGCCGACCAGGGACTGCATGCCCATCGCTGCTCCCAGATAGCCGGGGCTGACCAGTTCGGTCAGCCCGGTGGAAAAAACAGGCGATTCCGCCACGATCAGATAGCCGTAGACAAGCCCTGCCGGCAGAATAACCCATAGCGGTAGATTTATCAGCCAGCCGAAAGTGAAGGAGAGTGCCGCGCTGGCAATCATCACCAGCGAAATTGTCCTGGTGCGGCCGATCCTGTCAGACACGCCGCCGGTAACCATCGTGGCGATGGTGCCGATGCCGACGATGACAGCGGCAGCCGTTGCCCCCCAACCGGTGGCAGCTGTGCCGGCAAATCCGTACTGGATGAGGGCGGCGGTAAAGAACGGGGCAATCCAGCTGCGCATGCCGTACATTTCCCACATATGCGAGCCATAGCCGCCAATCATCAGCATTGCTGGCCGGTTCTTTACCACTTCGCTGACATAGGTCTCTTCAGGCATTTTTTCAAAAGTAACCCGCTGGTAGTCCTTGAATACCGCAAGCGACAAAAACACCCCGGCATAAACAGCAGCCGAGCAGGCGACGAATGCTATCCGCCAGCCGACGGCAGAGGTGATCAGTCCGGTGACCAGCAGAGACAGCGATGCTCCAAGGACAAGTGAACCGACATAAATACCGATGGCTTTGCCGCGCTTGCTGCTGGGGAAACGTTCTGCCACCAGTTTGAGACCCGGCATGTAGGTGCCCCCCATGCCGATGCCGGTCAGGGCGCGAAAAAACATGGCTGAAGGGTAGTCGTGGGCGTAAAGGGCAAAGAGCAGATTGGCGCTGCCGGACCAGAGTGCCGAGATGATGAAGATCCTCTTGATGCTGAATCGGTCGGCAAGAGTGCTGAGCAGCACACCGGAGAGGATATAGCCGAACTGGTAAACGGAGAAGATCGAGCCGGCCTTGGTGTTGCTCATGCCCCACTCTACTTTCAGCAGCGGCAGCACCGCCGAATAGTTGAGAAACACCAGCATGATGAACAGCTGGGTCAGGCAGAGCAGCAGCAGCCAGCGGGTGTTGGTCGTCATCTGTGCAGAAACCGCTGTTCAATAAAATCTGCTACCGCTGTTGGCAAGTTCAGGTCGAGCAGCGGCACGTCAAGATCAAGCGGTTCATCGCTGGCTACGGCGATCAGGGTCGGATCATGATGGTCACCGCGGCAGAGGAGGGTGCTGCTGCGTTCCTGGCGGTGTACCTCGATTTTGGGGAGATCGCCGAGTTTGAACCCTTCAGTCAGGACGATGTCGACATCACTGAAATATTGTCTGATCAGCTCGGCGAGCGGCGGGGATTCGGGATGCTTTCTGACAACGGCGAGCTTTTCCGGTGAGGAGATCAGCATGGTGTCTGCCCCGGCAGCGGTAAGACGAAAGGAATCCTTGCCGGGGTGATCGATGTCAAAATGGTGGGCATCGTGTTTGATCACGCCGACGCGCCAGTGCCGCCCCTTCAATTCTGCAATCACCTTTTCCAGCAGGGTGGTCTTGCCGGTGCCTGATTTGGCGACAAACGACACTGCCGCCACTGGCAACGCTCCGGTTGGTGCCTGGTCGGCACAGTCAGCCGGATCACCTTTCATCTTGGCGACGCCGTGCGGTATTGCCGGCCAGATGGCGGCCAGATTTTCCAGCGCTCCTTTCGGGCTGCCGGGGAGGTTGACAATCAGCGTTTCCCTGCGGATGCCGGCAATCGCCCTGGAGAGCAGGGCATGGGGGGTGATGGCGGCGCTCGCCCGGCGCATCTCTTCGCCAAGCCCCGGTATCTCCCGCTCAATGACTCTTCTGGTGGCTTCTGGTGTCACGTCGCGGGGGGAGACGCCGGTACCGCCGCAGGTGACTATCAGGTCGAAACTGCCGGAGTCCGCCCACTTGCACAGGGTCTCTTCAATCAGCGATGCTTCATCAGCGATCAGCGCGCTGCGAACGACTTCAGCACCTCTTTCGGTCAGCCATGAGGCCAGCGCCGGACCGCTGCTGTCAATCCGCTCGCCCTTGGCGCCTTTGTCACTGAGGACGAGAATGGCTGCTTTCATGGCTCCTCCCGGCGGTAGAGACCGCTTTTGCCGCCATCTTTGTACAGCAGCCTGATGTCGCTGATGGTTATCCCCTTGTCAGCCCCTTTGCACATGTCGTAAATAGTCAGTGCCGCGACCGCTGCGGCAGTCATTGCTTCCATCTCGACGCCGGTACGTTCAAAAGCCTTTACCGTTGCCAGAGCTTCAATTACCCCCCTTTCGGGATCGACCCTGAAATCGACGGCAACATGGTGGATGGCAAGCGGGTGAGAGAGCGGGATCAGGTCGGAAGTCTTTTTGGCAGCGGCGATACCGGCAATTCTGGCAACCTGGAGAACATCCCCCTTGACGGTTTGCAGCCTCACAATATCATCGACAAGACCGGGGGTGAGGTTGACCGTTGCCGCTGCCGTCGCTGTCCGCAGGGTCGGCTCCTTATGGCTGACATCGACCATGATCGCCTGGCCGGCAGCATCAAAATGATTGAATGACATGGAAAGCTCCTGACCCTGCAACTGCAGGAAAATTCGGAATGAAAATCTGGTTCTGTTCGGTTTTATTCAAGCCTGCCCGTCTGTCGCAACGCCTCGTAGAGTACTATCCCGGCGGCGGTTGACAGGTTGATGCTTCTGACTTTTCCTGACATCGGAATGCGGATGCACATCTGTGGATTGGCTGCCAGCAGCTCTTCCGGGAGGCCTTTCGTCTCCTTGCCGAAGACGAGAAAATCGCCGCTCCGGAAAGAGAAACCGGCATGGCTCTGATCGGCCTTTTTGCTGGTATAGACAAAACGGGCAGCAGGTGAGGCTGCCTGCAATGCTGCCAGGTCCGGCCAGTAGCGGATGGTGACTTCGCTCCAGTAATCCAGACCGGCACGCTTGAGATGTTTGTCGTCAGTAGAAAAGCCGAGCTTGCCGACCAGATGGAGGATTGTGCCGGTTGCACCGCAGAGGCGGGCAATATTGCCGGTGTTGGGAGGGATTTCCGGCTCGACCAGAACGATATTGAATGGCGGTATTTGGGTCATATCTGTCCGGTGGTATTGCATTTTATGAATCAGGGGGCTATTATGCATTCTTTTGCAACGTCTGACAAGGAGAGCATATATGAAGGTAATCGTTACCGATGAAGTCGCTGCCGAAGGGCTGGCGCTCTTAGAGCAGGATCCGCGCATCGAGATGGATATCAGGCTCGGACTATCCAGGGAGGAGCTTCTGTCGATAATCGGCGGCTATGAAGTCATTATCACCAGAAGCGGTACCACTGTTGACCGGGATCTTCTCGATGCGGCAATCAGGCTGAAAATGGTCGCCCGCGCCGGGGTCGGCATCGACAATGTTGATGTCGATTATGCCAGCAGCAGAGGGGTTATTGTCGTCAATGCGCCGTTCGGCAACACCAACAGCGCGGCCGAACATACCATGGCGCTGCTGCTTGCTGTCTGCAGGAATGTCACCAAGGCGAATTCCTCGCTCAAGAGCGGCGAGTGGAAACGGGGGCCGTTCACCGGCGTCGAGCTTAAAGGCAAAACCGCCGGTATCATCGGCCTTGGCAAGGTAGGTGGGAGAGTCGCTACCAGGCTCAAGGCTTTTGAGTGCGAAGTGCTCGCCTGCGACCCTTATATTGCCGTGAAAAGGGCCCATGATCTCGGGGTGAAGCTTGTCTCCCATGACGAGATCTACAAGCAGTGCGATATCATCACCGTGCATACTCCGCTTAACGACGAGACCCGTAACATGATCGGCGCCAGGGAGTTCGGCCTGATGCAGGACGGCGTGATCGTTCTTAATGTCTGCCGTGGCGGGGTCATCAACGAGGAAGCGTTGCTGGAAAACCTGAAAAACGGCAAGATCGGTCTCGCGGCAATAGACGTCTACAGTGTGGAACCGCCGAAGACTGCGGTCCTGAAGGAACTGATTTCGCAGGATAAACTGGTGGTGACGCCACATCTCGGCGCCAACACTTTTGAAGCGCAAATAAATGTTGCGGTTGATGTGTCGCGGGAAATACTTAACTACCTTGATGAACAGCCGCTTGAGAATGCCGTCAATATTCCGCGCTTCGACATGGCGCTGATGGAGCAGATGCGGCCGTTCATGAACCTGATCAGGGTCATGTGCGATTTTGGCATCCAGCTGGTGGAGAAAAACCCGGCCAAGGTGATCTTTGGCTACACCGGCCAGATTGCCCATTACGAATGTTCACCGTTGACAGTCTTCGGTCTGGCGGCCCTGCTCAACCGGATGGTCGATCAGGATGTCAACATGGTCAATGCCTCGCTCATTGCCGAGCAGATGGGAATTGTGGTCGAAGAGAGCAAGTCGACCCTTTCCGACGCCTTCTCCAACCTGGTTACCCTGGTGATCGAAGGGGCCGACGGCAAGCGGCGCCTGATTGCCGGCACCCTTTTCGAGGGGAAGCCGCGCATCGTCCGGCTGCGCGACTACACCATGGATTTCAGCCCCGAGGAGCATATGCTGCTGATTCATTACGGTGACCGGCCGGGAATGATCGGCAAGATCGGCACCATCATGGGGAAACACGAAATCAATATCGCCTCGATGAACCTCGGCAGGAGCGAGAAAAAAGGCGAGGCAATGGTAATCCTCTCGCTCGATTCGGCTGCGCCGCCGGCAGTAGTCGCCGAGATCAAAGAGGCGACCGAGGCCTCTTTCATCAAGGCGATTTATCTGGCGGTTAAGTAGAATCATCCCGGCAGAACTTCCATAATCGCCGGCAAGACTCTAATCGGTCTGCCGGCTCTTTTTTTGGCGACTGCCAT
>JBBRBA010000109.1:0-5987 GCA_038206285.1 Geobacterales bacterium
CAACCGCCATACACTTCCTCGAATCTCATCTTTCGGGTCTCCTGTAGCCATTCCGTCCGTTTCATCCGTTGTCTCCCGACAACAAAGTAAACCGGACAGTTTATGTGCTACAAGACCGGACATATTATTAACCCGCGACAATCAGGGGTAAATGCCTTGACAGAGGGAGGGCGGCTGACATACGATAATTAATTTACGGAATGATTATTGACCTCGATACAGGGGCAGGAAGGCGAAGAATTTGAGCTGGAAGGCGATTGGCATCTTTGACTCCGGTGTAGGCGGGTTGACTGTACTCGGCGAGATCATGAGGGTGTTACCCCAGGAGGATACGGTCTACCTGGGAGATACTGCCCGTGTTCCTTATGGCACCAAATCTCCGGAGACGGTAATCCGGTTTGCCCGGCAGATTTCCTCTTTTCTGGTGAAGCGTGACATCAAACTCCTTGTAGTGGCGTGCAATACGGTGTCGGCTGTTGCCCTTGATGTATTGCAGGCGGAGTTCCCAATTCCGATAGTCGGTGTAATCGAGCCTGGAGCTCTGCGCGCCGCTGCTGTCACTAAGAGCGGCAAAGTCGGTGTTATCGGCACTGCCGGGACTATCAGAAGCAGTGCCTATACCAAGGCGATCAAACGTATAAATCCGGATATTGAGGTGATAACCACCGCCTGCCCGATGTTCGTACCTCTTGCCGAAGAAGGGTGGATTGACAATGCTGTGGCAAGGCTTACTGCAGGTATCTATCTGCAGGGTATGAAGGATCACGGGGTTGATACCCTGGTTCTAGGCTGTACCCATTATCCGCTCCTCAAGGGGGTTATCAGCGAGGTTATGGGGGGTGATGTGACCCTTGTCGATTCGGCGGCCGAGACAGCAAAGACTGTCGGAACGATCCTTGATCAAAGCGGCGAACTCAGGCCGCTACCTGAAAACGGTAATCACCATTTTTATGTTACAGATGTTCCGGCCGGGTTTATTCGTGTCGGCAACCGCTTTCTGGGAGGGGCACTTGGTGATGTCTACCAGGTAACACTTGAAGAAGAAAAATTTGCAGATGGTGATGTTTTATGAAAAATAAGAAACCAGTAAGGCGTGGTATAGGTGTTCTCATATTTGCCTTTTTGGTGCTGGCGATAGTTCTCGGGGCACTTCTCTTCCGCAAGTATGAGGAGGCAAAGACGCCATCGGCGGTGCCGATTGTTCAGGATAATGCCGGGTTTCATCCCGTAGTGCTTTTTTTTGCTGCCGAGTCGGGTGATGTACTTGTCAGGGAAGGTCGCGAGATAGAACCCTGCGATGAAATCTCGGGCTGTCTCGAATCGATTCTTGAGGAGCTGATCAACGGTCCGGTCAGCGACCTTGCCCCGGTGCTCCCCATTACCGGGATGTTCAACAGCGTTAAACTGGAAGGAGCGGTAGCCAGGGTTGATTTCGCCCGGGAGCTTCTGGATGCCCTCCCCTCCGGCAGCAACAGCGAGATGATGGCTGCTTATGCCATCGTTAACTCACTTGCGCTGAACTATCCCCAAGTCCTGAGTGTTCAGTTCACTCTGGACGGTAAGCCTTTGCAGACACTTAAAGGGCATCTTGATATCCGCTTACCCCTTGCTCCAGATTTTTCGCTGGAACAGAGCGCTGACCAACCTGAAAACCTGAAAGGGACGAAGTGATGAAACCGGATTTTCTTAAAACCATAAACGAGCGGGTTCTTGTGCTGGACGGTGCCATGGGGACGATGCTGCAGGAGCGCGGGCTGAAGCCCGGGCAGTCCCCGGAAGAGTTGAATCTGACCATGCCGGAGGTGGTTGCTGCAGTACACAAGGAGTATATTGATGCCGGTGCGGACATTATTGTCACTAATACTTTTGGCGGCAGTCGTGAGAAGCTTGCGCACTACGGGCTTGAAGGGCGTCTGCACGAAATTAATGCGGCAGCAGTGGCGATTGCAAGAAAGGTTGCCGGGGACAAGGTCTATGTTGCCGCTTCTATAGGACCGACAGGGCGCTTTGTGGAGCCGGTTGGCGATCTCTGTTTTGACAGTATGGCAACAATCTTCCGTGAACAGGCAACGGCGCTTGTTGAGGCAGGCGCCGACATAATAACACTGGAAACCTTTCTCGATATCAAGGAGATCCGCGCTGCCATCATTGCTATAAGGGAGGTTTCGACGAATATTCCGGTTATAGCCATGCTTACTTTTGACAATAACGGCAGGAGCGTGCTTGGAACTTCGCCTGAGGCTGCCGCCATAACCCTTGAGGCAGTCGGTGCTGATGTTGTCGGCTCAAACTGCGGTCTTGGTGTTGACGGGATTTACGACATCCTTGTGGCAATGCGCCGGGTTACGGTTTTGCCGCTGATTTCACAGGCAAATGCCGGGCTGCCGCAGTTGAAAGAGGGGAAGACACTTTTCCCGGGGACGCCTGCAGAGATGGTCGCCTATCATGACCGGATGCTGGCGCTTGGCGTCAGGATAATAGGTGGTTGCTGCGGGACGACACCGACCCATATTGCGGCAATGAAAAAGGGTCTGGAAGGGCTGAATCCGCCTTTTACCAAGCCTGTCGACAAAACCGGGATTACTTTTCTTTCCAGCAGAAGCGGCTATGTCGCTCTTGGTGAAGGTTGCCGGACGGCAATCATCGGCGAGCGGATCAATCCTACCGGCAAAAAGGGGTTTGCTGCCGAACTGCGCGAAGGAAAGATTGCCTATATACGCAAAGAGGCAGTTGAGCAGGTTGCGGCTGGAGCTACGCTTCTTGATATCAATGTCGGCAGCCCCGGCATTGATGAGGCAGCAGCTATGGAGAGGGCTGTTTTCTGCGTTACGGGAGCTGTCCAGGTCCCCCTGGTGCTAGATTCCTCCAGTCCTGAGGCTCTGGAACGCGGACTTAAGTCTGCTGACGGCAAGGTGCTGGTCAACTCGGTGTCTGGAGAGGAGAAAAGTCTGGCACGGGTACTCCCTCTGGTTAAAAAATATGGCGCTGCAGTAATTGGTCTGGCTCTTGACGAGACCGGTATCCCGCCATCGGCCGAGGAGAGGCTGACGGTCGCGGAGAAGATCAAGTCAGGAGTCGAGGCGGCGGGGATATCGCCAGCCAATCTCCTGATAGATTCTCTGACTCTTACGGTTAGCGCCGAGCAGAAACTGGCGCTCGAATCTTTGCGGACGATCAGGCTTGTCAAGGAGAGGTTGGGACTGAATACGGTTCTTGGGGTGAGCAACATCTCCTTCGGACTGCCCGCCCGGCCGTTGATTTCATCGGCGTTCTTCACCATGGCGATGGGTGCAGGGCTGGATGCTGCCATAATCAATCCCAAGGAGGCGCCGATGATGGCTGCATTCAGGTCATCAATGGTGCTTTTTGGCAAGGACAGTAACGCAGCAGATTACATAGAAGCATACCGCGGCGTTGCCGGGGTTGCGCACCCTGCCGAGCCTCCGGTTGCGACGGATGATATCCGGGGGCGCCTGACAACAGCCGTTATTTCCGGAGATGCAGAAGGGGTAACTGCGCTGGTGGAGTATGCACTTAATGAAGGCCTTACGTCGATGCAGGTAAGTAACGAGGGGCTCCTGCCCGGACTTGAGGAGGTCGGGAGGCGTTTTGAAAAGAACCTTTTCTTTTTGCCGCAGGTGATGCGTTCTGCCGAAACCATGCAGAGAGCTTTTTCGCGGCTCAAGGCGGAACTTCATGGTTCAGGGCTGGTGTCGGCAGGGAAGATCATGATGGCTACGGTTGAAGGTGATATCCATGACATCGGCAAAAACATTGTCTGCACTCTGCTCGAAAATCACGGTTTCGAGGTGATAGACCTCGGCAAAAATGTTACTGCAGGGAAAATAGTCGCTGAGGCAAAAAGGCTCAAGGTTGATGCTGTCGGTCTCTCGGCGTTGATGACGACGACGATGGCGGAGATGGAGAATGTGCTTGGGAAGCTTAAGACTGCCGGAGTAAAGACCTTTACCATGGTAGGCGGCGCAGTGGTTACCCAGGAATATGCAGACAGTATTGGCGCCGATCTTTATGCCAAGGATGCGATGGAAGCGGTGACAAAGGTCAAGGCACTCCTTGCAACAGCCTGAACGCAGGCCAACAGAATTATTGCACCCGGCTGATGTTCATGATAGTTTGCATCCATTACGTCATTTGGCGGACAGGTTGGATCGATGATAGTCGGCTATAATCACAACATAAAATACAAGGGGGAGATATTCCACGTCCAGACAGAGGATAGCGGCATCAACACTCCCCATATAATTACTCTTCTCTATCGTGGCGGCAATATCATCGCCTCGAAGAAGACAAGCTATGCCGATATTGTCAAGATGGGCAACCTGAATCAGGTAGTTGAAGAGTTGATGAAGGAGCAGCACAAGGATATGCTCCGGCGTCTAAAAAGCGCTGAATTTGATGCAAAGCTTGGTCTGGAAGGTATGGCTGATATTCCTTCCGCACCACCCGTGCCGCCACCGCCACCTCAGGCGCCGCCATCTCCGCCATCACCGCTGCCTTCTGCAACGCAGCCGGAAACGGTGATCCCCTTGCCACCCGCAGCAGAAAACGAACAGTCGAAGAAAAGGCAGAGTCTGGACGATCTTATTTTTGATTTTTTATCAGCCGGTGATGACAAACATTAAACGATGAAAGGAACTGATTGGTGAAAGATACTGTTACTGCCCTGAAGGAGAAGGCCAGAAGCCTTCGTGTTGATATCATTAGGACGTTGCACCGCTCAAAATCCGGGCATACCGGCGGCTCCCTTTCCGTAATCGATATGGTTACGGTCCTCTATTACCACAAGATGCGCCACAAGCCGAAAGAGCCCAGATGGCCCGGGCGGGACAGGCTTGTCCTCTCAAAGGGGCATGCAGCGCCGGCGCAGTATGTTGCTCTGGCCGATTCAGGCTATTTCCCTAAGGAAGATCTGAAGATGTTGCGCCAGCTCGGCAGCCATCTCCAGGGTCATCCGGACAGCAAAGGGACTCCCGGTGTAGAGGTCTGTACCGGTTCGCTCGGACAGGGCCTTTCAATGGCGAACGGCATGGCGCTTGGATTGAGACTGGACAAGAGCGAGAGCCGGGTCTATGCGATACTTGGTGACGGAGAGCTTCAGGAAGGGCAGATATGGGAGGCTGTCATGGCTGCCGCCCACTACAGACTCGATAATCTCTGTATCCTGATTGACGCCAACGGGCTGCAGATTGACGGTGAGGTTGCCAGAATCATGAATGTCGAGCCGATAGCTGCGAAATTCAGTGCGTTCGGTTGTCATGTAATCGAGATTGACGGTCATGATATCGCCGGGATCATTGGCGCTCTTGACGCGGCCGAGAAGATCAAGGGTCTGCCGACAGCCATTGTTGCCAGGACGGTAAAGGGTAAAGGGGTCTCGTTTTTCGAGAATAAGGCATCCTATCATGGGGTGACCCCTTCAGATGAGGAACTTCCGAAGGCCCTTGAGTGCCTGGGAGAGGGCTGTGACGGAGGTAAGAAATGAGCAGTATGATTGCAACGCGTGATGCTTACGGTGAGGTGCTGGTCGAACTGGGCACCGAAAATGAAAATGTTGTGGTGCTGGATGCGGATCTTTCCGGATCCACCAAAACAGCGGGCTTTGCCAAGAAATTCCCGGAACGCTTCTTTAATATGGGGATTGCCGAGGCGAATATGATCGGCACTGCTGCTGGACTTGCCGCTGCCGGGAAGATCCCTTTCGCGTCGACTTTTGCGATATTTGCGGTCGGCAGAGCCTGGGAACAGGTACGCCAGTCTGTTGCCTACCCTAAGTCAAATGTGAAGATTGTTGCCACCCACAGCGGGATTACCGTCGGCGAGGACGGTGGTTCGCACCAGTCGGTTGAGGATATCGCCATCATGCGGGCTGTGCCGAATATGACTGTAATCGTGCCGGCTGACGGTGTTGAGACCAAGCTTGCCATACGGGCGGCTGCCGCGTACAACGGGCCGGTATATGTGCGACT
>JBBRBA010000110.1:0-5677 GCA_038206285.1 Geobacterales bacterium
TGTCAAGATACTGCTGATAGACGTCTGTGGTGATGCAGAGCCCTGGCGGTACCGGCAGACCGGCACGAGCCAAGCGACCGAGTGCCACCCCTTTGCCCCCGGCTCTGGGCAGGTCATTGGCAGTGAGATCGGCAAGATTTATGATCAAACCCGAGGGGTGTCTCATGGCGTAAAATGAAATTCCATGACGTTCTGAAAGCGGGTCACCAGATAAATGCTGGCAACCTTCACCCGGAACAGGGCACAGCTGGGCGCTGCGGTGAATTCAGCCAAATGCGGGTGGCGGGCCAGGTAGAGTTCCAGAGCCTCGTCGCGTTCGGTCCCGGTCAATTCCTCCGCAGTGCCGAGAATCGTGGCGGCTGCCGCCCGGCTAAAATCGGTTACCTCGTTACTGCGATTGTCGATGAGCAGCGAAACCTGATGATTCCCGGACAGATTGGCCCATTTACGGGTGGCACGGGCTGTAGCGAAATAAAGCCGGCGCAGATCCGCAGTCATGGCAACGGCTACCAGACTGGTGTAGGGACCGCTTCCTGCGTCAGTGGCAAGTACGGCCAGCGGCTGGCCTGAGCAGAGTTCCTCCAGGATTTCACTGTTTGCGGATGAATCGTTCATTGACGTTGTTGCTCCTCCTCGAGAATACGCCGGATATTTTCTACAGCCAGCCGGCAGACAGCCAGATATGGTGCTGCCAGGAGCGGCACCTCGAACACCACCCGGCAGCGGTTCTCCCCGAGCGTTTCCACCCGGTGGCCGGTAGCCGGTATACCGGACACCTCCCATCTCCAGCGCCTGCCTGAGCTGAATTCCGTGATCCGGAACGGCAGCCAGAGGCCGAATACAGTCTGCACTCTGCCGGTAGTACCGAAACCGATATACCGGTCAGCTGACTCGACCCGGGAGAGCGACGGACCCCACTCCGGCCAACGCCGGGTATCGGTCAGCAGTTCCCAGGCAGCCGCAGCCTTAACCGCTATCTCAACAGACGTTTCCATCGGCAGTGCACTCAGTCTGTCCGCTCAGACATGGTTGCGCAGCATCAGCTGCGCCGGGTGGGGTGACAGATAGACCTGCCCCTGAAGATACTGCTGGTCATACTTGCGGACATAGTGCCTCAGCAGGGTCAGCGGCACCAGCAACGGCGTCAGGTGATCATGATACTGGCCGATGACCTCCGAGAGTTCCGCCTTTTCTTCGGCGGAAAGCTGCTTCTTGAAATAGCCCATCATATGCTGCAGCACATTGGTGTTCTTTTTGGTGGTGGCATGCAGGGACAATCCCTTCATGAAAAGCTCTTCGTAGCTCCGCAGCAGTTCCGGCAGAGGCAGTTCCTTCCCGTGGGCCACCAGAGTTCCCATGGTGCGATATATCTCAGGACTGTGGGCCATCATCAGCAACTTGTGTATGGTGTGGAATGCGACCAGCCGGCCGGGAGTCGGACCTGCCACCAGGAAATCCTTCCAGCGACGATAGCTGAAGACCCTTTCGATGAAATTCTCCCGTAAGGCCGGATCATTAAGGCGTCCCTCTTCCTCCATCGGCAACAGGGGGAATTGACGGGCCACCGCAGCGGCGAAAAGGCCACTGCCGCTTTTGGTTGCAGCGCCGTTATTGTAGACCTTGACCCGGAACAGGCCGGAACTGGGAGAGTCCTTTTTAAAGATAAAGCCGCACAGATCCTCTCCTTCCAGTTCTTGCACCTTTGCCGTGCAGAAAGCCAGCATCTGCTTGGTCAGGTCAACGCGGCTCCTGCCGGTCATCAAGCGGGGATTGGCGGGATCGCCTTCCAGACGCATGGCTTCGCGAGGAATCGGCAAGCCGCAACCGACCTCGGGGCAGACCGGCAAAAAACTGAAATAGTTCCCCAGAGTGTCGGTGATGTAGCGATCATGTTTATGGCCGCCGTCGTAGCGGACATGCTCTCCCAAAAGGCAGGAGCTGACACCTATTTTTATGGATGTCATAGAGACACCTTTCGGGAAAAGAGGCGCTGAAGGTCTTTCCCGTTATGGATATGCCGCAATTGCAAAAGCAGGTAGCAAGCCATCGCGATGTTGCCGAGAGTCATGATCAGCACGAACCAGAGCACACCCCGAACCACGGATTGCTCCCGCCAGACCACCCAGAGCCAGAAAAAAAGAAAGCCGCAGTAGGCATCGGCCAAGGTGGCGCGGAACCAGGGGTCCGGCCAGAGCTGGCGGGTGGCAGTGACAATATCCTGCTGCAGCGAAGCGGTTACTGTGGCATACAGCATGATGGCCAGAACAAGGCAGCAGACGGTGGTCAGAAATGTTTTCATATCAGCGTCCTTTCAGCAGTCCACGCTTGAGGTTGTCGTCGATCGACTCCCGTCCCAACCAAATCCCAAAGTAGGCGGCGGCGAAATCGGCTCCTTCGATGACGATCAGCGGTGTGCCGTTCAGGGCAAGCTCCGTGCCTCGACCCGGCAGATAGGTCAGAGCGTAGCGGTCGCCCGGTTTGACATCCTTGTAGGTGGCGTTGAGCCTGTCAATACGGCCCTGCAGTTTAGCCAGTTCAGCCGGTGTCTGGTTGCGCTCCAGGGTCGGTGCGGCACCTTTGCCAAAATCCGGCCCCTTGATCGACACCAGGTAATTAATCTCCAGGCGTTTGGGCACATCAGTTAAAACGTCTTCCGGTTTGACGCCTTCAGGTAGATACAGAGCCGCCACATAGGCCTTGATGAACTTCAGGTAGCGCAGCAAAGCCGCATTCCTCAGTGGCACCATCTTGCCACCAATGGTTGTGCTGTCAGCAAAAATTACCTTTTCGACAGTCAAGGCGTGTGCTGGTGCAGGGAGAAAAAACAGCAATGCCAGCAACAGGGGGCAAAAGACGCGTACAAGCAGGCTAGGTAGAGTTTTTAAGTGGGACATGATGCTCCATGGTGAATGCATATTGTCAGCCTCCCTTCAAGGCGTTAAGAACCGCATCATCGTACGGTTTCAGTTGCAAGGGGATAATGTCACGAATTGTGTTGTCTCGACAAACCACCTCGTTCTTCAGACCTTCTATCAGAGGCATGGAAACCGAAGGAGGAACCGGGGTTATGAGCCCGACCCAGTATGACGATAGTTTCGGAGTCAGTACCGGAACCGGCAGGATATAGAGCTTCCTCCCATCGAGACTGGCTAAACGCTCCATCATCTCCCGGTAGGTAAGTACTTCAGGCCCACCGATGTCAAAGGTCCTCCCGCTGGTCCGTTCATCGGTCAGGCAGCCAAAAAGATATTCGATGACGTCAGCCACGGCGATTGGTTGACAGCGAGTCGATACCCAGCGCGGGGTAATCATTACCGGAAGATGCTTGACGAGCGCCCGTATCATCTCGAATGAAGCTCCGCCGGCGCCGATTATGACGGCAGCTCTGAGGAATGTTGTCGCGAAAACGCCTTTCCTGAGAATGTCCGCGACGACCAGGCGGCTTTTGAGATGCTCGGAAAGGTCGTCGCCGGTTTCGCCAAGTCCTCCAAGATAGATAACGCGCCGCACTTGGGCTTTGTTAGCCGCCGCAACGAAATTTTCAGCGGCGTCCCGATCGCGGCGTTCAAAACCGGCCCGGCCTCCTGACATGGAGTGTACAAGATAATAGGCTGTATCTATGCCGGCCAGGGCTTTCCCCAATGTTGCCGGCTCAAGCATATCGCCCTTAACAATCTCTGCACCATCCGGCAAGGCAGAAGCCGTATTTCGCACCATACAGCGCACGGAAAACCCGTCATCAAGCAGTCTTTGTGTCAAGCGTCTGCCTATGAAGCCCGTAGCCCCGGTAATCAGTATTTTTTTGTGCTGCTTATCCATGTGGCCCGATTCTCCTAAAACGTGGTGGAATTATGGTGCTCATTGTGTAGATGTTTCTTAATAATACAAGCAAGTTATTGCCCGGACCGGCGGTATTTCGAAAAAAATGACCATATACGCCTGGTGGCATCAAAGTCTTTCAAGGGGTGATCCTTGTCCAGACGTTTTGTGAACCATGGCGCGGGCCACTGGTGCCCCCACCCCGCCAGCATGGTGTATTCCAGTGAACTCCCGTCCCGGCAAATATTCCACGCCAGATGCTTTACTGAATCTTTGCTGGAGATGGTTGCTGCAGATGCCGTTTCACAGTCATTAGCTTTTTGCCAGAACCTGATTGCATCAGAGACAGGCAGATAGCTGCGGTTTCCACTTTTGCGCGGGCTGGCTCCGCCTTCAGCTGGGACAGCATCATCGTCAAGACCGTGAACAATTATGATAGGCAGTGCTGTATCCGTTTGAGGCATCTGCCACGATTTTGGTTCATCGTCCATGGTACTGCCAATGGCGCCACTTACGACAGCAGCGGCGGCAAGTTTTCCGGTCCGTTCAGCAGCAAAACGATAGGTCAGCATCCCGCCGTTTGACATTCCGGCCATGTATATCCTGGTCGAATCAACCGCCAGCTTCTGTTGCGCTGAATTGATAACTTCATCAATAAAACGTATGTCATCGACTTGATCATATGCAGCCTTGCCGCAGCAATGGCCGGCATTCCAGTGCTGTAATAGACCAAATATTCCAATCCCTTCCGGATAAGCAACCAGGAAACGCTCGCTATCCGCCAGATCACTGAAGCCGGTTTCCATCTCAGTTTGCTTTCCGGTGCTGAAAGCGCCGTGGAGGACAACTACCAGTGGCAGAGGAATTGTGGGACTATAGTCGGGCGGGACATGCAGAAGATATGTACGGCGGGCAATGTTATAGGTTATGCTGGTGGCGACACGATAGGTGCCGCCAGGTGGTGGCATCGTTTCCGGGAGTGCTGCAAAGCAACCGTTAAGAACCAGCAGCGCCGTAGGGTATAGTAGCCTTTTATACATTACGTAGCACATTACGGATCCGGTGTTCAAAAAGGGCATGACGATACCAACATTAACAGGTTTGAACTGTACCATAATCTGCTATAAAAGCAATCTGCGGAGCTGAAAACCGCCATTCTTGAATCAAAGGTGATTTTCCCATGCGATTTGGCCTCTGCTGCCTGTTTAAAGAAGAACCGGTAGCGTTCCGGACAACTACCGCCAAGGCGCTGTCCACATTGGTGAACGATGAACAGCTGCGCAAGCTCTCCGGCCTCTGCCACGACAACGCCCGTAACCTGCAACTGGCCATTGAGGCCGTTCACCGGCTCCGGATCGGGGCCTTCCGGATCATGTCGCCACTCTTTCCCCGAATGACACACGCCGAGGTGGGCTACAGTCTTACTGATCTGCCCGAAGGTGATGTCATCGGGCAACAGCTTGATGCTACCCGTCTTTATGCCGGCCGGCATGATATCCGGCTCAGTTTTCATCCTGACCAGTTTGTCGTGCTGTCGTCGCCGCACCCGGCGGTCGTTGCCAATTCCATTCGGGAGTTGGAGTACCAGGCGCAGTTGGCTGAAACGCTGGGTGCTGATGTGATCAATATTCACGCCGGTGGAGTCTATGGCGATAAACAGCTTGCCCTGTAGCGCTTCGCTGAGGTGTTCCCGGGCCTTTCCAGTACGGTCAAAAGTCGCTGTCGGCGTCAAATAGAAATGTCCGGTTTTGTAGCAAATGAGTTGTCCGCTTTTAGTGAGAGAAGGAAGGCAGCCGAAGCGGAGCGAAGGCTGCCTTCCTTCTCTTTTGCCGTGTAGCGGATTCACGCGGCTTTCTTT
>JBBRBA010000111.1:0-5574 GCA_038206285.1 Geobacterales bacterium
ACGAGTTATGGATCGCCGGACGGCCCGTAGCCACTGCGGAGAAGCTCGTCTCACGCAACCCCTCGCGCTCGAGTGAGATCGTCGGGACGCACTCAAAGGCGACGGCAGAATTGGCGCATGCCGCCGTCGAGGACGCTTATGCGTTTTTTTCGGAGTGGTCTGCCTACTCAGCCGCCGACCGCTCAATTGTGCTGTTCCGCGCGGCTGAGATTCTGCGGACGCGGCGTTTCGAACTCGATGCTTGGCTGGTGATGGAGGCTGGGAAGAGTTGGGCCGAAGCCGAAGCCGATACCGGCGAAGCGATCGACTTCTGCGAATACTACGCGCGCCAGATGCTGCGTCTGGATCACCCCGAAGCCCTGCTGCAGATGCCGGGCGAAAAGGATGTGCTGCGGTACATCGGACTCGGCGTTGGCGTCGTGATTCCCCCTTGGAATTTCCCCCTGGCGATCCTGGTTGGCACCACCGTGGCGGCGCTCGTCACGGGTAACACGGTGGTTCTGAAACCGTCGAGCGAAACGCCTATCATCGCGGCGAAATTTGTCGAGGTGCTGTTCGAAGCAGGGCTGCCTGCCCGCGCACTGAATTTGTGCGTGGGTAGCGGCTCGGAGGTGGGCGACACGCTAGTCTCCCATCCCAAGACGCGGTTCATCTCCTTCACCGGCTCCCGCGAAGTTGGGTTGCACATCAACGAACTTGCCGCGAAGCCGCAGCCAGGCCTGCGGTGGATTCGTCGCGTGGTGGCGGAGATGGGCGGCAAAGACGCGATTCTCGTGGATGAAGAAGCGGACCTCAATGCGGCGGTGGAAGGCGTGGCGCTCTCCGCCTTCGGATTTCAGGGGCAGAAATGTTCCGCCTGTTCACGCCTGATCGTCCTTAACACAATCCATGACCGCTTTGTGAAACGACTGGTCGAGGCGGCCGGCGCCTGGCTGCTGGGACCGGCCGAGAATCCTGCCTTTACCATGGGTGCCGTGGCCGATGAAACGGCCCGGCAGAAGATCGGATCGTATATCGCCATCGGCAAAAAGGAGGGGGAACTGCTTTTTGCAAGCTCGGTTCCAGAGATGGAGGGCTACTGGGTGCCGCTGACCATCTTTGGCGGCATCAGGCCGGAGCACCGCCTGGCGCAGGAAGAGATCTTCGGCCCGCTCCTGGCGGTCATGCGGGCAACGGACTTCGATCAAGCCATCCAGTGGGCCAACTCGACCCGCTACGCCCTTACCGGCGGCCTCTTCAGCCGCTCGCCGGACAATATCGAGCTGGCGCGGAGCGAGTTCCGCGTCGGCAATCTCTATATCAACCGGACTATCACCGGCGCCATGGTCAGCCGCCAGCCTTTCGGCGGTGCAGCCATGTCAGGGGTGGGAACCAAGGCCGGGGGCCCGGACTATCTGCGGCATTTCATGGATCCGCGGGTGGTGACGGAGAATACGCTCCGTCGGGGATTTGCACCAAAAACAGGGGCAGAGGAGCATCAGCCCAAAAAGTGACTGCAGAAAGGAACCGACATGCCGAGCAAACCTGATTTTCCGCTATATGTTTTCTATGACGGCTCGTGCGCGGTCTGCGCCAGCGAGATCGAGCATTACCAGCGCCTGGACCGGGAGAACCGGCTGATTCTGGAGAATATTGCTCTTCCCGGTTTCATTGCCGCCGCCCATGGAATCAGCCGGGAAGATTTTCTCTATCAGCTCCATGTCATCGACAATGGCGGCAGGGTCTATCGCGGGGTGGAGGCCTTCTGGGCCATCTGGCAGGCATTCCCGTCCTCAACGCTGTACGGTCTCCTCGGCACGGCAATCATGCTGCCGCTGGTCAATCCTCTGGCGCGTTTATGTTATCGTTGCTTTGCCAGGATTCGGGGCTACCTGCCCAAACGGCAGGACGTCTGCGACAGCGGTTCCTGCCGTTTGGGCAAACGTTGATCCGCTATGGTCAACTGCCGCTGATCGGTTTATAATTATGCTATAGGGAAGCAGTAAATGCAGCAGCAAGGGGGTTACAGTCATGAAAAAAGAGCACATCAAGGTATGTGCGGTGACTGACAGTCGTCTGCTCGGCAAGCTGACCAAAGACGCAGAGTTGATTTGCGCCAGATGTGGCGCCAAGGCTCACGACAGCAGCAGCCTGTGCGAACCGGTAGCAATAGAACCGGATCACTAGCAAAGGATCGACATGGCAGCTTTAGTAGAAAAGTAACTATGGTGGCCGATAAAAGGGGCTGCGCAAAAAGGCAGTCCCTTTAGTTATTAGTCATGGCATTTAATCAAGCGGCTCGATGTGAAGCAGGTTCATTCGGCACAGCAGGAAAGACGGCTAATGTCGCGGCTGAACCCCTGGGCGCAGAGCCTCAGCCCCTCGCCGATGGAGGGGTAGACATGCATGGTCGTGGCAAGATCCTCCACCGTGGCTTTCATGCGGAGCGCCAGGGCAGCCTCGTTGATCATGTCCGCTCCGCGGTGACAGATCAGATGAACCCCGAGCAGACGACCACTGACACGGTCGGCGATCATTTTGATTACCCCATCCGTCTCGCCGACGACATGTGCCTTGGGGATAGCACTTACCTGCATGACATTGACCAGACAGTCGAAACCCGCCTTGCCGGCCTGCTCCTCGCCATAGCCGACCATGGCGACCTCCGGGTCGGTAAAAATGGCCATGGGCGCTGCCAGGTAATCCATCTTGCAGCCGCAGTCGCGATTGAACATGTCATCCACGGCCACGATCCCTTCCCTGGCACCCACCGTAGCGATCATCATCCGCCCGACCGCATCTCCGGCCGCCCAGATCCCCGGCACGGTAGTGCGCATCTGCTCATCGACCTGGACAAAACCTTTGCGATCAACCGCCACTCCGGCCTGCTCCAGGCCGATACCCGCGGTAGCAGGTGCGGTACCGACCGCCAACAGCAGCCGCTCACAGGTAAACTTGTGGCGGTTGTCTTCCACGTCGGCATAGACCACGTTCAAATCACCCGGCTTGTCCACCGAGCAGAAACTGACATTGGTCACCACTTTGACGCCTTCCTTTACCAGTACCGCCTCAAGGGCAGCGGACAGTTCCGGCTCAACAGTCGGTAGCAGGCGCGGCCCATGCTCCAGGATAGTGACCCGGCATCCGAGGCGGTGATACATCTGTCCCAGTTCCACCGCTACCACGCCGCCGCCGATAATTACCAGCGAGCGGGGGAGTTTCCTAAGCAGGAGCGCACTGCGGCTGGTCAGGTAGTCGCAGTGCTCCAGGCCGGGTAGAACCGGAATGTACGGCGCCCCGCCGACTGCAACCAGAATGCGCTCGGCACGGTAGCGACGCTCGTCACAGATTACAGTATGACAGTCAAGCAGACGGGCGGTTCCCTTGACAAGCTCCAATCCCGATATCCTATCAAGTACATCCAGATAACGTTCCTGGCGCAATCCGGCTACTACGGATTCGCGATACCGGAAAAGCCGCTCCGCATCTGGCAGACGAGGATCAATCCACCCCCAAAGACCGATTCGGGCGCCGCGGGCAGTCTCATAATTGATGAGGGCTGCATTGATCAGCGTTTTGCTGGGTATGCAGCCCCAATTTATACAGGTTCCGCCCAATACGCTCTTTTCGAACATCAACACCTTGGCGCCGAAACTGTTGGCGCGCAACGCTGCCGCAAAGGCGGTTGAGCCGGACCCGATTATAATGAGATCAGCTGCGGATTGCATGAGCTCGGCCTCCCCCCTGTCTATCGCCAGCCCACAGCCATATATTATGGCAAATGCCAGAAAACAAAACCCTTAAGCTATCGGGTTACCCCTGGTTTCCACATCAAAGATATTCATGACCGTTTCCGCTGTGTAGACGCAGACCTCGGTGTGTTTACCGGTTTTACCGCTGTGAACCCATTCCACCAGATCGCCCTTCTGGTCATGAATCAGTTTGACCCGCATGCCTGCGACCCGTTTGACCTCGTCCCACATTTCATCCATGGTCAGCAGATCGAAACCGTCAATCTCTTCGGAATGCCCGGCGTTATCCCTGAAGCGGTCGACAAGGTCATAGTCCAGAAAGTCATTCTCTTTGCGCCACCATTTAACAAAACGATGCTCAGCTGTCCTCAGTTTGTCGAGTGAGTTGTAAATCTCAAGTCCTCTCATGACACACCTCCTTTGTCCGCATCTCTGGTGCAAACGGCTTATTACCCTCTGGGATTATTATACCACTCATGGCTGGAAAATACAGCTGAACGGCGTTCTGCAGGAGGGGTGCGGCTTAAGCGTTGCACCCCCGGAAACATGCATCAAGAGTTGCTCACAGGAATTTAACGCGCAAAACAACCGGGGAAAGTTGCCGCAAGGGGGATAACACCTTCAAAGTTCAGTACTGGGTCTCGTAGAAATGCATTGCCCGTTTTACACGAGTTACCAGGGTGTTGTCCTTGACAGGTTTGAGGATATAGTCGAAAAAACCTTTATCAAACGCTCCTGACTCTTCCTCATCAGTCATCCGGGCCGTAAGCAGTATTACCGGGATTCTCTTCAACTCCGGGATATTCCTCATTGCCGAAAGAAGTCCATAACCGTTCATTTTCGGCATCTCTTTATCGGTAAGCACCACTTTGGGTTTTTCCGTAAGCAGCAACTTGTATGCTTCAATGCCGTCGGCAGCTACAAATACCTTGTACCCCTTGTTCGAAAGGACTTCGTTAAGTCTTGCCTGGATGAGCTTTCCATCCTCGACAACCAGCAGCGTCTTGCTGTTTTCGCAGCTCTCTTTTGATCCGAGATAGTTTTTTGATATCGCCGCGGTAATATCCGGCCGGCTTGCCAGGTGAGGAGCTATTTTAAGCCCGATATTGGCTGCAAGGTTCTGAATGATGCGGGTATTGGTCGGATCGGCAAAAGCCAGCGCCAACCAGCCGTTTTCTACTTTTAATGGAAGAATCAGGTGCTGAACGGCAACCTCCGCAGCTACCAGACTCAGCACGGCAGACGGTATCTGGAATCTGCTGACATCCCGGATAACCTTGAGTCCGAACTGTTTTGCAAGGACATTTGTCAATTCGTCGGGGGTAACCAGCCCCATTTCTTCCAGAACCACCCCCAGCTTTCTGTTCGCTTTTGCTGCCCTGGCAAGAACCCGGTCAACGGTCTTTGCCGTCAGAATCTGCTCTTCAACCAGAATTTCACCAATAAGCTTACGCTGCTGTGCCATTTTCAAGTAGCCCCCTGATACTGCACCCGCGCATAACATTAGCCAGGTACAATTACCTGTCATTAATACCCTATCTTCACCGGCAAGACAATGTGAAAGATAGAAAACAGGGGACAGGGAACGGTAAAATCATGGGGGGGATTGCTGTGGGGATATTTTATCTGTTACTGATACAAGAGTATTTACAATTATAATAACGCCCCCCGGGCAGTCAGCCGGTCAGGGCAAGCTGTTCGAAAAATATCAAAAATTCAGTGACAACCCGGCCAGGATACCGAGGTCAGGCGCCGGATCGTTCAGCCCCAGTTTGACGCCAAGATCGATATCTATATTCTCACGCACTGAATATATAAGCCCTCCCACGAAAAAGGATGGAAG
>JBBRBA010000112.1:0-5411 GCA_038206285.1 Geobacterales bacterium
GCCGTAAGTGAGAGACTCGCCATATTACGAAAGCAAGGGATTAGTGCGCCTTAAATTCGAACAGAATGCTAACTATTTGATTTTTAAAGAGCGATATTTTCAATTGACAGAAAAAGTATAGAATGTCCCCCTTGGTTCTGATATTTGAGGGAGTAGCAATGGTATTAACAGTTACTGAAATTGAAGAAACCGGTGAAAATGAAGGGCGTCTGCCCGAGAGCAGACTTGCAGCGCAAGTGCTTGCCGAGTTGAATGCCCAATATGAAGATCTGGTTTCCAGTGTACCTGCAGGTGTGTACCGCATCCGGGTGAAGCATGGAATCGCCACCTGGGAGGATTACCACAGCATTTCAGGTTTCGTGAGCACGGAATATGTCAGTGATCGATACGCCGAAATGCTGGGCGTTTCCAAAGAAGCTGCAATGAGTGACGCGGCCGTTCCAGTTCGCTTTATACATCCAGAAGACCTTGAAGGGTTCATCATGTCAAATGACAAGGTTCGGCAGACTCATGCGCCCTTTTTCTGGGAGGGCCGGATGATTCTCAAGGGAGAGACACACTGGATGCGCTATCAATCCCTGCCAAGAGTCATAGCAAACGGGGATATTGTCTGGACCGGCATCTTGCTTGATATCACCGCGAGCAAGCATAAGGAACTTGAAAGGGAACAATTGATCGCTGAGCTTCAAAAGGCGTTGGCCGAAATCAGGACATTAAAAGGAATCTTGCCAATCTGCATGAGCTGTAAAAGAATCCGCGACGCCAAAGGCTCATGGAAGCAGATGGAGGCATACATCAGTGATAAAACAGGAGTCGACTTCAGCCATGGTTACTGTCCTGACTGTGGGCAAAAGGCTCTGGACGAATCGAGTAATATGAATTCCGGGAATTCCCGGGAGATAAATCGAGCAAAATAAAGGACCAGGAATGCCCATCTACGAATATCGTTGCAACGTCTGCAATCATCAGTTTGACCTCCGTCAGAAGTTCTCCGACCCTCCTGCCGACCGCTGTCCCAAGTGCGGCGGGGTCGTCCACAAGATGGTGTCCGCCGCAGCATTCAGTCTCAAGGGGGGTGGGTGGTTCGGTGACGGCTACAACGAGAAAGCCGAGGCTCCCAGGGCAGAAGCCGATACGGCAGCAGGAAGCGGAACTGCAGCGGAAGCTGCACCGGCGGAAGCTGCACCGGCGGAAGCTGCACCGGCAGAAACAACAGCGTCACCGGCAACGCCGACACCCGCTCCAGGTCAACCGGAAACGAAGAACTCAGGCGCTGCGACACCGGCTGCCGGCGCAGAAAAAGCCAAGTCGAAATAGCGAAATGATCACGGGAAGTCTAGTCTAGGGGGACGTTGCTAGCTAATTAGCTATTGCCATCCTGTCGCCCCCATGTTAACTTTACTTCATGCCACGCCAGCCACGTCTTGACATACCTGATGTACTGCATCATGTCATCGTTCGAGGGATTGAACGTCGCGACATTTTTGCTGACGACGCCGACAAGGAACGTTTTGTATCGCGGCTTTCTGCACTACTGACGAAAAGTTCCACCAAATGCTTTGCCTGGGCGCTCATGTCGAATCATTTTCACCTGCTGCTCATGCCGACCACAGTCCCCCTTTCTGAAACCATGCGACGCCTGCTGACAGGTTATGCCGTCTACTTCAATCGCAAGTATCAACGCTCCGGGCACCTGTTCCAGAACCGCTACAAATCCATTCTCTGTGAGGAAGAGCCATACTTTCTGGAACTCGTGCGCTATATTCATCTGAATCCGTTGCGAGCTGGAATGGTCGCCGACCTGGACGCGCTGGAACGCTACCCTTGGAGCGGCCATGCGGTTCTGCTCGGCAACGGGGCCATGGAGGGGCAGGCGACAAACGAAGTGCTGGAACGTTTCAGCAATAGCAGGGTCCGCTCCGTCCGCGGGTATCGCCAGTTCGTTGCCGATGGAATTGCCGCAGGCCGTCGCGAAGACTTGGTTGGCGGTGGGCTCAAACGAAGTCTGCTCGGCAGTCTGATGAGCCGGGAAGTTACTGCCTATGACGAACGCATCCTCGGCAGTGGCGAGTTTGTCGAAATGCTGATCGATGGAGATAACCGACCGGAACAGAGGGGACCTCACCTTTCGCTGGACGAGCTCCTCCGAAAGGTTTGCACGGCAACTGGAGTGGCTACGGATAATCTGTTGCAGCCTGGCAGGGTGCGGTCCGTAGCACGGGCAAGGGCTATTTTATGCTGCCTTGCGGTGCGTGAGTACGGATATACTGCGAAAGAAGCCGGGAAGGCAACAGGACTTGGCTCCGTAGGGGCCTCTATTGCGGTCAGGCGGGGCGGAGAGTTGCTGAAAAAAGAGCCGACACTTCGTGAGCAAGTTGTGTTGACGTCAGTTAGCTAATTAGCTAGTAACGTCCCCCTTGGTTCCCCCTTGGTCCCCCCTATTGTCTCCTCTAATACGGCTTATGACCAGCACTATTGTTGCTAATGACTTCTGCATTCAAATTTCATACTTCATAATTTTAGTTACCCATTCTTGACTCTTCACTTTTCACAGGGCGCAGACGATGTTGCGGGTGGGAGAGGGTCGGACAGAGAGCATTTACATCTCTTATCTCAATTTATCAGCCCGCAAGGCCCCTGTGGACGGTCGTCGTCGTGTTGGCAAGACATCAGAACTATGCCATAAAATGCCGATAAGATAAATTATTTCAGTGTGTTAAGTCAGCAATACTAAACATTCAAAACCTTGAATACACTTTTGCAGGAAGCTCATTTAAATGTCAATATTGTATTGATGGCAATATCAGATGCGTCAGTGACCTTATCCTTCAATAGAAGCGGTTCTTGCATAAGTTTCCGGAAAGATAAGACAAACTGCCATCCCTTTGCAACAAACACTCAATGAAAATATAGACATCCACTGATGGTTATCACTGTGCAAACTGCCTAGAATAAAAAATGTTGCAGAGTGACTGTTCTGATCGACTGCGCGGAGCTATCCTTGTCGAGTACGTATTACCCTGTAAATGATCTCTTGGTACTTGATTTACAGGATCATTCGGAGAGTGAGGCCACATTGGGATGGGAACTGACAAGTACTCAGCAATAGATGCAATGAACAGGATACCACTGCCCGGCAGATAAAGTTATTCCGGGGCAGGAATAAGTGACCTCAACAGGAGAGGAACATATGCTCGATTCAAAAGGGGAAATCCAATTGTGACGAAAGAGCTGAAGGAATACATGAATCCCTATTTGGCTGGTTTCGGCCTGGGGCTGGTGCTTCTGTCCGCGTACCTGCTCATGGGGCGGGGATTGGGAGCTTCGGGAGCCTATGCTTCCTTGGTTTCATGGGCCATGGGCAACATCGCCCCCGACCATATCGCAGGAAATGGCTTCTTCGATAAGTATCTCGACCCTGGGCGTGCTCCGCACCCTCTGAAGGATTGGCTGGTCTTTGAAGTTATCGGCGTCATGCTGGGCGGCCTTGTCTCCGGATTGATTGCCGGTAGGGTAAGGTTCTCGATTGATCGTGGTCCGCAGGGCACAAATGCTGCCAGGCTGGCCCTGGCATTTACCGGCGGCATTCTGACGGCGATCGGAGCCCAGCTTGCCCGCGGCTGCACAAGCGGCCAGGCACTTTCGGGCGGAGCGCTGCTGAATCTGGGCAGCTGGCTGTTCATGATGTGTGTATTCGGTGGGGCCTACCTGATTGCTTACTTCGTAAGGAGGCAATGGTTATGACAGCTCCGCTGGTACTCAATGATGTCATCTCGTCTGATTGTAGACTGTGGTTGGCAGTTTTGATCGGGATGGGGATGGGATTCTTCCTGGAGCGCGCCGGATTTGGCAGTGCCAGGAAACTGGTCGCCCAGTTCTATCTGTATGACATGTCGGTATTAAAGGTCATGGGCACTGCAATTGTGACTGCGATGGTCGGCATTTTCCTGCTTTCATCCACCGGTTTCCTGGATCTCGGCCAGGTTACGATGGTCGGTACCTTTGTCTGGCCACAGGTGATTGGCGGGCTGATACTGGGCGTCGGTTTTGTGGTGGGGGGGTATTGCCCCGGCACTTCGGTCGTGGCATGCGCAACCGGAAAACTGGACGGGATGGTATTCGCGGGGGGCATGATCTTCGGCATGTTTACTTATGGCGAAATTTTTCCATATGTACAATGTTTCGCGGATTCTTCGCCCCTTGGAAAACAGACTATCTATGGCTATTTCAACATCCCGTATGGTGTGGTGGTGCTGCTTGTCTTTGCAATGGCGCTGGGAGGATTCTGGGGAGCTACCATGCTCGAAAAGAAGTTTGCGCACCTGAAGCCGCAGGAACGGCCGCCGGAATAAGCCGATTCAAGCATGATACCGTCGTAGTCATCCGCGTCTGGTTCGTTGCTGCCGATGAAACCGTCTCTCTTCTGCATTGCGGTGGCACTAGCGGGACCAAGGGATATGCTGCAGCCAGCCGGATTTGTCCGGGACGAAATTTCAATAGGGAGGCAGTATGGCAAAACAGTTATGGAAAAAAGGGCGGGGCGGGCTGGCGGGTATGCGCGGCGTTGTTGCGCTCACCTTGCTCGCGGTCTGGGGCTGCTGTCCGGGCGGGAATACGCCTGTTTCCGGCCCGGTCGCAACCAGGACAGCCACGGCACTTATCGATTCTGCAACGCTCAAAGGCTGGGTCGACGCCGGGTTGGTAAACGGCAAGAGCGGCGAAAAAGTGGTTATTCTCGATATAACAGGGTCTAAGGATTTCTACGAACGAGGACATATCCCCGGTGCCATTTATGTAGATCCGGCAGAGATCGTGCAAACACGTATCGAAGGTGTGGCTGCATCGTCCACCATGGTGGCAGACGGCCGCAAAATGGATGAACTCATCCAACGTTGCGGTGTAGATAAAAACAGCACCATTGTCTTTACAGCGTCAACCCTCGACCCTGTTTATAATTCGACCCGGGCCTATGTCACCTTCCGCTACTGGGGTTTTCCCAAGGATCGTTTGAAAGTACTGGATGGTGGGGATAACGGCTGGAAGACAGCGTACGCTACAACTTCGGTAGCCCCAATAATTGCCCATTCGACATACGGCGTTGCCCAGAAGGGCTTAACGAGGGTCCAGGCAGGATTAAGGGCTTCGCTGGGCGAAATGATCGCAGCGGTAAGGAACTACGATGCGACAAAGCATGCGATCATTGATGCCCGGTCGATCGCCACTTCCGGCCCATATGCGGGAACGCCGGGCGCCACCTTGGGCGTCTTTTCGCCTAACGCCGGCAAGCCAGCTCTCGCTACGGATTATGTGGTCTTTGAAGGTCACATGAAAAATGCCAAAGCGGTTCCATATACTTCCCTTTTCGACTCGAACAATGCCAATCGCTTTTTCCCGAAAGACGACGGAACGGC
>JBBRBA010000113.1:0-5245 GCA_038206285.1 Geobacterales bacterium
CCACCCGCCATAGCGGAAGGGCAAAAAAACTCCTTAGCGCACGTTCTTCAGACCGGAGAGCCGGTTTCATCGGACTCCCAGGATCGCCACGTTTCCCCCCAATGGATCGGCAAGAAACTGAAAAGCATGAGCCTGCATAACCGCCTGGTCAAAGGTTACTCGGAAATAAAGCTAACAACATCGGAATACGCTCTGCTGCTCCAGCAGTACAGCCTGAGAGAGTGCCCACTATCAAGCAACTCTCTACCCGCAAAAGTGATACAAAGTCAGTATGTTCTGAATGAGGTAGAGAATGGTAGAGAGTCGGCTCTAGTAGCGGGTGAACTATTCATGTTTAACTCGCTAGAAGAAAGAGAGTTGTATCTTGAACGGCTGGCAATCGTATTGAAAGAGTTACCCCAGGAACGGGCGGAAAAGCTGGCCCTGAAATCGGTGCTTGCATGGAGGGAAGCTCATGACATCCCTTTCTAACGGCACCTTCAAAAATCAGAGCACCGTTTACAATCTGCTTCCAGAAACAGGACTTGTAAGATTGTCACAGATACTAGGTGACAAGAAAAAGGGAATCCCCCCCATAATACCTGTAAGCAAATCATCCTGGTGGGCTGGTGTAAAATCCGGGCGCTACCCAAAGCCGATAAAATTGGGTGAGCGGACTACCTGTTGGAACGTCTTGGACATTCGACAACTTATTGGTCAATTAAAAGATAATCTTTAAACTTGCTGACGCTGAATGAAAAGAATAATCAATTGGCAAGACAAAGCCGGGAACTCATGACTGAGAACCCGGCCTTTTTTCGTTTCACTTTTTAAAAATTTTGTTAATTTCTTTTGCAATGGACAACAACAAAACGGGTTAAGCATAGATGTTTTACGGTACAATTTACGGTATGCAACAACTCAGTATCAACTTTACTTAATAATATCAGCTATACTACAGTCCAGTCAGCGCACCAAAAAACAAATTAGCCCGCTGATTTTCAGCGGGTTTTTTTGTAAGACAGAGGCTCTTTCCGGTCGGTCCAGCAGTTGCTGCCGTCGCAAAGGGCCTTTTGCTTTGGTGAAAAAAGAAATCTACTTACGAAGCAGCATTTTCCTGCCTGCCAGGGCAAAGAGCAAGGTCTCCTTAAGTATAATGCCGGATATGCCGCTATTTATTCATTAAAGCTTGACCGCCCGGACTAAGACCTACATACTCCCCTCCCCCCCCTCCCCCATACGCACCAACCAATCTGGTTCAAAAACCATGATAAGCCGATCCCCTTTCCGGAGAAGCCGGGCCTTGGCGGTTCCGGCTCTGGCTGCTCTGTTCAGCATGCTTACAGAAAATTGAACTGTCGAAAACGGAGCTATCATGAGCAGATTCATGCTAATCGTAACGGTTGTCCTGCTTGCTGCGTCACTCGCTATTGCGGGGCAGACAGCTTGCCCGGAGCATTACTTCAACGGCCAGGCACCGGAATTCATCAATCAGAAACTTTCGGCCAAGACTCGCGAGTTATGTTATTCAGGTTACGGGTCCATGCACTCCGGAGTTACCAGGACACCGCTCTACTCGGCCGAACTTCTGACCCGCAGACATATGCTTCAAGGCAAGGGACTTAAGCGGCAGAGCAGGTTTTTTGCCGATCAGCATATCCCTGCTGCCGAGAGAGCAGAACTACGCCATTACGCCAGATCGGGTTACGACCGCGGTCACGTAGCACCCTCTGCGGATATGTTCGATCTTCAATCGCAACAGGAGTGCTTTTCGCTGGCGAACATGGTGCCGCAGGTTCCGGAAAACAATCGGGGGCCTTGGGAAGGGATAGAAGCAACCGTCAGGAAGATGGTAAAAGAGCGGGGGGATATTTACGCTGTCACCGGATCGATCTATCAGGGAAGTAACCTGCAGCGCATAGGCGGTGCGGTTATGGTGCCGACACAGCTTTACAAGGCGATCTACGACCCGAGGCGTCAGGAAGCCGGGGCCTATCTCATTGACAACAGTGCCGATGCCCGGTCGCAAAAGATCAGCATTGCCGAACTGGAGAAGATTGCCGGCATCAGCATCTTTCCGGCGGTAAGCGAACAGGTGAAAAACAGGGGGATGAACCTGCCCGATTCCAGGTCATACAAGGAACGTTGCAATTGAAACCGATGATGCCAAAGATTCCTTTTAAACCTTTTCAGAACGAAGCAGAATCGCTTCAGATTGCCGATCTGACACTGGAAAACCGTACCGACCGAATATCCATCTACGGCTCTGTGGATTTGACCAGGGATAAAGAAGGGCTTGCTTATACACGCGAACTGAAGCAAATCATCGACTCGGCCCTTGCGGAACTGGAGAAGAGCGAACTCCCTGATAAAATAGCTGTCGAGGCTGCAGAAACGGTCGCTAACCCTTTCGCACAGGGATAGAGCGGAAGAGCCAGGCATGGCAGTATTGTGAAGTTCTGGCTGGATGACAGGCAGTCATCCGGCTTTAAAGCAGCGCAACCGGAACCGGGCCGAGCGGAAGCCCTCTTGCCGCAAGACCCGGGCGAATCCAGCATGAATCTGTCCGCGGCGCTCCGCTAGCGCTATTTTACTACCGGATAGCCAGCTTCTGCCCACGCCGTTATCCCGGCCGGGTAGCGGTAAACATTTTTGAATCCCATATCAACCAGCATCATCGCTCCGAAATGACTCCGGCGGCAGGCCATGAAACCGCAGTAAACGACCAGTGGCCGCTGCTTGTCGTTGCCGGCGGCCATCAGCATATGCTCACGGTCTTCAGGGGTAAACTCCTTTGCGCTGGTCGGCATAGTGGCATTAAGCGCTCCCGGGATCATCCCCGACTCCCGGTCCTGGGCAGACGGGAGCGTGCTGATAATGGTAATTTCCCGTTTTTCATCAAACCATTTTTTCAGTTCAGCCGTGGTGACGATCCGGTACTTGTTTTCATTGATGTCGGCTGCGAAATTTATCGCCGCCTGCTCGATGGGGGCCTCCAATCCTTTTGGCGAGGAGCCTCTGGGGGCGGCGCAGCCGCCAAGGGCAAGGGCGAACAGGGATAAAATCACAGTCATTTTGAACAGTTTCATGGCAGATACTCCTTTTGTTGCGGCTACTATACAGGAAGGTCGGTACAGCTGGCAAATACTGTTGTCATTAAGAATAATTTACCGGCGCCAGTGCCTGTTACCGGTCCGACCCGAGCCGCTCTTAACGCGCCGGTTTGTACTGGTCGCAGTCCATGCCGCCAACCTTCTCCGGGCACTGTTGAGCTTCGATCTGATTCGGGTCAGCTGGAAATGATATTGCAGGTCTCAGTAGTGAGATCAAACACCACTTTTGCTTTATGTGTCTGCAACTGTTGCCGGACCTGTTCGATCTTTTCTTCAAGCGTGCAGGGAGCATCACCAAGCTCTTCCCATTCCCGGGTAACGAACTCGCTGATCAGGTTGCGCAGCGTCTCGGGGTTGATCCGCTCAAACGGGATCTCGACACCCTTTTCCCTGTCATGGGGATGCTGATCGATCTGCTCATCGTATTGAATTTCAATTTCCCGCACCGTCATGGCAATTTACCAAAAACCCTTACCTGCGAAATGTTGCAACCCGCTGCTGTCCTGTTACTTTTTAAGGCTCCCGGGCGCCTCGGCATCAGGCTGCCGCTTCGTCGAGCCGGGCTATTTTGGCGAAGAGACACTGCTGTAGCTGAAATTAATTTGGCAGCAGCTCAAAAACGGCGCACCACTAAACTTCCCCGGCGCAGGCGGTTTTCAAGCCAGATTCCCAGCCGGAACTTGAGCAGTCTGCGGGAAGGGGGAAACAGAAAAGCCAGGCCGACCAGATCGGTGAAGAAGCCGGGGGTCAACAGCAGAATCCCCCCCGCCAGGACGAACGCCCCGTCAAGAATATGGGCGGCAGGGAGGCGGCCTGCAGCCAGTTCGTCACGGATGGCGGCAATGACCCGGAACCCCTGGGCGCGAGCCAGCAAGGCCCCGGCCAGGGAGACGGCCAGCAGGATGGCAATGGTAGGGAGCGGGCCGATAACCCGGCCGACCTTGATGATCAGCCAGACCTCGATAACCGGCACGATGGCAAAGAGCAGCAGCAGGCGCAGAAGCACGGCTCAGACCTCCCCGGCGGCCGGGTTGAAACGGCAGCAGGCGGACAATGTTGTCGCGGCATGGTTCATAATGGTCACCTTACCAGTACCCTGAAAGTCCGGTCATTGCTTTTTCCAGTACACGGCTTTTTCGGGGGAGATCCACCGCACCCCGCCGCGCGGATCAGCTGAGTCACCGGAATAACGGGGAATCAGGTGTATGTGCAGATGCATGATCGACTGCCCGGCGGCAGCGCCGTCATTAATGCCGATGTTGAAACCATCGGGGCCGCGTTCTGCGAGCAGAAGCTGGCGCATTTCGCCGAGCAGGTCGAGCATTGCCGTCTGCTCTTCCATGGTCGCTTCGAAGAACGAGGCAATGTGTCGCTTCGGGATGATAAGAGTGTGGCCGGCGGTGACGGGATAGGCGTCATGGATGGCCAGCGCGTGGTCATTGGCCAGGATAATATCAGAATTACCCTTGTTACAGAAGAGGCATGTAGACAGCTTGGCAATCGCCATAGTTATAGTCTCGCGTCAGGGAATGTTCTGCGCATTTTCATGCAGGAAGCAAAAACCAACTACGCCATTAATGGTTCAAGCGGTACAGGTGAACATACATTATGGGCCAGGTTTGCTTTGGCGCCACAGGTTGAACAGGTCACAGTCGGCTTGTCTGAAATATGAAGCACTTCCTGCAGCATCCCCATGTTCGTCAACCAGCAGATATGGCCCTTGTGCATTTCTCCGCAGCTGCATGATTTGTTATCTTCCATTTCGAGAATCCCTGGTCGTTATTTTGTTACCTTCAGTTTTTTGCTCTCTTCAGTTAGCCAGCGCCCTTCGACCATAGGCTAACGTAAAGTGCTCGGCATAGATCGTCATAGGCCAGCTGCCGATCAAGAGACCGTGAGAGAAAAAACCGATCCGCTGCAGCTCTCGCAGGAGGTCTGTTAGCGGCTGAACAAACGGGGTATGTTTAAAAATAATCTCCAATACGGCTACCCTTTGTGAAGAATGGCGTTCAGCGTTGCGATCCGCTTCTTGTTGGCCTTCAAATCGGCTTGCAGCTTCTTCCGTTTTTCCAGAGCCGGTTTCAGCTCTTCAGCTTTGGCCGTGGAAAGATGCTTGAAGACGACGCCTGACTCGCCACGATAGCGCAGGCATG
>JBBRBA010000114.1:0-5134 GCA_038206285.1 Geobacterales bacterium
GATGTACCTTCGGTAAAGGGAACCTGATCTTCCGCGATTACGGCAAGCAGGCCTACACACTGTTCTCCCGTCGCTCAGGTCGAGGCGTAAGGGTGATATTCCACGGCAACGGCATTCCGGTTGCACTGGATGAAGACCGGATGGCCCGGGCCGATTTCATTCTGGCCGCCCCGGACTGCGACCTTCTCACGATAACAGCGGCAACAGTCGTCATCCCGGAGCCTGCAAGGATCCGTAACTCGGCTGTCTGTGCAGTCTGCGGGGAACCGGTGATGGAGTCGAGGCTCCTGGAAAACGCCGGCCGCCGGCTCTGCATCCCCTGCGCCGCCCGGGAGAAGCAGTCTGAGAACGGCCGTTCGGGCCAATCATAAATATTTCCCTCTAAACACCGGTTACTCACGCAACGCCGCGACGAAGGCGACGAAATTCAATTACCTGGAACAAAAATTGTGAGCTTCGTTTAGTTGCGCAACTTGGCGATTTTGCGTCGCGTTCGTTGCGTGACACTGTTTTTAACGTTTAATAGTTTATCTCTATGCCCCATACAAGGACCCGGTTACATGATCCAGCTTGTTGATATCACCCGCCAGCACGGCTCCCAGATTCTATTCCAGAATGCCTCATTCCAGATTCTTCCCAACACCAGAACCGGGCTGGTCGGCCCCAACGGCGCCGGCAAGACCACCATCTTCCGCCTCATAACCGGCGAGGAGCACCCCGATTCCGGCGATCTCGTTGTCCCGAAAAAAACTGTCATCGGCTACTTCTCCCAGGATGTGGGGGATATGTCCGGCCGGTCGGCACTGGAGGAGGTAATGGCAGGCAGTGCTGCTACCGTCCGTCTGCGGGAGGAGTTGACCGGGATGGAAAGCCTTATGTGCGAGCCGCTGGCGGATGATGCCATGGCAACGCTCCTGGATCGCTACGGCGAAGCGCAGGAGGAGTTCGAACACCGGGGGGGATACGATCTGGAGAACCGCGCCCAGGCAGTTCTTACCGGACTCGGCATCGGTCCTGACACCTATTTGCGACCGGTGGAGTCTTTCAGCGGCGGCTGGAAAATGCGCATTGCCCTGGCACGGATCCTCACTCTGAACCCCGATCTGCTCCTGCTTGACGAGCCGACCAACCACCTGGATGTAGAGTCGATCATCTGGCTGGAAGAGTGGCTTGCCACAGAATTCAAGGGAATGCTGCTGATGACAAGTCATGACCGGGAGTTCATGAACCGTACCGTGAGCCGCATCGTTGAGGTTGCCAACCGGACCATCACCACCTACAGCGGCGACTACGACTTTTATCTGCGCGAGCGTGATATCCGCCTGGAACAGCTGCTGGCGAGCCAGCGCCGCCAGCAGGAGATGCTCGCCAAGGAGGAGGACTTTATCGCCCGTTTCGCCGCCCGTGCCTCCCATGCGGCACAGGTGCAGTCGCGGGTGAAGAAACTGGAGAAGATCGAGCGGATCGAGATTCCGCCGGAGCAGCGGACAATCAGGTTCACTTTTCCCGAGCCGCCGCGCAGCGGCGATGATGTGGTGAAGATCGACAACCTCGGCAAGATGTGGGAACTGCCGGAAGGCGCGGAAAAGTCGGTCTTCGGCGGAGTCTCCGGGATGATCCGCCGCGGGGAGAAGGTAGCGGTGGTCGGGGTGAACGGCGCGGGAAAATCGACCTTCCTCAAGTGCCTTGCCGGCCAGACTGAACCGACTTCCGGTAGCGCCGTCATCGGCGCCAACGTCAATCTCGGCTACTTCAGCCAGCATGCCCTGGAGGTTCTCGACTCAACAAAGACCGTCTTCGAAACAGTACAGGAAGCGCTTCCCCGGGCCGGTATCGGTGTCCTGAAAAATCTCTGTGCCGCTTTCCTCTTCGCGGGGGACGCTGTGGAGAAAAGGGTGGAACAGCTTTCCGGAGGGGAGAAGAGCCGTCTCGTATTGGCGACGCTTCTTGGTAGACCGGTCAACCTCCTCGTGCTCGACGAACCGACCAACCACCTCGACATCCAGTCACGCGAGATTCTTCTCGAAACGCTTAAGGAGTTTGCCGGAACCGTTGTGCTGGTCAGCCACGACCGCCACTTTCTAAGGGAACTGGTAGACCGGGTCTTCGAGATTGATCATGGAGAGATGCGGACCTATGAGGGGGATTATGACTATTATCTGCATAAGAGCGGGCGGGAATCCCACGGCGGGTAGGGGCAGGCAGGGGAGAAGACGCAAATTGAAAGATCAGTAAGAGAACTTGAAGGCGCCCGGTGTCATCGACGGGTTGCTGTTGATGGGGCAGTCCCTGGGGGAGAGTTTTTCCGCCCAGGCCCGGTAGGAAAACATCGGTACCGGGTTCATGACGCAGGCGATGTTGTCATACGGATGGAGGAAGTGGAACAGCTGGTGCCCAAGTTCGTGGGCTGCGCCGATTCCTGCCAGCCGCGCTGCTTCGGCGGCGTTTAAGGTTTCGTTGTTGCGCATTTTCCTGACCCAGGGGTCTTCGGTAGTGAAAGCAAAGGTACTCCAGACCGAGTAGGTCCGGAAACGGGAACTCCGGCTGTAGGTGGTGAGACCGTTATTGTAGCCGCCGCGAATGGAGGTATGCACCGAGGGGTCCACATCCTCAACGCTGGCGATGATCTGGTTGGTGATCACCAGCTCAAAGGGGAGGTCGCCATGCCCCAGCAGATCCCACATGTTGTATTCGTTGTAGGGAGAAGGATCGATGGCCGGGCCGCCATCCAGGGCAGGGACTGTCTGCCAGCGCTTGATCCGTTCAAGCTGCAGCTTCGCCAGCGCCCCCCCCAGCGCCTCATAGCTCGGTTCCGGCAGAGTTTCCAGATAGGGTTTGGCATAGCGAAGCATGGCCGGTAGCGATTCCCCCTCCGCTCGCAGCTTCCGGCCGAAACCGGTGGCCAGTTTCAGCGGATCACCGTTACCGTTCTTGAAGTCGTAGGCGTGCTGCAGCGCCTCCTGGCGCTGCTTTTCCGGGATGATCCTGAAAAAGGTTTCGATGGACATCACCTTCACCGGCGTGAAGGTGAGCTCTACCCCGAAGTGCTGCCGGCAGGTCTCCCTGACGGCATTGAGCAGGATCTGTATCTGCCCGTCGTTCATCCGCGGGAGGCGGGGGTTGATAACGTGAACGACGCGCAGTTCCACCGGCCCCGCCGGCAGCCGGGGAAGGGGGACGACCCGCACCTCTCCCTGCATGGTGCTGCAGCCGGCCAGTAACTGCAGTGCCACGGCAAACAGAGCTAAGCGCCCGACCAGCTTAAAAAGTACTATATTCGGTTTTGCCATCAGGTTCATGCCGTAACTCCGGATTCCTGGCGGTATAAATAATCCAGCTGAAATTCATCAACCAGCCGGTTCATGTTCGCTACTTTTCGGAACCTGTCCCCGCGGTTCTTTTTGTAACCTGATTTTCTCATCGGTCAGTTTTATCAGCCCATCCTTGTAGAGTCCGCCTACCGCTTTTTTAAAGGTCTTCTTGCTCATCCCCAAAATCTGTTTAATGATTGCCGGTGAGCTCTGGTCGTGCAGCGGCAGGCTGCCGTCATTGGCTGCCAGTACCCTGAGAATAACATCCCTTGCATCGGCAACCCCCTCGGGCCCTACCTTGCGCAGGGTAACATCCAGCTTGCCGTCTTCGCGCAGACGCTTGACATAGCCGGGGAGCTGCATGCCGGCGTAACTTCCGGGCGGCAACTCGTCCCGGTAGAGCAGGGCAGGAAAACTGTGATTAACGATCACCTTGGCGCCCAGTTCAGTGAGCTGCCAGATGAGCAGGTCTACCGGTTCACCTTCATGCAGGTCGGGCCGCACCTGGTCAAGGCACTCTTCGATACGGGCATTGGCAAAAGGACGCCCCTGCTGATCGAGTTCGACCTTGACCAGGTAACTCCTGCCAAGCTGCATCCGCTCTGGCTGGAGACTGAAAGGCGCAAGCAGATCCTTTGCCAGTCCCCAGCTAAGAAATGCCCCATGGGGGTCTATCGACCGTACCGTCAGGTAGGCAAACTCACCGGCCTGAGCCAGTGGCCGACGGCAGGTGGCCTGCAGTTCTTCGGCCACAACCTGAAAAAGGAAAACCTCCAGCTCCTCGCCGGGTGCTACCTGCTGCGCCTCCCGGCGGGGGAGGTGCGCCAGCCGCCCGCCCGCCTCCAGCCAGATTCCGCGCTTGTCAATGCGGGCGACCTTCAGGGTGTGCAGCCGGCATAATAAAGGTTGTTCAACGTTATCCATTTGTGTCTCGCTTAATGTTGCCGGATTTTGTGAATCTTTCATCATAGTAAAGGCAATCGGACTTCATGTCTACTTTTCAGGCCGATTATGAGCTACAATTTTATTTGCCGGGCGGCATTGGCGGTAAAATAAACTCCGGAAACGCCCTTTAAACAGAAGATGCGTCTCTCCCCGAATCCTCTCTTATTTCCTCTGGCTGCGCTATATTCAAATTCTACCCGGGAGGTCCTGTCATTGAAATTCAAGCCCGGAATAGTAAGTGGTATAAATTACCATTTGACATAAGTGCAGCGAGCTGTTATAAACTCATTAAAGCGAAAGTTAAAAATGAAGGTTTGATAGACGACAATACTAAACCATCCGCGAGGGTGGGGCGGAAAGCCTTGGGTCTCAAGCAGACAGCCGGGTTGCCGAAATATCCTACGATATCAGGTGCCCGGCTTTTTTGTATGCAAAAATCTCCGGGACCACAACCAGTCAGATGGAGGTAACTTGTGGAAATGAAGAAAGCTTCAACCCGGCTCACCGATAGCGAGCTTTTGAACGCGGACAGCTGTCGTTCGAAACAGACAATAAAAGGAGTAAAGATGAAGAGTATCAGTAGAGCAACAATGCGTATCTTTTTTACAGTGGCACTGGGATTAGCGGCTTTGGGAGCGTTTCAGCTGAACGGGACAGAAGCGTTGGCACAATCGTCATACTTTACCAGCAGAGGGTGCACCGGCTGCCATGGCGCCCCGACGGTCGCCACCTGCAATGGCTGCCATCACCACGGAAATTCATCATTGAAAGCGACCACCAACAAGACTGCCTATGCACCTGGCGAGACCGTGACCGCGACTCTGGCCGGTGGCGGCAGAACCGGCTGGATCAAAGCCATTCTCTATGACCAGAACAAT
>JBBRBA010000115.1:0-4684 GCA_038206285.1 Geobacterales bacterium
CTATTCTTGGCGCACTGGCTTTCCCGAGCCGGCGTTCCGAAGAGATGTTCGACGAGGTCTATGTCCGCCAGAATACCGGTCTCGGCATGGCCAAAGCTATCGATCATTAGAATTTGTGCTTCATATGCGCACTGGGGGAGGGGAAACCTTCCCCCTTTTTTTGTGCAATTTACCTGAAAGTTACATAGATGATTTTGTTAACTACTTTGCAAGGGCAAAACAGGTGGGATTTGATTGAATTACACTATATGAAAGTTGCTGTGAATAACCTTCTGCAGGTCTTCAATCCTGATCAGCGCCTGATGAATCTGTTTCCGGTCATCAGCAGGGAGTTGATACGGATTGATGTAATGTGCATCGCGCTGGACACCTTTGATCACCCTGATCTGCTGTAATATCCGGTAGCGGGTCAGGATAAGGTAGGCGTCCCTGAGGTCTGCTGCCATGCCGGGAGAAAAACTCCCCTCCTGCTGCAACAGTTCAATCCTCTCCAGAGTGGAAGTCGCCGGAATTGCCTGATTTATCGCCAAAATCCGGATGTTCATCACCAGTGGCGCCCATGCCAGAAGTTTGAGATTAAACTCACCCTTGTGCTCTCCTGATACCTCTGTTGATATTCGTTTAAGGAAACCGAGCGCCAGTTTCATTTCGGTTGCCGCCTTTGCCATCCCCCAGAGTACATGAAAATAATCCTGTTCCAGTTCGCGTATCAGTTCTACCAGGCCAGTTGCCAGCGGTTTGTCACCCGCGACATAACGGGCATCGGCAAGGACGATCAGATCCATGAGGTTTTTGCCATAATCCTCATATTCATAGCGGACAATAGAAAGAAGCTTTTTGCGCCACTGGCTCATCGAGCCGCGCCAGGTAGGATTGCTGGGCATTATATCGCCGGTGCACTTTTTGAAACCGACCTCTACCAGACGTTCGACAAGCAGCTCGGCAAAGCGCTTGAACCAGTCGTCAGCCGCTTCACCCCCACCATCGCCGTAGACAATCAGATAATCCTGATCAGTTATCAGTGTCTGTTCCTCACGGCCATCGCTCCCCATGCTGATCAGGGCAAACGGTAAACCATGAACCGGGGACCCGCCAGCAGCCATCTCGGCGGCTGCCAGGTCAAGAGCCCGTGAAGCAAGTGCATCACGATATTCAGTACAGTTTTTATGCAGTGCAGGCACTGACTGTATCTTGAGAAATCGTTCAAGCTCAATCATGTTCAGCCCGGCGTGAATCTCTCCAAGCTCGATACAGTTTTCGGCAGCAACCATTCTGGTTGTCAGTTCACTGAAGGTGACATTCATCTCTTCGATAAAGTTGATACTGCTTTCGACTGAACTTTTGAGGCCGACAAGCAGCTCGCTTATCTCCTCTGAATTCAGGAGTGGCAGAAAAGCACGTACCTGATCCATTAATCCGGCGATAAACGCGCTGTCTGAAATATTTTCCGCTGGATTTCTCTGTGGCATGGTCTCACTAATGAAGCTGTCGTTAATTTTGCAGTCAATATAGCATAATATGCGGGAATAATGGTATTTCAGATGAAAAAGGGGAAGGCCGAAGCCTTCCCCCACTATAACACAATCGACACAATTTCAAATCATCAGTGATCGATAGCTTTGGCCATGCCGAGACCGGTATTCTGGCGGACATAGACCTCGTCGAACATCTCTTCGGAACGCCGGCTCGGGAAAGCCAGTGCGCCAAGAATAGCAGCGGCAAAACCGAGCGGGATGGAGATGATGCCCGGGTTTTTCAGTTTCAGGATCGGCTCGCTCAGCCCCATGATGGATTTGCCATTCATGCCGAGCACGTCTTTTTGCGCCTTGGCAAGGGCCTTGGCGTCTTTTTCACCAAGAGCAGTTCCCGGAGGGAGCGCTGCCTGCTTCTTCTCCATGGCGACAATAACCTTTTCAGCACCCTTGGCAACCAGCTTGGGATAGGTCATGTTCGGGGAAACCATAACCAGGCCGATAGCGGCAACAGTACCGATTACCAGACCGGAGATAACGCCGGCGGTGTTCATCTTCCGCCAGAAGAGGGAGAGGACAACAACCGGCAGGTTGCCGGAGGAGGCAACGGCAAAGGCCAGAGCAACCAGGTGGGCGACGTTGGCCTTCTCGGCAATAATGCCGATGATGATCCCCATGATACCGACGACGCAGGAGGTGATGCGGGCTGCCATAACCTGCTCGTGCTGATCGGCATGGCCGTCCTTGATGACGTTAACATAGATGTCGTGAGCGATAGCAGCAGAAGCTGCCAGAACCAGACCGGAAACAACCGCCAGAATCGTAGCGAAAGCAACCGAGCAGAGGAACGCCAGGAACAGATCGCCGATGACCGGGGCGATGTCGGCGCCGAGCTGCTGAGCGAGCAGCAAAGTAGCCATGTTGCCGCCCGGGTCTACCTGCGTGATGCCCTGCGGAGTGACGTGGATAGCAGCGCCGAAGCCGAGCAGCGTGGTGATGACGTAGAAACCGCCGATGATCCACATGGCGATGATAACCGATTTACGGGCAGCCTGGGCGGTCGGTACGGTGAAGAAGCGCATGAGGATGTGCGGCATACCGGCGGTACCGAGAACCAGTGCCATACCGAGGGAGATCTGGTCGAGCGGCTGCTTCATGAAGAGAGCCGGCTCAAGGAATCGCTGGCCGGCATCGGTGCCGGTCATGGTGATACCGTCTTTCAGCATCAGCAGTTCGACGTGCTTCTGGATGTCGGGGCTGTTTACAATCTGCTCGAAGAAAGTGATCGGATTGAAGCCGGCTTTGGCCATTACCAGTACTGCCAGCAGCAGGGCGCCGGAAACAAGCAGGCCGGCCTTGATGATCTGCACCCAGGTAGTGGCGACCATGCCGCCGAAAACAACGTAACCGACCATGAGGATACCGACGCCGATGATGGCGGTCTGGTAAGGAACGCCGACCAGCAGCGCCATCAGTTTACCGGCGCCGACCATCTGGGCGGTCAGGTAGAAGGTGGAAACAGCAACAGTGGCGATAGCTGCCACGGCGCGAACCGGCTTCTCTTGTGTCCGGAAAGAGAGGATGTCTCCCATGGTGTATTTACCGGCGTTACGGCAAGGCTCGGCAACGATGAGGAGAACCGTGATGTAGGCCACCAGCCAGCCGACCGAGTACATGAATCCATCGTAGCCGTAGAGTGAAATCATCCCGGAAATCCCGAGGAATGAAGCAGCCGACATGTAGTCGCCGGCAATGGCCCAACCGTTCTGGGTGCCGGTGATACCGCCGCCGGCGGCGTAGAAGTCAGCCGAGGTCTTGGTCCGCTTGGCAGCCCAGATAACGACGCCGAGGGTAATGCTGATGATCACGGCGAACATGGAGAGGGTGATGGCCTTGTTGGCCTTCAGCACTTTCTTCGGCTTCTCGGCAGGAGCAGCGGCAGGTGCGCCGGGAACTGCGCCGGGGGCAACTACTGCGGCAGGGGCGCCGGGTGCTGCCGGTGCAGTAGCAGCAGGGGCGGTGGCAGCAGGTGCGGCGCCGGGCGCGGTAACTTTGTTGGGCTCTTCAGCAAAGGCGGCTGCGGCAAAGGTAAGAGCCAGACTGGCGGCAATAATAATATTCTTAATAGTCATGTCGTATCCTCCTTTTCTAAAGATGTAATTCATCGATAAGTTCTTTGGTCATCCGGTCAAAGTCCTTGTTGGCCACATGAGCATAGTAATGTGCCAGACCCCAGGATACAAAGAACTGGGAAAGGGCGAAGAGGTAACCAAAGTTGATGACGCTGATAATCTTGATCTTGAAAAGACCCGGTGCGTATGCCGCCCCGATGGGGAGCAGGAAGTAGTAAGCGGTGGAGAATATCCACCAACCGAAAAGGAAAGCCTGCTTCTTGTGGTGCAGTTCGACGAATTTGGGGTTTCTGGCAATTGCTGCCCAATCGTACTGTCTTTCAGCCATGAGTGTACTCCTTTCGTTTGAAGTGTTACAGCCAGGGAAAGCGGCGTCCCGCCTTCCGTAAAAGTGAAGCGTTCTGCATACCTCCTTTTTTGAAGATATTAAACCTGCAAACAGCAGCTAAAACTTTGCATAACCGAATTTCATGGAAAGCATGTCAGCCCCTTCAAGAAGCGAAGGGACAATCTCATTCTCTATCCTCTCGGCAAAGAGCCTGAAGGCCGGGCCAAGAAGAGTGATGGCGCCGACAACCTTGCCCGCATAATCCTTGATAGCCACGGCAACTTCAATTATGCCTTCACCAAGACAATCATGGCCGACAGCCACCCGCTTCTGCCTGATTTCGCCAAGCTCGCTTTCGAGTCTTGCCATGTCTTCCGGAGCCATCCGGCGACGCCCTTTCTTTTTAAAGAATTTCTCCAGAAGATCAGATGACTCCAGCGCCTTGATCACCTTCCCCGGCGCAATGGAGAGGCAGGGGAATTTCTTGCCTAAAAGCGGTGCGGTCTTGACAGTCTGCGCACCATCCACCATATCAAGAAACAGCACCTCTTCACCGAGAAGCACTGTCAGGTAGATCGCCTCTTCATGCCTTTTTGCACCTAATGATATGTCAATGTTCTTGTTAATTACTTGAATCATTTCTCCGATTGAAATGATTAGTAAAAATGGAAGATATAAAAGTATATTTATTATGGCATTGTATGAAAAAAACCTCGGTTCAATCAAACAGACTATAAAATAGATTACAACTA
>JBBRBA010000116.1:0-4573 GCA_038206285.1 Geobacterales bacterium
GGCGGGCAACTCCCTCGTCATCACCGACACGCAGGCAAATATCCGCCGGGTGGCCGAAATCATCCAGGCGATCGACATGGGAGCTGAAGACGCCACGGATGTCCACGCATGGACGGCATGCAGGTGCTGCAAAGCATCAAAGAGAGCTCTGCTGAAACACTGGTTATCATAATTACCGCCTTCGGCACGGTCGATCTGGCCGTTGAAGCGATGAAAGCCGGCGCTTACGACTACATCACCAAACCGTTCAATCGTGACGAGCTGAAACTGACGGTGGCCAAGGCGCTCCAGTTTACCGGCCTTGTGGCCGAAAACAGGCGGTTGCAGGAGAGGCTCTCTTCCAAAGAGGAGTTCAGATCAATAATCGGCAATTCAGCGGCAATGCAGGATGTCTTCAGGCTGGTGGAGAAAGTAGCCGATACCGATGCTTCCGTACTGATCACCGGCGAATCAGGTACCGGCAAGGAGCTGGTAGCCCGCTCGATTCATGAGAAGAGCTCAAGAAAAAGCGCGCCGTTCATAACCATCAACTGCGCGGCAATCCCCCGCGAACTGCTGGAAAGTGAACTGTTCGGCCATGTTAAAGGCGCGTTCACCGGAGCAGTAAAAGACAAAACCGGAAAATTCCTCCTGGCCGATGGCGGGACTCTCTTTCTGGATGAGATTGGCGAGCTGCCGCTGGAATTGCAGCCCAAACTCCTGCGGGCACTGCAGGAACGCGTCATAGAGCCGGTTGGCGGCACAACCCCGATGAAACTTGATGTAAGGATTCTTGCCGCAACCAATCTGGACCTTGAAAACGCGCTTTCTGCCGGCGGTTTTCGAGAAGATCTTTTCTACCGTATTGCGGTGATACCTGTTCATCTCCCACCTTTGCGCGAACGCCGGGAAGATATACCGCTCCTTTTACGCCACTTCTGCAGCAAGCATGGTGCTGCGTCTGTAAAGTTCGACTCGGCCGCAGTAGAAGCACTGCTTGAATATCCCTGGCCGGGCAATGTCCGCGAACTGGAAAACCTGGTGGAACGCACCCTTATTTTACGAAATGGCGACAATTTGACCCGTGTTGATATTCCGCTGAAAATTCGTGAACATGGCAGTAGCAGAAAGGGCCTGAAAGTGATAAATCTGCCGGATGACGGCTACCCGCTTGAAGAGCTTGAAAGGGAAATCGTTGTCGAGGCGCTGGAGCGGTCAGATTGGAATCAGGCTGCGGCAGCACGTTTCCTCAGGATTCCCCGCCATGTGCTTCTTTACAGAATGGAAAAGTATAAAATCCAGGCTAACAGCCGGAAATAACAGCAGATAAAAGCAACCGACCATGCGCCATATCCTGACAATCCTGATTGTGACACTTCTGCTGACAGGCTCTGTTGTTGCCGGAAATTCTCCCGCAACCGAAGCTGCCGCCCTGCTCCGGAAAGTAACGGAGAGTCCGGCAGCGCGCAATTATCCGGAAGAGTTCAACAATTTTGCCGCTACCGTCACTGCAGCCAAAAAGCTTCTGCAAGAGGGGGATAACGCCGGCGCCGGCCGGCTATTCTCGCTGGCTCTGCTCAAAGGTGAAATCCTCTTTGAGCGCGGCACCCCGGCAACAGTGCCACGCGCAACAGCAGAGCCGCCCCAGTCCCTGCCGCTAAGCAGCTCAGCTAACACTGTTCCGCCTGCACCGCTTCTGCAGATTGATCCCCCCTTTTTCATCCCCCCCGAAGAGCCGGTTGCCTTTGATCCCGGGACTGCGCGGATACTGTCTGCCAGGATTGTCGGCGGAGGAGGGGTGTATATCGTCAAGCGGAAAGAGCGGCTGAAGCTGGTTGCTTCCAGGCTTGGTGTACGTTCGCTGGATCTTGCCCGGATGAACCGGCTGAAAACCGATGCGACCGTTTATGCCGGGCAGAGCCTGCGCTACAATAATCGGCGTATTGTGCCGAAATCGATCAGAGACGGTATAATTGTCAATATCCCGGACAGAAACCTCTACCTTTTCCGCAACGGCAGGTTATTCGCAAACTATCCGGTAGCTTTGGGGATTTCCAGAAAAGACGACAGCACCATCTGGAGAACGCCAACAGGCAGGTTCCGCATCGTCGATAAAAAAGAAAACCCGGTCTGGAGAATCCCCCCCTCCATTCAGAAAGAGATGGAAGAAAATGGGGAAGAGGTAGTTGAAACAGTCCAGCCAGGCCCGAAGAATCCGCTCGGCAAGTATGCCATGCGAACCGATCTCTCCGGCATCCTGATTCACAGCACCACCAGACCGGCGTCGATCAACAGCTACAGCAGCCACGGCTGTATCAGGGTCATGCCTGAACATATGGAGCGGCTTTTCAAATCAGTCAAGATTCCTACAGAGGGGGAAATAATCTATCAGCCGGTCAAGGTTGAAGTTACCGCTGACGGGAAAATCTTTCTCGAGGTCAACAGGGATTCGTACGAACAGATTGTAGATCTTTCTGCTGAGGTAAAGAGGATGCTGAAAAAACATCGTGCTGCGAGCAGAGTGTCGTGGCAAAGAGTGAATCAGGTTGTCACTGAAAAGTCCGGCATTGCCGAAGATGTTACCCTTGAGGCAACAGCGGACTGATTTTTACCGTTGTGAATGTTTTTCGATAACTGTTATTGCCCGGTCGCAATGATTCGGGAAGAGATCATTCGGGACATTTTCCCTGCCGATCGCCTTGAAAACCATGTGTCGGCCACAGGTATCAAAGCCCCCTTCGCAGTAGACTTTCTTCAAGAGGTTCGCCGTTGAAGGCATGCTTGCCATCCGGTCGTTGAAAAAAATGCATGTCTCTGTAAGTTCACACTTTGCCATTGCCATCCTCCTTTTTTATCAGGCAAGCTTGCGCCCGCCGCATTTTTTAAGTCTGGCATGAGCACCGCGCAATATCCGTTCCGTGGTTGCCCAGTCGATACATTTGTCAGTTATGGAAACGCCATACTCCATCTTTGAGAGATCAGCAGCGATGGACTGGTTCCCTGCCTGCAGATAACTCTCTATCATCACCCCGGAAATTGTGCGGTTGCCCGTTTCAATCTGCCTGACGACCTCTTCAAGCACGGCAGCCTGCTTTTCATGATTCTTCTCGGAATTGCCATGACTGCAGTCAACCATGATTGTGGGGTGCAATCCTGCTTTAGCCAGCATCTCCTCAGTCTTCTGGATGTCTTCCGGGTAATAGTTCGGTTTCTTTCCGCTGCCGCGCAGTACGATATGGACGTCAGGATTACCGGTTGTCTGGACGATTGAAGTCAATCCTTCTCGATTGACGCCGAGAAAGCTGTGCGCATGGAGAGCCGCAATCATCGCATCTATGGCTATCTGCATGTTACCGTCGGTGCCGTTCTTGAAGCCGATCGGGAAAGAGAGTCCGCTTGCCAGTTCCCGGTGTGTCTGCGACTCGGTGGTCCTGGCGCCGATGGCTCCCCAGCAGATCATGTCAGCCAGGTACTCCGGCGTGATCGGGTCGAGCATCTCGTTCGCCACCGGCAGCCTCAGTTCGGTCATCTTGCATAACAAACCTCTGGCGACGCCCAGCCCTTTGGAAATCTTGTGGGTACCATCCATGTCCGGATCGTTGATAACACCTTTCCAGCCGACCGTAGTGCGTGGTTTCTCAAAATATACCCTCATTATCAGGAAAAGCTGATCCGCCAGCTCGGTTGCCAGGGCAGAGAGTCTTTCGGCATATTCGATCGCCCCCTTCGGGTCATGGATCGAACATGGCCCGACAACAACCATCAGCCTCTTGTCATCACCCCGGAGGATGCTCTTTATCTGATCACGGCTGGAGGTAATGAATTCGCTGCCGCCATCATTCAGCGGAAAGACCTGGCGAAGGTCAGCCGGTGCAATTATCGGGGTAATGCTTTTGATCTTGAGATTGTTAGTTTTTATCATTTCATCTTCCTGTTATAAATGTATCTTTCTAGCTATATATTTATATAGCAGACTTGTTCACCCTTTTCTAATAAAATCTTGCTTTACCTGCAGATTAAAAGCCTGCATCATACTGTTATTATTCTTTTTAAGCCTGCTTACCGGCGTAAACGAAAGGGGCACAGATTGGATATTGAAATAAAAGATTCCGAAATCGCCATAGACTATTACCGGGCATCAGGACCGGGCGGTCAGCATCGCAACACCACCGACTCTGCGGTCAGGATCCGCCACCTGCCTACCGGGATTACTGTCCAGGCGACCGAGTCCAGATCGCAGCTCAGAAATCGCGAGGTTGCCATGCTCCGGCTCGCCGCTGCCCTCAGGAAGCGATTGCAGAAGAGACGGCCAAGGGTTGCCACGAAAGTCCCCAGGAAAGCGGTTGAAAAAAGACTTTCACTCAAAAGTATTGTTTCCCGGCAAAAGCGTCTCCGCGACAAACCCGAGGCTGAATGAGCGGAAAGACTGAAAGGCGGGAACTGGGATCTGGAAAAGCCTTCCCAGTTCCCAGTTCCCAGTTCCCAGTTCCCAGTTCCCAGTTCCCAGTTCCCAGTTCCCAGTTCCCAGTTCCCAGTTCCCAGTTCCCAGTTCCCAGTTCCCAGTTCCCAGTTCCCAGTTCCCAGTTCCCAGTTC
>JBBRBA010000117.1:0-4334 GCA_038206285.1 Geobacterales bacterium
TAAAGAAAGCCGCGTGAATCCGCTACACGGCAAAAGAGAAGGAAGGCAGCCTTCGCTCCGCTTCGGCTGCCTTCCTTCTCTCACTAAAAGCGGACAACTCATTTGCTACAAAACCGGACATTTCTATTTGACGCCGACAGAGTTGATTGAAGCATCGGCTTGATTTCATACTGTTAAAATGCTATAAAAAATCAATTTTAGCCGGAATGAAATTTATTTACCCCAAAGGAGTGCAATCATGTCTTATGCCGCAGATTTCGAAAAAGCGCTGCAGGTCGGCCGCCCCCCCAATATCACCAAGCTCTTTCCGAACTCCAAAGCGCTCATAGTGAGCGGCAAGGTGATCGACCGGGCGATGATCGCCAAAGGGAAAGCTATCACCATGGCTGCCAACGGTCGTAATTATTTCGTTATCAGGGGTGTTCTGCAGGCTGCCCAGCGGGCGAACTGTCCGGTAATCATCGAAATTGCCAAGTCGGAAGGGGGCCAGAAGGCCTACTGCGCCGTCAACTACTGGAATATGGCGCGTATTGTTGATGCGCTCTGCAATGAGCTCGGCATTACTGTGCCGGTGGCTATTCATGCCGACCATTACGGGATCAAGAACGACAAGGATCTGGAAGCTGCCAGGATCGAAATCCCGACGATGTTTGAAGCAGGGATAACCTCTATTGCCATTGATGCTTCTCATCTGCCGGACGACAGAAATCTGCTTGCCAATCTGGCACTCAGTGAATTCATCCCGAAGTGGGCGGGGCTGGAGACAGAAGTGGGCGAGATCAAGGGTAACCAGGGGCTTTCCACGGTTGCGGAAGCCAAATTCCTGATTCAGGGGCTTAATGCCCATGATATCTTCCCTGACTGGATTGCTCTCAACAACGGGACCACCCATGGTCTGGAGGCCTCCGACGCAGGCATTCAGGTGGGGCTTACCGCAGATATTCACAATGCGCTTGCTCCCTACAAAATCAACGGCGCCCAGCACGGCACCTCCGGCAACAGTTCGGAGCGTCTGCAGGCGATTGCCGATCAGACAAAGACTACCAAGGCCAATGTCGCTACCGCCCTGCAGATGATCTCGTGGGGTCTTGAAGTGAACGACTACGGCAATGCCCAACTCGACGCCGCTGGCAACTTCATCAAGGTGAAAGGCGAAGGGATGTCTGAGGAGCTGTGGGGTGAGATGGTCGCCTATGCTAATGAAAAAGGCTGGAAAAAAGGTGATTACAAGAGCCTCAATCTGCCGTTTGAAAACAGGCTGCTGGCCCAGCCGCAGGAGATCCGCGAGCGGATGGCCAGGCGGGTTGAGGCATTTGCCTACAAGATGTTCACCAAGGTTCTTAACTCTACCGATACGGCTCCTCTGGCAATAGCGGCAATACTCAAGGCCGGCTCGTACGATGTCGGCGCCAAGGGGACGCAGATCGAAGATCCGGCGCACTGGAGCGAGGCGCAGATCATTGAACGGGCAAAGTCAATTGATAGCGACAAGGGAGCGGCAGGCAATTTCGACGACTAGCTTGATGACGACGCCAAAAGTCGACCTGCTGTGCCTGTCCGCCGTACGACTCCGGCAGACGGGTAACGCAGGTCTTTAAAGTGGCGCTTTTTACCCTGCCAGCGGTCGTCAGGCATTCTCCGCAACCTTGGTCATACAATAAATCTGATAAGAAGAAAGGGGGCTTTTGCTGCCCCTTTTTTTCGTGTGGCAATGATTATCTATGATAATATTGCGCCAGTTTTCGGACTGAATATTCCAACCAAAATTAATCGAGGTGGCACAATGTCAAGAAGACTATCAATCCTGGGCTGTTTGTTACTGGCTTCATCAATGCTGACTCTTCTCTTCATGACTGCCGAGGCCGATGCCCGGGCCGGCGGCGGCAGGTCAATGGGGAGCCGCGGTTCACGCAGCTATTCACAGCCGGCAGCGCCATCAACTGCGCCAAGTCCCTATCGCTCTGCTCCGCAGCAGGCAAGCCCGGCAAACCCCTCACCGTTCCAGCAGCCACAAGCTGCTGGAGGAGGTTTCTTGCGCAACATGGCTGGCGGCATGGTTGGCGGTATGCTCGGCGGCATGCTTTTCAGAAGCATGGGCTTTGGCGGCGGAGCTGGCGGCGGCGGCGGCGGCGGTATAGGACTGTTCGAAATTCTCCTTCTTGCCGGTATCGGTTACCTTGTTTATCGTTTCATCAAAGCAAAGCGTCGGGCCGCCCAGCAGGGCGAATATGCCAGCTATTCATCACTGCCCAACAGTTATGATGTTGCTCCACAGAACAGTATCACCTCCACCAGGGACGACCTGGAGGTCGGTCTTTCCCACATCCGCCAGATGGATCCCGGTTTTGATGAAAACCGTTTCAGCGATCAGGTAATGGATATCTTCTTCAAGATTCAGGGTGCCTGGATGAACCGCGACCTTTCTTCTGTAACGGCACTGCTCACTGATGATATGCGCCGTATTTTCCAGGAGGACATTGACAGGCTGCTAAGTGATAAAAAAGTGAACAGGCTTGAAAATATTGCCGTGCGGAGCGTTGAGGCCTGCGAAGCGTGGCAGGAGCAGGGTCAGGATTTCATCACCGCCCTGATCTACGCCAACCTGCTTGACTACACCACTGATGATGTTACCGGTCAGGTTGTTTCCGGCAGCAAGACCGAGCCGGTAAAGTTTGAGGAGTTCTGGACTTTTAACCGTCCGGTAGGTAGCGGTAACTGGAAACTGAATGCCATTAATCAGAAATAACAGGCTCGATGTACTTCGTTGACGAATAAAAAATCCCCCTTGGAAAAGGGGGATTTTTTTGTCAGGCAATCTTCAGCAGCAATGCGAATCCTCGTCAAAGCGTCACACAGAAAGAATTCGGGTTCATTTTAACTTTATCGTTGAATATAGAACCATTGCCGATTGTTATGATATTTGCCATTTTGAAAGTCCAAAGCAGTGGCAATTTTTCGGGAGGTTATCGGATTACCTCTGCGGATATCAGTTCGGCAGTCACTCTGCCGATGGCGATGCCCGTCTCCATTCGTACCGGTGTCTTGTTGTCATCGTCGGTTAGCCAGATCAACAGTTCGCCACGTCTTTGAAAAATACCGTCGGTCTTCAGCTCAGGCTTGATGACCAGCGTGGCCACTTCGTTACGACCGGGAAGGTTTATCCGTTCTCTGCGGAGGATATGAACCGGGGTAAGGACATAGGTGTTGCTGTCAAACAGGTGGAGAATTACTGTGCTACCGACTTCAAGCTGCTGCTTCCTGAGAAAGTAGAAGCCGGTGACAATATCCAGCAGATTATCGTCATCAACCTGATGATATACATAACGCCTGTTCAGACGATCGGCCCAGAAGACCTGCTTTTCCGGCAACAACAGGGTGAAACCTTTGTCACTCCTGTAGCTGCCTTCCTGCTGCCGGATTGTGGTCGTGATATATCTGCCGCTGAACAATCGTGTTTCTGTGGCATTTTCGACCGGGTAAACGCTGGAAATGACGGCATTGGATCTGGCCTCGGTGGTTATCTTAAGCTCCCCGTCGCGGTTGACAGCGGTCAGCACCGCACTCCCCACCCTGATACCGTAGATACTGATGGCGTAAACGAGCTTTTCCTGCCTTGCCGTAAGGAACTCCGCTGCCGTTCGTATTGGCGGCAGGGTCTCGGGAAATTTCTTGTGAGGGGAAGAAAAAGCTGCCTGCTGGACAGGTGCGCCGGTCACTGCAAGCAGCTGGTCTTCACTAAACTGTGTTTCATTTTTTGTCTGTTTCAGGGAGATATCGGCAGGCAGCTGCACCGGCGCCGCAGCGATTTCTTTCGTTGCTGTTACGGCTGCTTCAGCTGTCACGCTGACGATCCGTCTCTTTGGTGGAGCAACGGTCGTGACCTGTTTTTGTTCAATCGAGGTTACCGCAGCAGCCTCTCTCAGTTCTACTTTGATGTACTGGCCAGAGTCAATGGGCCGGGTAAACGTGTAGCCGCCGTAGTTTAACAGCTCAAACCCGGCAATGATGTGGCCAGTCATTGAAAGCAGTATAAATGAGACAAGGAGCTTGTTTTTGTAACCGGTCTGAATTTTCATGGATTATTCATTGGTAAAAAAACCCCGCCTCTTTTCGAGGCGGGGCCGGATAACAATAATTTTAACAACTTCTTTAATTAAGGACGAGTCGCAACGCCACTGGTTGCAGTAAGCCATGTACGAGCTTCGGCATAAACGGCAGGAATAGTGATGGTGCCATCCAGGACACCGTTATCCATCCAGTCGATGGAGTCGAAGATGAGACGCTTGGCAAGTGATCTATTATGAGCAAACATGCCTTTTTCATCACTCGTCAGC
>JBBRBA010000118.1:0-4164 GCA_038206285.1 Geobacterales bacterium
CATGACAGCACGGTGATCGCCAGCGCGCATATGCTTGGACGTGCCGCATATTTCAGCGGCGAACCGCTCTGGAAAAAAAGTGTCCGTGACGAACTGGGTATCGGCGGGGAGTGGTTTCGGCACAAGGATAGTACAATTGAAAGTCCTGATAGCCCTGGCACAACGCCCAATAAAGTATCGGGAAAAAAACTTCCCAGATGACCTTAAAGAGACGGGGGGCCGGATAGATACGTATGACAGCGAAAAGCCTTCAAGCTGTCTATACGTTTCAGCATTTACATCAGAAATTCAGCGATTACACAGTCTCGGCAAGGGGAACACTACATGAATTTGAACTGGCTCCAACAGATCGGAAACATCGCTGAATGGCCGGATACCGCGATTTCGGCATTGGCACTTTCAATTGCCGTCCTGCTCGGGCTGCTCGGTTATGGAATCCTCTTCAAGGTGCTGTTCCGACTGGTTGCCCGGCCTGACACCTCTTTACAGCAGGCTCTGGTTCAGCGTTGGCGACATCCGGCAAAACTGCTGCTGCCGCTGTTGGCCGTACTATTGATTCTGCCTTCGCTGCAGTTTCCTGAGGAACTTGCTGCGCTCCTGCAGCATATGGGAGGTCTGACCCTTATAGCTGCAGTCGCATGGTTTCTGTCCGCCACCATCTATGGCCTGCAGGAACTGGTCCTCCAGCGTTACGACGTTACAACCAGCGACAATCTCAAGGCGAGGGCTGTCTCCACCCAAGTCAACGTACTGATCAAGATCGCAATGGTGCTGATTCTCATAATTGCCGGGGCGACCATGCTGATGACCTTCGACAAGGTTCGTCAGGTGGGGATGAGTCTTCTGGCCTCGGCTGGGATTGCCGGGATCATTATCGGTTTTGCCGCCCAGCGCAGCCTGGCGACCCTCATCGCCGGTATCCAGATCGCCATCACGCAGCCGATCCGGCTTGACGACGTGGTGATCGTCGAAGGGGAATGGGGACGAGTCGAGGAGATCACCCTGACCTACGTGGTGGTATGCATCTGGGATTTGCGGCGTCTGGTGCTACCGATTACCTACTTCCTGGAAAAGCCCTTCCAGAACTGGACCCGGGTTTCAGCCGACCTGCTCGGTACGGTGACCCTGCACTGCGACTACCGTGTGCCGGTGTCGGCTGTTCGTGCCGAACTGCAGACCATCCTCGCGGGAACCGAACTCTGGGACGGCAAGGCTTCAGGCCTGGTCGTCGTGGATGCAACCGACAAGACGGTCGTCCTGCGGGCTCTGGTAAGTACAAGAAATTCCGGGGATGGCTGGGATTTGCGCTGCCATGTACGAGAAAAGCTTGTTGAATTCCTGCAGCGTGAGTATCCGGATTGCCTGCCACGGCTGCGGACTGAGGTGAAATCACACCCGAACGGTATTTTCTCGGATTATTAAAACATCTCTTCAGCAGGGACTCTATTATATGGCGGTTGTTTCGTATAGGGGGGGTCTCACAGACATTATATCCTGAACAATCTCCACACGGATAACTTACCCCGCACAATCGTATAATTGCACTGCCAAAATCCACATGTTTGTCTGGCATGATAATTAGTTTTAGCCCTTTTTAGAAAAATCAATCCAAGGAGGTATCACATAAAAAAAGCTGCAGCGTATTACAAAACTACTTATCTGTTTTGTTGAATTCGTCAGTAGTTCTACCTGTACATTTTAATATTAACAAAAGATAATCTATGACATATTCGGCAATCCTATAGCGAAGGTCACCAGTTTTTACTGCTGTAGCTCAGGTCTTAGTTGGTCTTGTCAGTTGAGGTTGAAAAATAGATTCGTAGCTTGACTAACGATAAAATTCTGATATAGTTAGCTAGGCTAATTATTAGCGCAAACAACTAAATATATCACATATTGATTTTGGAGCCGGCATGAAGAAGGACAATGAGGCGGTCACTGATGTTTTTGACAATTTGAGACGGATATTTCAGGCAATAAATGAATATTCAAAAGACGTCGAGCGATCAACCGGTCTGACCGGACCTCAACTCTGGGTCTTGAAGCTATTGGCCGATGCCGCTCCCATGATGGTTTCTGAGCTGGCCCGCAGAATGTGTCTGCGTCCTCCGACAGTTGTAGGGATTCTTGATCGACTGGAAGTCAAAGGCCTGGTAACTCGAACTCATTCCAGGAAAGATCGTAGGGCAGTGGAATTAGATCTCTCTTCCCAAGGAAAGGAGTTAGTCACAAAAGCTCCTGAAGTAGCTCAGGATATGCTGATGAAAGGATTGAATGAGTTGTCAGAGGAACAGTTTGTCTGTGTTGAAGAAGGCATGAAGCTGATGGCAAAGGTTCTCAGAGCGGAACAGTTCATCCCGCAACCATTCCATAGTTAGTTTTACATCCGGAGTCACCAACAAAAAAATTTAACAGTAATTCAACAGTTGAAGTTTATATTTCTATTGCTGCAGACGGACGGACAAGGAGTAAAAAGTATGCGTCGCAGTCCTATCAGAATTAGGCTGACACGACAGGTACGTCTCACTGCGCATGTCTGGCAACGCCGCATGGTCTTCTGGGGTGGCGCCGTAGCAGTTGGCTTTGTCGCTGTTCTTTTCTCAATCGGCAGCGAATATGCCAATCACATGTTTCAGGGGATGCTTCGGCATTCTCCGTATCTGCCTATCTTGGTAACCCCTCTTGGTCTCGCACTGATTGTTTTCATCACCACCCGGTTTTTCCCCGGCTCACAGGGGAGCGGAATACCGCAAAGCATTGCCGCCATTGCCCTGCCGAATCATGATGAACGCAAAAAGGTGCTTTCCCTCCGCATAGCATTCGGCAAAATCATTTTAACCCTGTCTGCCCTGCTGGTTGGGGCTTCGGTCGGGCGTGAAGGCCCCACCGTACAGATCGGTTCAGCAATCATGTACTCCCTGTCTCGATTTGCCCGTTTTTCGCGGCTGGAAGTGGAACGGGGGTTGATCCTGGCCGGCGGGGCGGCGGGAATAGCCGCTGCGTTTAACACCCCCCTTGCCGGCATTGTATTTGCCATTGAAGAAATGAGCCGATCCTTTGAGGAGCGTACCAGCGGCAATACCTTGACGGCAGTCGTGATTGCAGGCGTTGTTTCCCTCGGCTGCATGGGCAATTACAGCTATTTCGGACATACCTCTATTTCGATGCCCCTCAATCTGAGTTGGCTGGCCGCTGGTATCTGCGGCGTTGCCGGAGGGATTGCAGGCGGGGCCTTCAGTCTTATTTTGATCAGTGTTTCGACAAATGGACTTGCAGGCAGACTTGGCGGTATCATGAAAAATTCGCCGGTGCTCTTTGCCGGCGCATGCGGACTGCTGCTGACGTTGATCGGCCTTGCGTCCGGCGGCCAGACCTATGGCACCGGTTATAGCGAGGCCAGGGGCATCATCGAAGGCACAAACACCCTGCCGAATAGCTACGGCATATTAAAGATGCTGGCCACGCTAGTCTCGTACCTGAGCGGAGTTCCGGGTGGGATATTTGCCCCGTCTCTTGCGATCGGTGCCGGTTTTGGAGACAACCTTGCCGGATTCATGCCGTTTGCACCTGTAGGTACCGTGGTGATTTTGGGTATGGTTGCCTATTTTTCCGGTGTTGTTCAAGCGCCGATCACCGCGTTTGTCATCGTCATGGAGATGACCGACAACCACAGCATGATACTGCCGCTCATGGCGGCGTCATTCATAGCACATGCGGTTTCCCGTAGAATCTGCCCGAAACCGTTGTACAGAACCATGGCAGAAGGGTTTCTATTGCGTATCGAATCGTCTGATGTAAAGCACTGACTCCTATGGAAATCCGGTATTGGTAAAGCTATCGGGTAAAATGTGCAGGAATAGCGACAAGACCGCAAAAATGATCTACACGGAGGCCGTTTGATGCACCGACAATACAGATCAATAGCACGCGATACCGGTTTTATTCTTGATATCGGCGCAACTCCTCTTCCGAACGGTTCAACCCGTTTCAGGGTGTGGGCACCGCTGACGCAGAAAATAGAAGTAGTCATGCCGGGTTCCGGCCGGGATCCAGTTGCCTTGACTGCTGAAGGGGAAGGTAGCGGCTATTTCAGCGGAACCGTAGCCGATATCGGTGATGGAGACCGTTACCGCTACCTCCTCGATGGCACAATCGAACGACCTG
>JBBRBA010000119.1:0-4130 GCA_038206285.1 Geobacterales bacterium
ATTGTTCTGGTCATAGAGAATGGCTTTGATCCAGCCGGTTCTGCCGCCACCGGCCAGAGTCGCGGTCACGGTCTCGCCAGGTGCATAGGCAGTCTTGTTGGTGGTCGCTTTCAATGATGAATTTCCGTGGTGATGGCAGCCGTTGCAGGTGGCGACCGTCGGTGCGCCATGGCAGCCGGTGCACCCTCTGCTGGTAAAGTATGACGATTGTGCCAGCGCTTCTGTCCCGTTCAGCTGAAACGCTCCCAAAGCCGCTAATCCAAGTGCCACTGTAAAAAAGATGTGCATTGTTGCTCTACTGATACTCTTCATCTCTACTCCTTTTGTTGTTTGTTTCGAATGACAGCTGTCCGCGTTCAAAAGCTCGCTATCGGTGAGCCGGGTTGAAGCTTTCTTCATTTCCATAAGTTACCTCCATCTGCCTGGTTGTGGTCCCGGAGATTTTTGCATACAAAAAAGCCGGGTACCTGATATCGTGAGATATTTCGGTATCCCGGCTGTCTGCTTGAGACCCTAGGCTTTCCGCCCCACCCTCGCGGATGGTTTAGTATTATCGTTATCTGTCCGTCATTAAATTGTACTTTGTACCAATAATACAGTTGCGCCCGGACCAGTGCAACTGAAAAAAGATTTTATCTGTTTCATAAAACAGCAGTCATGAACCTGGCGTAACCAGATGAAACCTTGGGGAGAGTGACTGCCCGGCAGGGCAGGGGTCAGTTTTCCGCATCGAACAGAACCTCCTCCCCCGGTCTGCCTGGATTGTACCCATTCGCCATGCTGTTGAAGGACGCAGGGCTTCTCAATACCCTGATCAGTACTGCAGACTCTGTCACCGTATCATCCCCTGCCTGCCAGTTGCGCGATCAGACCGCCGCGCAGTTCATGAAGTTGCTGCGAAATGGAAACCTTGTAAAGATGGGGATTGACCAGCCTCAGGCAGCCTGAAGGGAGAAGCGCCAGTTCGCGGCGACAACGCGCCGTCATCGTCGCCATCGGTTCGGCATCTGTCAGCCGCCGGCCGTCACGCATTACTACGCGGCGCAAATCCATCAGCCGGCAGTCCGCGGGAAGGGTTTTCCGCCGCAACGGATTAATGGGGTCATAAACGATTGCGCCGCAACTGAGCCGCTCGTCGTCAAGGCAAACCACGTCCTGGACAAAGCGCCCGCCGCTATCGATCACCCGCAGAACCCTCTTCTTGCCGGGAAGGGACGCCTTGGCGATGTCGCCGGTAAGTTTCATGGTAGGCCGGCCGTTGATCTCCACAAGCTTGTAGACCCCGCCAAGGGCGCCGCCACCTTCGCCGCCACAGGTAACCAGCCTGGTACCGACGCCGAAGCTGTCAACCCGGCCCCCTTCGCCGCAGACCGACTCGATCACCTGCTCATCCAGTTCATTCGAAACAACGATTTTTACATCGCTGAAACCGGCGTCATCCAGCAGCCGCCGCGCCTCGCCGGAGAGATATGCCAGGTCGCCCGAATCGATGCGTATCCCGCGCAATTCGTGCCCTTGTCGGCGCAGCTCGGCAGCGACGATGATAGCATTGGGAACCCCGCTGCCGAGGGTGTCGTAGGTGTCCACCAGCAGGGTGGAACTGTCAGGGAAAGTGGCGGCATAGGCGCGAAAGGCCGCCAGCTCCAAAGGAAAGGCCTGTATCCAGCTATGGGCCTGGGTCCCCCGCAGCGGCAGGTCGTAGGTCATGCCTGCCAACACGTTGCTGGTGCCGCTGCAGCCGCCGATGCAGGCGGCCCGGGAAGCAGAAAGTCCGCCGTCCGGCCCCTGGGCGCGGCGCAGGCCGAACTCGACCACTTCCGCACCATTGGCGGCATGACAGATTCGGGCAGCCTTGGTGGCCACCAGGGTCTGGAAATTGACCGCGTTGAGCAGGGCAGTCTCGAAGAACTGGGCTTCAGCCAGTGTCCCCTCAATCGTCAGCAGCGGTTCGTTGGCAAAGACCACGCTCCCTTCGGCCGGGGCGGTCACAGTGCCCCGGAAGCGGAAGTCGCGCAGAAAGTCGAGAAAGCCCGGCCGGAACAGGCCGAGACATTGCAGGTAGGCCAGCTCCTCGGCAGTGAAACTGGCCTTTTCGAGAAAATCCACGGCCTGCTCGAGTCCGGCGAAAATGGCATAACTGCCGGCAAACGGATTGACACGAAAATAGAGATCAAAGATGGCCGGCTGTCCGGCAATACCCTGTTCATGGTAGCCTGCCAGCATTGTCAGTTCGTAAAGGTCGGTCAGCAGCGGCGAATAATGCATAAATTTCCTTTCTCAAAACAATCTCTCCATCTTAAGAGGAGCGATTGTTGTCACTCTGCTTCAGCTCAGATTCTTGTAATCGCCGCTGATGTAAGAGACAGCATCGTGCAGACCCTCCTGCGGGTAAGAGGGATTGCCGCAGACGACTACGTTACCGAGGAACTCTGCGCTGTCCGCTTTGTTTCTCTTATCGGCGCCGAAGGGGGGTAATGGACAATCAGGCGAGATTAATTTTTATCGTCAAACATGCAAGCCGGCCAGCAGCCCCACTACCAATCCGGCACCGGCCAGGGCAAACATGACCTGCTCCAGCCATTTCTTCCTGGTCAGAATGGCAATGGCAGCCATGGCAATGGCAATCTGCAGCACGGTGGTGGCCTGTGCCCATCGATGGTGCCGGTGCATCTGCTCATCGCTACGCTTGTCCCACTGTAATGAAGCGGCTTCCAATTTCTCGGCAGCAACCTTGATTTCACCCTTTTCCAGTTCGTAGCGATCAACCCTGGCCTGGTAATATGCTTTTTTGCTCTCCGGGGAAAGATCCCGGGACAGCTCGGCAAGTGACTGTTTGGTGCTTTTCGACTGATAATAGTTCCACTGGTTGGCTGCTTCGGTCTTCTTGATGGCGGCGTTGTTCTTGTAAAGGCCGGCACTGGACAGGGTAGCGCCCCCCATGTACGAGAAGATGGCACCGATAGTGGCGATGATCGCGGTAAACATGGCAATCCGGTTGATCATGCCGGAACCGGCTTCTTCTCCATGGCCTCCTGAAGCTGCATGTTCAAGTACATGGTCATGCGGACCATGCACATGAAATTCGTCTTCTGACATTTGCCTGCCTCCTTGTAGCCCGCTTCCTCAAGCAGTCAGTTTTTTCACCCAGGCAACATAACGATCCATCCACTCCTGGAGGAATTTTCCGGTATCTGCGCTGGCGATGTTGCCGGCCTCATCAAAAAAACCGTCTTTTACATGAATGAATGCTTCCGGCTGACCAAGCGTCGGTACATCCAGATAGGCGAGGATGTTGCGCAAATGTTGTTGCGCCAGGGCCGAGCCGGCTGCACCGACTGAAGCGCCCAATACCCCGGCGGGTTTGCCCGCCCAGGCACTTTGACCATAGGGTCGCGAAGCATTGTCCAGTGCATTTTTAAGCACCCCGGGGATTGAACGGTTATATTCGGGGGTGACAAAGAGAAGGCCCGAGGCTGCCGAAATTTCGGCTTTCAACCGTTTTACAGGCACTGCCTGGTTGGAGTCGTTGTCCTGATTGTAGAGCGGCAGGTCGCCGATTTCCAGTTGCTTGAACGAGAATTCCGGCGGCGCCAGTTTAACGATAGCATTGGCGAGTTTGCGGTTGATAGAGTCGTGGCGAAGACTGCCGACAACAACGGCGATTTGGTATTGACTCATGATGGTCTCCTTTGATTGACAGCAGCAATTCATCTGCTGCTTTGCAATTATGTCTTTATTACAATTATACCACCATCGGCATTTAATGCATGGGACGCCGTGACAAAGATAAGCCGCCGGCAAGGGCAAAAGTTTCAACGGCTAAGAAATCGCTTTTCCCCTGGCCGCTAATTGTCGTGGCTGTCCTGAAATCGGGCAGCTGCTGTAGGACAAAACCTGTAGCTGTAGCTGACAAACCTCTTCTGAATATCAGACAGACACCAATTTAAAATAATCGGGACAACTTCTACAATTATCCTTTACAGAAGCGTCCCGTGCGCGGCAGTTCTGCAAGTAATGCCGTTGCCGGATTTTCCAAAGGGCAGGTACACCAGATGGTCAAGCAGAAAGAAATAATACCCGTTGTTCCCCGCAAAAGACCCTTGAGCCTGAAGCTGTCAGGCTGGGTCCTG
>JBBRBA010000120.1:0-4121 GCA_038206285.1 Geobacterales bacterium
AGGTGCCGATGTAAACCAGATAGCGAGCGATATGGGGATTCACCCCAACACGCTTTATAACTGGATCAGGCAGTTGTCGGCTAAACCTGAGGAGGCGTTTCCCGGCAAAGGGCATATGACATCGTCACGCTGGAACTTGACCTCTGCCATGACCGCATCTTTGGTCGGCTCCAGCAGGCAGTCAAGTCGCCGCAGCACGAACATGGGAAGAATGACATCTCGGTATTTGCCGCGCACATAGACATCGCGCAGACAGTCGTCGGCGATGGACCAGATGAAAGAGACGATTTTGTTGTGAGCGGAATGATCCAACGGTGGTGCCTCCTGAAAAGTGAATTGCATTTATACTAAAAGCCGCCCGGCAGCGCATGACTGACCCGGACGGCTCTGGTTTCTTTTATGACTCTTCCCCTACCCTGTTTTTCACACTTTCTCCATATCAATACATAAAAATTACCCGTAATTAATACTCTGTCTTGCCTGGTGAGGCAAGACATTATACCCGGTGAATATTGCTGTTTTTGGCATAAATTTAGCCTTCTTGCTTTGCCATACTCAATCTGTTATCACTTGCACGCCGGGTCACAAGCCCGGCTGTTTTTGTCTCTGCAGTATGACCATCAACCAGGACACACCCTGCTTGCCAGTGTGTGTTTTTCATTCACAAGGAAGTGCATGCTTAATCTTTCCAGACTCAACCCGCAGCAACTGGCAGCAGTGAAACAGACCGAGGGGCCTCTCCTGGTGCTGGCAGGTGCCGGCTCGGGCAAAACCGGGGTCCTTACCTACCGGATCGCCCATCTCATTCTTGATAAAAAGGTAGCCCCTGCCGCCATTCTGGCGGTCACCTTCACCAACAAGGCAGCCAAGGAGATGGTAGAGCGGGTAACCGCCCTGGTCGGCAAAACCGCCTGCAAAGAGATCATCATCTCCACCTTCCACTCTCTCGGCGTGCGTATTCTGAGGCGGGACATCGAGCGGCTCGGTTACAAAAAAAACTTTTCCATCTACTCCTCTAGCGATCAGTCGGGACTGGTGCGGCAGATCCTGCGCGAAGTCGTCTCTGCTGACAAGAAGTACGATGCCGACAGCATCGTCTGGAAAATCTCCGCCGCCAAGAACAAACTCATCACCCCGGACCGCTTCCAGCCCAAAAGCGACGATGACCAGGAGATGGTCGCCGCCGCTGTCTACCCGCGGTATCAGTCCGCTCTCAAGGCTTTCAATGCCGTCGACTTCGACGACATTATCATGCTGACGGTGGAGCTTTTGCAGAACTATCCGGAGGTGCTGCACCACTGGCAGGAGCGCTTCAAATACCTCATGGTCGACGAGTATCAGGACACCAACGCCTCGCAGTACCTGCTGGTCAATCTCCTGGCCGCAGGGAGCAAAAATCTCTGTGTGGTGGGGGACGACGACCAGTCGATCTACGGCTGGCGCGGGGCGGACGTCGGGAATATTCTCGATTTCGAGAAGGATTTCAGCGGCTGCCGGGTGATCAAGCTGGAGCAGAACTACCGCTCAACCGGTAACATCCTCGAAGCGGCCAACCACGTCATCAAACACAACCCGACGCGCAAGGATAAAAAGCTCTGGACCTCTGCCGGCAGCGGCTGCCAGATCGATCTGATCATTGCCAAGGATGATGAAGAGGAGGCGACCAGCGTCGTCGACCGGATTCAGGTGGAGCAGTTCAAACAGGAGCTGGCTTACAGCGACATCGCCATCCTCTACCGGACCAACGCCCAGAGCCGTGCCTTCGAGGAGCAGCTCCGCTTTGCGGAAATCCCTTATGTGCTGATCGGCGGCATGCAGTTTTTCGAGCGCAAAGAGGTGAAGGATGCCATCTCCTACCTGAAGCTGATCGACAATCCGCTCGATGAGGTGGCTCTGCTGCGCATTGTCAACTTCCCGCGGCGCGGCATCGGCGACGGTACGGTGGTGAAGATCAACCAATGGTCTCTGGCCGAGAAGGTGCCTCTGTTCGAGGCTTTTGGCAGGGTGATTGAAATTCCGGGCATAAACGAAGCGACCAGGTTCAAGGTAACGGCCTTCCACCAGACAGTGCAGGCCGCCGGGGAAGAGTTCTCAAGGCCCGGCGGGCTGGCGGAAAAAGGGAAAAAGCTCTTCAGGAAGCTGGGTCTGGAGGAGGAACTCTTTCGCACCATCGAAACGCCGGCGCAGGCACGGCGCAAGGTGGAGAACGTCGAGCAGATCATCAACTCCATGGCCGCCTATGAAACGCGAACCTTCAAGTCGACCCTGTCCGGCTTTCTCGAAAAGGTATCGCTCATGGATGAGGAACGCTTTTCAAACAAGGACAAGAAGGAGCATGGCCGCGATGCGGTGACGCTCATGTCGCTCCACTCAAGCAAAGGGCTGGAGTTTCCCCACGTCTTTCTGGTCGGTTTGGAGGAGGAGATCCTCCCCCACAAACGGTCGATTTACGAGGATTTCTCCGTGGACGAAGAGCGGCGCCTCTGTTACGTCGGCATTACCCGCGCCCGGCGCAGTCTCACTCTTTCCCGCTGCCTGCAGCGCAAGAGGTACGGCCAGCTGGAAGAGAAGCTGCCGTCCCGTTTTCTGGAGGAGATCCCGGCCCATCTGCTCAACGAACAGCAGGGGGGAGCGGAGCGGGTACTTACCGAGGTAGAGGCGGACCTGCTGGCGCAGGACTCTTTTGCCCGCATCAGGGCGATGCTCGGCTAGACAGAGCATTATTGCCCTGTCTTCAGTGCAGTGCGCCAAACAGAGCCCAGCAAAGGACAACAACTGTTGTGACGACACAGAAAAGGGCCAGCGCATGGTGAAAAGCATTCTCTTTCCGCTTTTCGTTGTAACCGAGAAGCGCTCCAAGGACGATGCCGCCTAATATGCCGCCGCCATGGGCCCAGTTGTTGATGCCGGGAAATAACAGCCCAAAGACGAACAGACTTATCACCCAACCGCTCACCTCGCGGTAAACAGCGCTGCCGTGAGCCCCGCCCCTGTTCTTGCCATAATATAAAAGACAACCGATCAGACTGCAGATTGCTGCCGATGCGCCGATGGTGAACGGTATCCCGGCCAGGTAGGAAATCCAGTAGCCGATGATCCCGCCAAGCGTGTAGATGATGAACATGCGGCTGACACCATATTCGCCGGCGACCCAGGGCGCTATCTGCCGCACTGCCATCATGTTGAAGATTATATGGAGAAGTCCGCCATGGAGGTAGCTGGCGCTTATGAGCGTCCAGAGTCTGTGGTAGCGGTCTATGGGGAGCGTGCCGGTAGCACCGAGCATGAACAGGCTGGTCTGGCCCGGAGACAGCAGGCCGCGCAGGCCGTCACTATTCATGCTCACCATGAGCGAAACAGCGAAATAGAAGATATTGACCGTCAGGATAGCCTTGACTACCAGATCGGCTTGCGTGGCTCCCCGGGTTATAGAGGCAAGACGCCACCACGGGTTGGTGCGCGTTGTTCCGCACCATGAGCATACGCTTTCATCACTGCCGATCAGCTGTCTGCAGCGGGGGCAGAGTATTGCCCGTTGTGCCATTTAAGTTACCTCCGTCATAAGATCCCCTTTTGCCGAAGCAGCAGGGCTTGATACAGGTTTTTCGCTGCTGGTGACATTACCGGCTGCTTACGCCGGCAGGTGAGTATAACAGTAATGGCCGGGTGTGCAATCGCTAACAGGTCTTCTGCCGGAGTAACGGCAGAAAGGATTTCCGGTCGCTTAGCCTTGAATATGGAATGAACTCTGTTACAACTTGAATATATCCGGAAACCGCAGCACCATAACACAACCGGTGTTGTTACCTTCATAATGCAAAGGAGAGCAGGCCATGGACAGACGTACCTTTATCAAGACAGTTGCAATCGGTTCCGTTGCCACCGGCATGAGCGCCACGCTCGCGGCTGCCGAACGTTATTTTCCGTCCAAGGTCGATCCGGCGCTGTTCGAGACGATCAACCGCGCCAAGGATCCGGCCAAAAAGAGCCCGCTGGAGAAGAAGCATCTGCCGATGATTACCGCGCCGCAGGCGGTCAAGGCCGGCGAAGAGTTTACCGTGGAGATCAGTGTCGGCGAGGCGCTGCATGATATGGGACCGGCCCACTGGATCGAATACATT
>JBBRBA010000121.1:0-3679 GCA_038206285.1 Geobacterales bacterium
GCGATGTACGACTGCTTTGGGAAGCAAATGAAAGAACAAGAGTTAAAGAAAGCCGCGTGAATCCGCTACACGGCAAAAGAGAAGGAAGGCAGCCTTCGCTCCGCTTCGGCTGCCTTCCTTCTCTCACTAAAAGCGGACAACACATTTGCTACAAAACCGGACATTTCTATTTGACGCCGACACTAAATTTTATTTCGGGTAATGAGCAGTTATTGGTAGTTGCCTGCCGGAGTTTCCGGATGAAACTGACCGTTAGTCTAAATCCGGCCAGCGGGTCAGCGCCTTCCTTACTTCCCTGTCGACACAGGAAAATATCCGTTGAACAGTATCGTGAGAGTTGGTGCTGGCGTGACCTGCCACCTTGCGCAACTGGAAGCCGAATCGGTCATGAGCTTCGTAAAATGCGCGGTAGAGAGGGGCATTTGCCAACGGTCGCCCTGAACGCTTCGCAACAAAATTAGCGGCTATCAGACCGGCCCTTCTGTCCAACAGGCCGACAACGCATTGGGAATCGGTAAAAATCATCAGCTCACCAAAAGCAGAGCCTTTGAGTTCTTCCCGCGAATTTTCCACTGCCCACAGGACGGTCTGAACTTCGAGCTTTGTCGATGTAGTCTCTGTGAACATCTTGAGTTTAAGTCGTGCGGCCAGTTCGCCCTGATCGATGGCGTGCGGCGCGTTTTCCAGGAACGACAGCGGAAGCAGCAGGTAGCCGCCGATACCAGACCTCTGTTGCGGGTTCAAACTCACATCGGTGAATAGAGCAAAACTGTTCATAAAATTTACTCCGGGTTATGCTATCATTAATGCCTTGGGAACGCTGCTGGTTCTCCGGCTATAACCGTATCAAACAGGATCAGGAGAGACAAAACATGGGGAAGAGACTGTATGTCAGCAATATCTCGAACAGGGCAACAGAAGAAAGCATCAGAGTTCTTTTTGCCACTTGCGGCGAAGTGGAGTCACTTAACCTGATAACAGATGCACGTACCAAAAAACCGAAAGGGATGGCTTTTCTGGTAATGACAACGGCTGAAGAGGCGCAACAGGCAATCGCTGTCTTGAGCGGTACTCTTTTAAACGGCAGACCGTTGAGCGTGAGCGAAGCCAACACCCAGGAACCGCGGGAACGGCGTGATCTTGATACGGAAAGTGGCCGAAAAAACAGGCGGTAGCCTTTTTTGCCGCCAGCTCATTTGTAGGCGGTGACCCCCATGAGGCCGGCAATCTTTGTCACCCTGGCAAAACCGGCCTCCCTGAGACGTTGCGCGGCATTATCCATAAAACCACTGCCCCGTTTCAGCAGCTGTGGATTGCCGGTATAGTGGAACAAGCCGCCGCGCTTCTTCAGCACCCGGTGAAGCTGTTGGTAGAAATCCCCCCCGTAAAGCTCCCCGGCGAGGGAAAATCTGGGCGGATCGTGAATGACGGCGTCAAAGGATGCCGTTGCGAGTTCCCGGATGTATTCCTCGATATCGGCATGAACCAGCTGGATGTTTGCGCCGAATATCCGCTGTGACCATGGGTTTCTCTGGCGCAGCGCCATGACGGTTGCGCTCAGCTCGACCGATATGACTTCCCGCGCTCCGAGCTGCAACGCTGCCGCGGCCGCATAGCCGAGCCCGCTGCAGGTATCCAGCACCCGGCTCCCCTTGCGCACGACCTGTGCGGCCATCTGCCCGGCACTTTCAAAGGGGTTGATGCCTTTAGAGATGTGCATCTTCACCCCGCTGATTTCCAGCAGCGGCGCCTGGTTCGTGGGTACGAGCTTGTAATAACCATCTTCTCTGCTTTCAAGCACTTCAAGTCGGCCATCTTCAAGGTAGAAGACCCTGTTCTCCCTCCCCTCAATCTGCAGCAGTTCCGCCCGGCTCAGCCGATTGTCCGCGTCCAGGATCAGTTCGTCGCCGTAAATGGAAAATGCGGCGCGAGTCAGGTTCAGATCGACTGAAATGAGAATACTGGTCTCACCCCTGTCCATTGCGCCGAGGACTTGACCGGCAATGGCGGCATAAAAACAATAACCGGTTTTACCCATAAGCACCTGCACTCCGAAAGACTGCGATCTGGCATACAACATGGTCCTGGTGCCGATTAGAACGAGAAACAGACGGATACTCGCCTGGCAGTTGCTATCACCGCGCCATAAAAGGTTTGGAACATTTTCTGCGCAAAAATCTCTCTAAAAGCCGACACGTAGCCCGAGCATGACGCTGTGGCTGCGATAATCGGTTACAAACCTGTGGCCGTTGGGCTCGGTGAACTCCGGTTTGGTGGTACTGAAAAACCGATAGCCAAGATCAAGGGCAAGAGATTCGGTCAGCGCATAATCCACTCCTGCGCCCAACTGATAAGCAAAAACCGTTGCCTTGTCATTGGAAAGGGGCTGGCCTGACACCTTCAGTCCGGAAGCATCGATCAGTGCTGCGCCTAAGCCGATGACGGCATAAGGCGACCAGTTACTATTGTCGCGAACGACGCCGATGAAGTTAAACAGCAGGCTGTCCACCGTCAGGTCGCCACCTCCCTCGGCTTTCCCTTCCGCAAAATCTACCTGGTCGAGCGGATTGCTGCGGCGGGCATATTCAAGCTCGACTCGCCCCTCTCCCAGGATGTTATTCGGCTTGAGGTCCCATCCAAGGACGACGCTCCCCTGCAGTGCCGGTTCATATTTGAGGTTGAAGCTTTCCAGATCTTCGGAAGCTTTGGCGTCGGTCAGGATGTTGCCACCAAGAGATGCCCCGAAGTAGGGGCCGGTGTGCTGCGCCAGAGCCGGCCCGCAGAACAGCAGCGACAGGCACAGGGCGATCATTGTCAGGCAGATTGGTTTCATAGTATTCCCCTGTAACAGTTATTGTATTGTAACAGTCCTGATTTGCTTTATAACGGAGAAAACGGCCGTTAGAGTCGCCGTGCCGCTATCAACCCCGACCAGCAGTCCAGGCTGATTCGGATTGTCGACCATGCCGGCGATGTTCGGTTTGTCGTTGCTCCAGATTACGTCCGCTGTCACATCCCGTTGTGACAGGTTGTAGGTTGCCGTTGCCGTGAAATTGGCCTGATTGCCAACATGCACGATCATGGGACCCGAGATAGTCAGAGCTGTGGCGACGTGCTCTGTGACTGTAACCGGAACCGTGACAGTCAGGCCGCCATACTTTGCACTGATGGTGACGGGACCGGCGGATGCGGCGACGCCGCTGACCCTTCCCCCGTCAAGGATGCCATTACCAACGGTAGCCGCAGCGCTGCCGGAGCTCCAGACGGCGTTGGCGGTCACGTTCTGTTTGGTTCCGTCGCTAAAGTTGGTAGATAAAGTTAAGCGTATGCTGGTGCCGACATACAGCTCGAGGCTGGGGGGGGGGATCGGGTCAAGGGACAGTAGCGGCGGGGCGACCACCGTCAGATTGGCGACAGCTTGCAATCCGCCGGATTTCGCCGTGATTGCGATCGGTGCTGCTGTCACCGCGAGGGCTTTCAGCTCGGCCAGATTGGCTCCCGGAATGGTGACAGTGGCAATGGCCGGATTGACCACCGACCAGTCAATCGCCCCGGTAATGTCCCGTGTGCTGTTGTTTGAAAAAGAGCCGGTGGCTGTCATGAGGGTGCCGGTGTCTCTGCTCAGCGTGGGGTTTGCCGGGGAGAGAACTATCCCGGTCAGATTGCCTCCGGTCACCTT
>JBBRBA010000122.1:0-3268 GCA_038206285.1 Geobacterales bacterium
TTATTGCTTTTTCGGTCAACCGTGAACGGTCAACGGTCAACGATTAAGCGAATTAATCAACGCTTGGAGCATTTGCGATATTGATTTGGAACGATCAATAAAGTCTTTTACTGAATCTTTAGGAAGCAATTCAATCTCTGCGGCAATATACATCTGGGTGCGCAGTTCTGCAGCCGACCCCGATGCCATGCGCAGAAAACGGTGGAGTTCCGGTGACAGCTTATTTAACTCCCTCTCACCCCGACCCCAGCCACCACAATCGCCGGTTTACTGACCTGAAACACCCCCACCAGCTTGTCTGGACTCTTCAAATCACCAGTTGCCGCCAGAGTAACCGCTCCTGCTATTCCTCTTCCGTTGCCGAAAGAAGTGCATAAAACTCATGAAGCTTAGTTTGCAGGAGCTTTTTATCCGGCAGCTTTGTCTGATATTCGGCGATGAGCGCTGGAGAAAGTGACCGACTGAGAGCATATTCAACTACTTCGCTGTCTTTGGTGGCACACAGAAGAACGCCAATGGCCGGGTGCTCATGGGACTTGCGTACGTCGCGATCCAGTGCTTCCAGATAGAATTCGAGCTTGCCGAGGTGTTCGGGCTGAAATTCTCCCACCTTCAATTCAATGGCGACAAGACAGTTCAGCCCGCGATGGAAGAAAAGCAGATCGAGCGCAAAATCCTTGCCACCAACCTGCAGAGGATATTCCGAGCCGACAAAGCAGAAGTCGCGCCCAAGCTCAGTGATGAACCTGCCGAGATTCCTTACCAGACTGCCATGAAGGTCACTTTCGGAGTGCGGTTCCGGAAGTCCGAGGAATTCGAAGTAATAGGCATCTTTGAAAACTTCATCGGCAGTCGGCTGCGAATCTCTCAACACTGTTGAGAGATTCGGCGGATTGAGTACGGCCCGTTCGAACAATGCTCCGTCAATCTGTCGGGCGACTTCCCTTACCTGCCAGTTATTACGGGTTGCCATGCGAAGATAAAACTCACGCTCTTCCGGGCGCTTGGTCTTTGTCAAAATATGCAAGTTTGAAGACCAGGGAAGTTCTCTCAACAGCGATGAGAGTTCTGCCGTGTCCCGATACGCCTCGAAGAACTGGCGCATCCGCCACAGGTTCTGAGGCGAGAAGCCCCTTTGTCCGGGATGATGTCTGCCGATGAACGTTGCCAGCGCGGTGACGGTTCCTTTACCCCACCCGTCGGTGGCAATACGCTGGCTGATGTGCTCGCCAATCTTCCAGTAAAGGTCAATCAGGTTTGAATTGACCGCCTTGCAGGTGCGCTGCCGCGCCCCCTGGATCAGGCCAAGCACTTCAGAAAAGGCTGTTTCGTATTGTTCGAGTTTCAATGATTTCACAATGCCTAACCACCTTTCAATGGAGAGAGACGCTGCTTGATTTTTGCTATTCGGGATTCTTTTCATACAGCAAGCGAGCAGCACAAGCATTCAATAGGTCATGCACTCGCCATCCTGAGCAGCTCTGCAACAAAACTGCTGACTTTCCCTATCCCACTGATCGACAAGATGTTGATAAGGAACCGTCATGATGACAGCGAGGCGCTTCTCCCGCTCGTAGAGCCGGACAGAGGCTGACAAGGCCGTTATTGTCTTGCCGGTTCCTGTAGCCATCTCCAGCAAACCCTTGCAGTCATGGGCAAACCATTCGCCAATTGCTTCATCCTGATAGCCGTGTAATGTAATCGAGGCCGGGATAGTCGGCGCAGGCACATAGGCAAGGCTGACACCGCCGCTTATCAGGCTCAACTGCTCATGGTTAGGTTCAGGATAGGGCCGATCCTGGGTGCGCAGCTTGATAATGTTTGCCTTGGCCGCTTCCGGCAAATCGTAAACTTGAACATTCGGATCGTTGTTACTCCAGAGCCTGGCAAACCGGTCGTTATCAGCCTTTACCAGCAGGGCCAGCACGGGGTGGCTGTTGCTGAAAATCTTGATCGACTCATAGTTTCTCGTTCCCTGAACACTGTCATTATAGGAGCCATTGAAACTGACCTGGTTTCCTTCCGAATCGGTGAATATGCCGAACTTGTCATGAAACTCCCCCTGATCCAGCTTGTTGCGGGGCAAAGCCAGCTTGAAATCAAGAATGCCATCAGCCACCAGCCAGGCAAGCGCCGAAAGCGTCTCCTTCTGCAGTGATCGCCGCAGATCCTGGATACTCACTTCCATTGCCAGTCTGAGAGTTTCATCCGTGCGGGCTTCACTACCTTCCAGCAAAGCATTCCAATCATCCTCACCAAGAATAGGACTGGTAACCCAGCGTGCATAGCCGCCATTGGCGGCAAAGGTCGTCATCCCCAGTGCTGCCAGACGCAGCCAGGCAGCACTGAAAAACCCGACACCGCGGTCATAACGGACTGAAACACTCAGCGCAGGATCAAAAAAATCCTTAATGATGTCATTGCTGGAAGTATCCAGAACAGGCGGGAAGGCTTTGATTGAGAGATTTGACAAATTAGTACCCTAATAAAAAGCCGTCCGACAGCACTTAGCTGCCCCGGACGGCTCAGATTTCAATAAGGGATGGCGTGAATACAGCTGCATTACATCTCCAACAAAATACACATTAAAATTTCACATATTTAATACAGTATCCGCACGAGTTAAGCAATAACTAAAGGCGGCTAACATCAATATTTTCAAGTTCATAGGCTACCCGCTGCTCGCTCCGCCACCCCTGCCCTTCCAGCCCCATCTTGATCCGGCAGTTGTAGAGGCAACGATGAATTATGAGGTATGAATTATGAGTAAACCAAACTTCTACGTCGTTCATTCCTTATACGCATCCGCTTGTCGATCCACTCCTTCGGATAACCCTTCTTCTCATAGAGGGATTTCATCCGCTCCATGGAGAGCTCTGGATTTTCTATTTCATCGATCCGCTCCTTGCCGACCTTTGCCAGCCAACGCTTGAGCGGCTCCACTTTTGGCGATGGCACAGACTGGATAATGCGGAACATGGTTTCGGTATTGGCACAGTCGGTAGCGTAAAATTTACCATCAGCGGCGGCAAATTTCAGTTGTACGATTTTTTCGTACAACTCGGCATAACCCTCTTTGATAAGCTTGTGCAAATTCCTGGGACAGCTTATTTAATTCGCCGTAACTCCTACCCCAGCCACCACAATCGGCATCTCTTTTGACACCCGTTTTCCGATATCCGTTGACCGTTTACTGAAAAAGAGCTGATATCCGTTTACTGTTATTGCTTTTTCGGTCAACCGTGAACGGTCAACGGTCAACGATTAA
>JBBRBA010000123.1:0-3156 GCA_038206285.1 Geobacterales bacterium
GGTAACCAGTTTGATCGTTTCGATCTTGAACTCGCGGGTGAACGACTTTCTCTTCGATACCATGTCTGTCCTCCGTCTGCTTTTGTAGCAGCTTTTCGGACTGTCCACAATCTCGGGGGAAGTTCAGGGGAGTTGTCGAAGTCAAGTGGTGGCCTCGGGCCGGATGAGGGGATACGGCAGGGTTCTTGTTACATGGGGAGCAAAACAAAGCTGTAATTACTTTAGCAGTGGACTATTTTAAGTCTATTGTATATATTTATCGCATCAAGAGACCTAAAAAGGACTTTTATGCAAAACTCCAAAACACCGGAAGAGATGGAAGTTACCTTCGGGCAGCAGCTGCGCGACCTGCGCCTGCGGCGGAACATCGATCAGCGCCAGCTGGCCGAGCAGTCGGGGGTGGCGCTCAATGCCGTGAAAAATCTGGAAAACGGCAAAGGGGCAACGCTGACCTCGCTGGTGAAGGTGCTGCGCACCCTGGGGCGGGCCGACTGGCTGGAAACCCTGGCGCCGACAGTTGCCATCAGCCCGATGCAGCTGTTGAAAGCCAAACAGCCACGGCAACGCGCGTCGAAAAGCAGGGGGCCTTCCCATGTATAATCCGGTCCGGGCCATAGAGGTGCGCATCTGGGACAAAACCGTCGGTGCGGTTGCCCTGGCGCCGAATCTGGGCTATTACGCCTTCGAGTACGACAGCCGCTTTCTCAAGTCCGGCATTGAGCTGGCGCCGCTTACCATGCCTCTCTCCGAAGGCCGGCAGCCGTTTGTTTTCGTCGATCTCCCTGAATTGAGCTTCAAGCGTTTGCCGGCGCTGCTGGCCGATGCCCTGCCGGACGATTTCGGCAATGCGCTGATTGATGCGTGGATGGCAGGCAAGGGTGTTGACAAGCAGCAGGTTACCCCCCTCGACCGCCTGGCGTATATGGGCAAGCGTGGCATGGGGGCGCTGGAGTTCAAGCCGGCCCGTACTCCCGCCATTGCCGGCAGCACGGCCATCAAGCTTTCCCGGCTGGTGGAGAGCGCCCGGCTGGCGATTCTCGGTGAGCTCGGCTCGGACCACCTTGCCAAGGCTGCACTGGCGCAGATCATCCAGGTCGGCACCTCGGCCGGTGGCGCACGGGCCAAGGCGGCCATTGCCTGGAATCCGGTGACCGATGAGATCCGGCCGGGGCAGTTCGATGTTGAGCCGGGCTTTGAGCACTGGCTGCTCAAGTTCGACGGCATGGGTGCTGACCGGGAGCTGGGAGGGACGCAGGATTATGGCCGGATCGAATACGCCTACTACCTGATGGCCACTGCCGCCGGGATCGCCATGTCACCCTGCCGACTGTTGGAGGAGAACGGCCGGGCGCACTTCATGACCCGGCGCTTTGATCGGCAGGGGAACCGCAAGCATCATCTGCATTCACTCTGCGCCATGGCTCACCTGGACTACAAGCAGAAGGCCAGCCACGACTATAACCAGCTTTTGCAGACCGTTGTCCGTCTGGGTCTGGATTATGCTGCCCTTGAGGAAGCGTTCCGGCGCATGGCCTTCAATGTCATGGCGGCCAATTGTGACGACCACACCAAGAACATTTCCTTCCTGTTGCGGGAAGGGGAGCGCTGGGAACTGGCGCCCGCCTACGATGTCACCTATGCGTTCAATCCCGCTGGTGAATGGACCTGGCAGCATCTTATGGCGGTTAACGGCAAATTCAGCGGCATTTCACAGTCTGATCTACTGGCAATGGCCGACCGGTTCGGTGTCGGCACGGCGCCGAAAGTTGTGCAGCAGGTGCGTGACGCCGTTGCCGCCTGGCCTGATTTTGCCATGCAGGCCGGGGTGAGCCCGGCCGAAACCAAGAGGATTCTTGCCAACCAGTCACTGTTGTAATAGGTTGACCTTTCGACCTATGGTCTGGAACGGGTCAAACTTAAGCAGAGCATCGGCCTGGATGCAAGTAATTCCGAGCTCGATCCACAGAACCCGAACATACGTGGAACAGGACCAGGAGGACCGGTAGATCCCCTTGACGAAATTATCAAGGCGTTCAATGAACGGTGGTTCGCGGGATGGGAGGCAACTCCGGAAGAGCAGCGGGTCAAGTTCATCAATATCGCCCAGCATGTTATGCAAAATCCCAACTATCAGACGCAGGTCGTCAATAACCATGATGAGCAGAACCGTAGCCTCGCCCTGGAAAAACTGATCAGTCAAGCGGTCAGCCAGGAGCGTAAGCGAGAGCTGGACCTTTACAAGCTCTACGCACAAGATTCTGAGTTCAAGCGGTCCTTTGATGCGAGCATTATGAGAATATTGTCAAGTCAGGCAATGTCGAAGGTTGTTTTTGAGACGGTGTCGCTTTGATGCAATATTCAGTAGCGATGGAGAGGATTTTCAACGCGGTAGTCGAGAGGACGTTGGCTACTTGTGGGCAGTGAATGTCTGTGAATCTTCCTTGACGGAACCGGCGGGTTCTTCCTTAAGATAAATCCCTTCGATGGCAAACGAAGATACCAGCGAACGCCGCAGCAAACGCTTCCGCATCTCCGGGTCTTTCAGGTAGGGACTGGTTTCCAGAAGTGATTTTTTCATAGAGGACTAATACCAGATAACAGCCCGATACGATTGAATTAATCCGCTCTGCCACACTGCTTTCATCACGACAAACAGGAGTCATACCATGGCAATGACCGTAGAAATCAAAGGCAACAAACTCTGTATCGAAATCGACCTGGAGAAACCCACTCCTTCCGCCTCTAAAAAGACTCTGGTGGTAGCCAGCAGCCGCGGCAACGCCGTCACTACCGCCATGGTTGACGGCAAGCCGGTCACCATCGGTCTGAACGCCTACATCAAGCCCTGAACCTTAATGCTTCATAGCTAAATCAGTAGAGTAATTCGTAACCAACGCCCTTTTGTACCAATACTACCGATATCACGCTATAATGTTGGTACAATTATTTGTACCACAAATTAAATTATATGCTATTATGTTGGTACAAAATGGAGGTTGTATCATGCAAGCCAGGAAAAAGGATGAGAGCGTATTCAGGATGTTGCAGTCGGAGTCTGACCGCTGCCTGCTTGTCGTGGACAAGATTAGCCGGGAACTCGACAAGTTACCGAAAGGGTCGCTTGGAGAACGCAAAGTTCGCAGTAACGGTAAGGAG
>JBBRBA010000124.1:0-2254 GCA_038206285.1 Geobacterales bacterium
GACCTGGAAGATGCAGTTGTCGCCATCAAGGACGCCAACGAAAAGGTAAAACTTAACCAGACTGTCAACCTAACAGCCGCCGGCGCCGTGGGTGGCGGCTTCTGGGGAACCCTGATCGGCAAGATCTTCATCAATCCGCTCCTCGGATTTGCTGTGGGAGCCACTGCCGGAGCGATCTCCGGCGCTCTTAGCGACATCGGGATAAATGATGATTTCATGAAAGAGCTGGCTGCCACCATGACCCCTGAAAGCTCCACGCTTTTCGTCCTCGTCAGGCATTCGACCCCTGACAAGGTTCTCGAAGAGTTGAAAGGCACCGGTGGAAAGGTTCTCAAGACTTCGCTCTCGCATGACGATGAGTCAAAACTCCAGGCGGCGTTGAACGGGTAGCCGACGGATTCGTTACATGATGTACGAAGAGCAGACCATACGACTTACCTTTTTTCTCGGCACTCTCACGGCCGTTGCTCTGTGGGAGTTCATAGCCCCCCGCCGCGTGCTGAATGACAGCAAAACGCGCCGATGGTCTACGAACCTCTCCCTGGTGCTGGTTAACACTCTCGTTGTGAGATTCACACTACCGATTCTACCCGTTGGGTTGGCCCTCATTCTCCACGAGCGTGGTTGGGGCATCCTGAATATTACAACTATGTCACACTGGATAAAAGTAGTCCTGGCGGTCCTGATACTCGACGGCGTTTTGTATCTTCAGCATGTGCTGTTCCACTTTCTGCCGACTCTCTGGCGGCTACACCGGATGCACCATGCCGACCTCGATATTGACGTTACTACCGGCAACCGCTTCCATCCACTGGAAATACTCATTTCCATAGGGATCAAACTGGCGGCCATATCCCTGATTGGTCCTCCAGTCATTGCAGTTGTTGTCTTTGAGGTCGTGCTGAATGCTTCAGCACAATTCAATCATGGCAACATCCGGATTCCCGAAACTGTTGACAGATGGCTGCGCCTTTTTCTGGTCACGCCTGACATGCACCGGCTACATCATTCTGTACTACCACGCGATACCAACAGTAATTTCGGCTTTAACGTGCCCTGGTGGGACCGGCTGTTCGGAACCTATCGGGCGCAACCCGAACAGGGGCATCTGGGCATGAACATCGGACTCAGGGAATACCGGGATCCATCAAAATTAAACCTGGCAAGGCCGCTACTGCAACCATTTACATAGGGCTGACCGACAGCCGGAGACGAGCAACATGCACTCAACGCATCCTGGTTTTACTTATGCATGATCAACTCTGGATAATCGGCACTATCCTGGCCTTTACCGGCCTGGCAGGACAGCTTCTGCCGGTCGTGCCGGGTGCACCGCTCCTGTTATTGGGGCTGCTCTTTGGTGCCTGGGCGGAGGGTTTCAGCTACATCGGCATCTGGACAATGCTGCTCCTTGCCGGAATGGCGGCCCTGACCTATGTGGTGGAATTTGCCGCATCCATACTGGGAGTTAAAAAGTACGGCGGCTCGAAGCATGCCATGATGGGTGCCGCATTGGGGGGGTGGTAGGTCTCTTTCTGCGAATTCCGGGCATCCTGCTCGGGCCATTCGCAGGGGCAGTCATCGGAGAACTGTCGCTGCAGCGCAGTCTGGATGAGGCGAGTCGGGCCGGTTTAGGCACTGTGGCAGGGTTGACAATCGGGGTGGCTGGTAAACTTTGTCCTTGCAATAATGTACCAAAACTTAGTGCATAGCTGCTTCCCGTTAGCGCCAAAATAAACGAGGGGAGGGATTTCTCCATCCCCTCGCGGTGCATAAGGATCTTCTTATTTTTTGTGACATTCAGCACACTTGACAGGGCCTTGTTTCATTTCTTCGTGACACCCTTTACAGGTCTTATGCGCCCAATCTTTGCCTAGGCCGGAAATTTTTCCGCCCGACTCCAAGTCATGGCAAGCTTTGCAACCCTTAGACTGCTTTATCTCCTGGTGCTTTTTGTGGGGAAAGGAAACGTTGCCGTTCTTGGCAGGCAAGCTGACAACATCATGGCTTGCGGCAAAGGCGAGACTTGCTGCGAACATAGTCAGTGCAATTGACATTAAAATCTTCTGCATGGTGAACCTCCTTAAAATTTTTTAAAATAATAATCAATCCCAGCAATAATAGCAATACGTAGTTTATTTTTCAGGTTTAGGTTGTTGAGTCTTGAGAGGGACAAGCTGCCCGATTCCCATGACGATCATCCGGGCCGGATCGGTATGGACGGATTGTGCGGCTTGATCCAACGCCGATGGCG